>NZ_JBEXFP010000002.1:108596-308426 GCF_040606825.1 Micromonospora sp. NPDC005367 | reverse complement strand
CCGTCGAGAACGGCATCGCCCGGCTCAAACGCCATCGCGGCGTCGCCACCCGCTACGACAAGTTGGCCGTCCGATTCCAGGCCGTCCTGACCATCATCATCATCTGCGAGTGGCTCTGACCGGCTTATGAAACACGCCTTAGTCGCGCGATCCATGATCGTTCCGCGTAGAGTCCGGATCTTGGTCGTCGCCCGATAACGGAGTCTCCCGCTCTTCCGCCTCGATGCTCCGCTGCACGGCCATGTATTCGGCCAGGTGCGGGTCGGCTTGGACTGCATCGCCGCGCACGTATCGCGCGACGGCCCGCTTGGCGGCACGGTGCTGCAGGTAATCCTGAGCGTCGACCCTGCCTCCGCCGTACCGCTGCAAACCCGCGATCACTTCTTCTGGCGCGACGGTGAAATCGTTTAGGGCGAGCAGGGAGTAGACCCGCCGTCCATCTCGTTTGCTGGCCAACCGTCCTCCGAGTTTCACCCCCGGGGCCAGGCGAATCTCCAAGTCCGGCGCCTCCCACGAGTCCCCTACCTTCATTACGGTCAGTGATTCCACCGACTCCCAAGGCAACCGGGTCGTGATGCCGCGCAGGCGAAGTGTCAGGCCATTGGCGTCGATTTTCATCAAAAACGGCCAAAGCAGCAGAAGCCACGCGACGAGAGAAACGGCGACCATGACCACGCTAACGACTTCGTAAAACGATGCCTTGCCGTGGTAAAAGTGATCAGGGTTGGCCCCGGCCCACCGTGCCGCCGCCGCCAACCAGACGAGCGCCCCAAACAGCCCCCCAACGAGGCAAGCCCTGCGCAGTTTTGTGGTGTTAGGTCGAAATGGGGTATCTGCGGGTATTTGCGAGCTGCGCCGAAGCCATCCGTGGCGGCCAGCGGCGGCTGCCGGGTTAAGTGTTGAATCCGGGATCTGGTCGGATGTTGGGCGAACAAGATGGGCCTATGAGGCACATCTTCCGAGCCGGGCCGCCGGTGCCGACCGAGCCAACCCATCGGACCACGCCGTTCGAGGTGTTCTTCGACCTGGTGTTCGTGTTCGCCTTCATCCAGGTGGCGACGTTCACGGCACAGACACCGACGCCACTCGGGCTGGCACATGGCCTTGTGCTCCTGCTACTGCTGTGGTGGCCGTTCACTAACTACGCTTGGTTGGCCAACCAGGTCCGCGCCGACGTGGGCCTGGTCCGCGCCGGAAACGCCGCTGTCATGGCCGCAATGTTCGTGGCCGCCCTGGTCCTGCCCGCAGCGTGGCGGGACGGCACCCAGTCACTGGCCGCGCCCATGACTCTGGCCCTCGTCTACATCGTTGTCCGGGTGGTGTATCTGGCTCTCGTCTGGCGCATATCGGCCGGTAACGCGCGGCTACGCGCCTCGCTGCGCTTCCGGGTCATCCCCGTCTCGGTGGGCCTGATTGCGCTGCTGTTCGGCGCGGTGTTCGGCGGCGCCGCGCAGACGCTGTTGTGGGCCGCGGCGTTCCTCATCGACTGCATCGGCGGCCTATTCATCGCGGTGTCTGCCGGACGCGCTCCGTTGCCCAGCCCCAGCCATTTCGCTGAGCGGCACGGCCTGATAGTGATCATTGCTCTGGGCGAGTCGCTGATCTCGGTGGGCGTCGGCGCCGGATCGGTGGTCACTCATTGGCCGGTCCTGGTCGCTGCGCTGCTCGCTTTGACCACGGCGCTGGCCCTGTGGTGGCTGTACTTCGAAAACGCCGCCGCGCCTGCCGGACAGGCCCTGGCGCGGCTCCCCGTCAAGGACCGGACTTGGACCGGCAGCATCGCCTACAGCTTGGCTCACTTCCTGCTCATCGCCGGAATCATCTACCTGGCCATCGGCATCGAGGTGGTCATTGCCCACATGGCTGACCACCCACTCCGGCGACCCGCTGGGACCCCGCTGGACTGGACCTCGACCGCAGCTCTGTTCGGCGGCCCCGCCCTCTACCTCATTGGTCGGGCCCTGTTCCTTCGACTCACCGTCCGACACACCCCACCCGCTCCGATCCTCGCGGTCGGCACCATCCTCGCGCTGCTGCCCGTCGCCCGACACCTTCCCGCCTTCGCTGCGCTCGCTCTAGTCGCCATCATCTTGATCGCCCTGGTCTGCTATGAACGGATCACTTGGCAGCCAGCCGCCGCGGCGAAATGACCACGTATCCAGGCCTGCCGAATCCTCGAAGACCGGCAATCTGGCCAAGCGTCGTTCTAGCCGGAATCGCCACGCATCATGTGGCGTTAACCTGTCGCGGATCAAATGGGGCCGGACATCGCCGGCAGCCGGCCGCCTCGGCGTTACCGCTTCGGTAGGAGAACTCAGTGAGCGGCGCTGAGGCGGTCCCGCACCTGAGGCCATTCCGAGTCGATCACGCTGTAGAAGACGCTGTCCCGGTACCTGCCGGCGCTTAGCAGCCGGTGGTTCCGCCAGACGCCTTCGCGGACTGCCCCTAGCTTGGCGATTGCCCGCTGCGATCGCTCGTTGCGGAGATCGGTTTTGATGGCGACTCGACCTGCGGAGTGTTCCTCGAACGCGTGGCGCATCAGCATGAACTTGGCTTCGGTGTTCGCTCCGGTGCCCCAATGGCTCGGGGTGATCCATGTCCAGCCGATCTCCACCGTGCGATCCTGTGGCCGGATATCGATGTAGCTGGTGCTACCGACGGCCCTGTTGGTGGCGAGGTCGACGATTGCGAAGGGAATCCGGCCACCGCGCTTCTGCTCGTCGAGGGCATCTCGAATCAGCGCCTCCACAGCTTGCGCCGTGCGAGGCGTTGGCTCGTCGAGGTAGGTCCAGATTTCGTCAAAGGCGGCAGCAGCAGCCAGGTCGTCCTTGTGCTCGTAGCCCAAGGGCTCCAGACGTACCAGGTTCCCTGTCAGCAGGATCGGCCGTAGGTTCACTGGGCGTCCACCTCGTAGAGCAGCACGTGCCTGTCGCCGGGCAGGATCACCTGGTACAGCTCGATTGGCCGGTCGTGCTGGTCGATGCTGGTCCGCAGGAGTCGGCCGACAGGAGTTGCTGGTCCGAGGTGCAACTTTGTGGCTTCCTCGACGCTGGGCATCCGCCACGTGATCTCGTCCTCGTAGCGAGTGGGGATGTGCCCCAGGTCTTCCAAGACCTGGTCGGTGCCCTCTGCCACATCCTCGGGGCTCATGATTCTGCTGCTCTGCACGATGTCGAGCGGGTAGTAGCTATCGCCCAGTTGTAGCGGTTGGTCGTCGGCGTACATGATCCGACGACGAACCGCGACTGGCGTGCCGGGCTCCACGCCGAGGTGTGCGGCTACCTCCGCCGTCGCTGGCAGGGTCTCCACACTGCTCACCTGATGCGGTGTCTTGCCCTGTGCCTCGATCTGCTGACTGAACGTGTCGCGTCGGCGATCCACGTCGAGGCGCTTCTTCCGAGACCCGGTGAGTGAGGCGTAGTAGCGCATCGGAGGGTCGGCGCGAACGAAGCTGCCGCGTCCCCGCTGGGAAATGATCAGACCCTCGTTGCGGAGCACGTCGAGGGCGAGCCGAACCGTGTTTCGGCTGGTGGCGTACTTCTCGGAGAGATCGCCTTCGGTGGGGGCACGTCTACGCCACCTGGCTGGTCACGGCGGAGTCCCGATCAACTTGGTGCAGCGGGTCATGGGTCACGAGCAGGCTCCTACGACGCTCAATCGTTACACGCACACCCCGGACGACTACGCCGCCCGCGTCCTGGCTGCCTTCGACGGCTCCGCTGCCTCTCTGCTGCCTCGGGGCGGGGAAACACCCTTGGCGGGCTCCCTCGACGAGGACGAGGAGGGGCTGTGACCTGGGCCGCAGTGCCCGATGCGCAAAGGGACGACCCCCGTCGGGGGGAGACGGGGGTCGTCGGGAGGTTCGGCTCCGGGGGGGTCGAGCCGAACCAACTCAGCGGTCACGGGGGGTGCAACCGCTGAGGGTCTGCCTACTGTCGGATATGAGCACTCGTCGTGCGGACAAGTCTGCCTGAGCGGACCTGTTACGTCGAGTGGTGTTCACTCCACTCCCTGCGAATTTGTTTTCGTAGAGTGTGATCGTGATCACTGTGCGCTGAGGTGAGGGCGTCCGGCCGCCGATCTGAAGATCATCGGACCCCGGGCACCCGCCGACCATAGACCATCGGGCTAGACTTTCGCGCCGTGGGCCGAGGTGCCGCTTTTTTCGATCTGGACAAGACCGTCATCGCCAAGTCGAGCGCCCTGGCGTTCGGCCGGCCGTTCTACCGGGACGGGTTGATCACACGTCGTGACGTGGTCAAGTCGGCGTACGCGCAGCTGATGTTCCGGCTGGGCGGCACCGACGAGCAGACCATGGCCCGCACGCGGGACTACCTGGCGACACTGTGCAAGGGCTGGCAGGTGGAGCAGGTCCGCCAAATCGTCGCAGAGACACTGCACGAGCTGATCAATCCGTACGTGTACGCCGAGGCCGCCGCGCTCATTGAGGAACACCAGGCGGCCGGTCGGGACGTGGTGCTGGTCTCCGCCTCCGGCGAGGAGATGGTCCGTCCGATCGGCGAACTGCTCGGGGTGACCGACGTGATCGCCACCCGGATGACGGTCGAGGACGGCCGGTACAGCGGCGAGGTCGAGTTCTACGCGGCCGGCCCGAGCAAGGTCGAGGCGGTGAGCCGGCTCGCCGAGGAGCGCGGCTACGACCTCGCCGACTCGTACGCCTACTCCGACTCGTACAGCGACCGCCCGCTGCTGGAGTGCGTCGGCCATCCCACCGTGGTGAACCCGGACCGGCAGCTGCGCAAGCTCGCCGCCGAGAACGCCTGGCCGGTGCTGGAGTTCCGCCACCCGATCCCGCTGGGCCGGCGGCTGCGCGAGCGGCCGGCCGTGCCGGTGGCCGCCGCCGCGGCCGCAGTCGGCGTCGGGGTGGCGATCGGCATCGCCTGGTACGGCCGTCACCGGCGCACCCGGACGACCTCCACCCCCGCCTGATCGCCTCGACCGGTTGCTGATCCCGCCGGCCCGGCGTCGAGGTCGGCGGTGAACCGGGTCAGGACGCGGCCAGCACCTCGTCGCCGATCCGGGTGAGTTCGTCCGCGCCCACCTCGACCGCGTTCATGTAGTGCCGCAGCCAGGAGCGCAGCCCGTCCGGGGTGCCGGTGGCGAAGGCCCCGGCCGCGCCGACGTACTCGGGCTCCCGCTCGTGGTGGCCGACGTCCACCGGGAGCAGGCCGCGCGGGTCGGTGCCGCTGGCCAGCAGCACCAGCCGGGCCGCGCCGCGGGCCACCACGCCGGACGGGCCGGCGAAGGGCCGCAGCGCCAGCAACTCGCCGTGCACCACGGCCGCGAGCACCAGCGGCGACACCCGGGTGCCGCCGGCCACGAGCGCGGCGAGGTTGTCCAGCCGGGCGCCGAGGCCGGCTGCGGCTGACGCGACGACGTCGACCTGGTGGACGCGCTCGGCGATCGGCCGCCCCAGCTCCGGCTCGGGTACGGCGTCCCGGGCGGCGAGCACGTGCAGCCTGGCGAGCGCCTGCCGGGGTGCCTTCGGCCAGAGCTCGATCAGCCCGGGCAGCGCCCCGGCGACCCGCAGCGCCCCCTGGAGCACCGGGTCGGTGACGGTGCCGGCCCGGACCGCCTCGCGGTCGTGTGCGTACCCCTCGAGCGCGGCGCTGGCCACCGCGGACCGAAGGCTCACCTCGGCGGCGACCTGTCCGCCGTGCCGGCGCAGCGCGCGATGCCCCAGCGCTTCGTCGAAGCGTTCCCGGGCCTGCTGCGCGGCGGCGGCGACGTCGGCGAGTTCGAGCAGCGGGGCGAGCGGGTCGGTGGTCATCCCGCCACGCTATCGACCGGTGCGGGGGCGACGCCGACCAACCACCGTGGCCGCTTCCGGCCGCGGCGGCGTCGTCGGGGCCCCTGCTTGCAGTTGAGCGCGTGGCGTGGGCCGTTGGGCGCGGGGGCGGGTGACCGGCGGTCGCCTCGGATGGCCGGCCGGACTAACCTCTCCCCCAGACGAGGCGCAGGTCACCCCGAGCGACGAGGAGCACGGATGAGCGAGGCATTGGCCAACTTGCTGAATGAGACGCGCCAGTTCCCGCCGCCGGCCGAACTCGCCGCGAACGCCAACGTGAAGGCCGACGCGTACGACGAGGCGGCGGCCGACCGGTTGGCTTTCTGGGAGCGGCAGGCCGGGCGGCTGGCCTGGTCGAAGCAGTGGGAGCAGACGCTCGACTGGTCGAACGCACCGTTCGCGAAGTGGTTCGTGGGCGGTCAGCTCAATGTGGCGTACAACTGCCTGGACCGGCACGTGGAGGCGGGCCTGGGCGACAAGGTGGCGATCCACTGGGAGGGCGAGCCCGGTGACACCCGCACCCTCACGTACGCCGATCTGCACAAACTCACCTGCCAGGCGGCGAACGCGCTGACCGACCTGGGTGTGACGGCCGGCGACCGGGTGGCGATCTACCTGCCGATGATTCCGGAGGCGGCGGTCGCGATGCTCGCCTGCGCCCGGGTCGGGGCCACGCACAGCGTGGTCTTCGGCGGCTTCTCCGCGGACGCGCTGACCAACCGGATCCAGGATGCCAGCGCCAAGGTGGTCATCACGGCCGACGGCGGCTACCGGCGGGGCAAGCCGTCGGCGCTCAAGCCGACCGTGGACGAGGCGGTGGCTAAGTGCCCGTCGGTGGAGCACGTGCTGGTGGTCCGCCGCACCGGTGGGGACGTCGGCTGGTCGGAGAAGGACCGCTGGTGGCACGAGACGGTGGAGACCGCCTCGCCGGAGCACGTGGCGCAGCCGTTCGACGCCGAGCACCCGCTGTTCATCCTCTACACCAGCGGCACCACGGCCCGGCCGAAGGGCATCCTGCACACCACCGGCGGCTACCTGACCCAGACGTCGTACACCACGCATGCGGTCTTCGACCTGAAGCCGGAGAGCGACGTCTACTGGTGCACCGCCGACATCGGCTGGGTCACCGGGCACTCGTACATCGTGTACGGACCGCTCTCGAACGGCGCCACCCAGGTGATGTACGAGGGCACCCCGGACACCCCGCACAAGGGCCGGTTCTGGGAGATCGTCGACAAGTACAAGGTGACGGTCCTCTACACCGCGCCGACGCTGATCCGCACCATGATGAAGTGGGGCGAGGACATCCCGGCCGGGTACGACCTCTCCTCGCTCCGGCTGCTCGGCAGCGTCGGTGAGCCGATCAACCCGGAGGCGTGGATCTGGTACCGGCAGCATGTCGGCCACGGTGAGCTGCCGGTGGTGGACACCTGGTGGCAGACCGAGACCGGAGCCATCATGATCTCCCCGCTTCCCGGGGTGACCGCGGCGAAGCCGGGCAGCGCCATGAGCCCGCTGCCGGGCGTCGCCGCCGACGTGGTGGACGACCAGGGCCGGTCGGTGCCCAACGGTGGTGGCGGCTACCTGGTGCTCACCGAGCCGTGGCCGTCGATGCTGCGCACCATCTGGGGCGACGACAGCCGATTCCTGGAGACGTACTGGTCGCGGTTCGGGGCCGGCGCGGGCGGTGGGTCGGGCGGCGACTGGGTGTACTTCGCCGGTGACGGCGCGAAGAAGGACGACGACGGGCACGTCTGGCTGCTCGGCCGGGTCGACGACGTGATGCTGGTGTCCGGGCACAACATCTCGACCACTGAGGTGGAGTCGGCGCTGGTCTCCCACCCGTCGGTGGCCGAGGCGGCGGTGGTCGGCGCCACCGATCCGACGACGGGGCAGGCGATCGTGGCGTTCGCGATCCCCCGGGGCAGCGTGCAGACGGGGGGCGAAGCGGGCGAGCAGCTCATCGCCGACCTGCGCAACCATGTGGCGAAGACGCTCGGCCCGATCGCCAAGCCGCGGCAGATCATGCTGGTGCCGGAGCTGCCGAAGACCCGCTCCGGCAAGATCATGCGCCGGCTGCTGCGGGACGTCGCGGAGCACCGGTCCCTGGGTGACGTCACCACGCTCCAGGACTCCTCGGTGATGGAGCTCATCGCCGCCGGTATGGGCGGCGGGAAGTCCGACGAGGACTGACGACCGACGTACCGGACGGAGGGCGGTGGCCGAGCGGCCGCCGCCCTCCGTCATTTCTTACGGAATACGGCACGACCTGATTCCGGCTGTCACATCGGTCGGTCGGGGGAACCGGAAAGAGCTGAATGGACACAGGGGGCTCGCACCCCTGTCGCTCGGGCGGTCTCGTGATTTACGTTCACGCCGGCCGCGTCGCTTCGATGGACGTCACATCGACGTGGCGCCGGCCGAGGTCCTGCCATCCCATGCCCGAGATCGGAGCGGCATGAACAAAAGACCCCAGTCCAGCGGGCGTCGACGGCTACTCGTCGCGCTGCCCGCCATCGCCCTCGCGGCCACGTCACTGACCGTGGCGAGCAGCGCGGCGGCCGAGACCACCTCGACGCCGCGGGCGGTGATCGGTTCCGACGAGTACTACATCAACTACGCCGAGCCGGAGGTGCAGCCGGACACAGCCGGCCGCGAGGTCAAGGGCAAGGACGGCGTGTACGCCCCGGCCCACGAGAAGACCCGTGAGTTCGACCGCAAGCACGCGCGGGGCAACCCGGTCACCGCGCGGGAGCTGGCCAAGGTCGAAGCCAAGTCGATCAAGACCGGCAAGAACCCGCGCCAGATCAAGCAGGCGCCGAGCACCCAGACGGCGAAGCTGCTGACGCTGCTGGTGGAGTTCAACGACCAGGCCAACGACGACTTCACCGACGTCATGGTGCCGCAGACGGTCTTCGAGGACCGCACCTGCATCCCCGGCACGGTGCAGAACGGGCCGAAGCACAACAACATCCCGGACCCGGCCACCCTGCCGTTCGAGGACAACAACTCGATGTGGGTGCCGGACTTCTCGCCCCAGCACTTCGACAAGATGCTGTACACCAAGAACGGCATCACTGAGCGGGTGCGCAAGGACCTGAAGGGTCCGGACGGCAAGCCCGGCATCGACCTGTCCGGCCGCACCATGCACAACATGTACCTGGAGATGTCGAAGGGCGCCTACACGGTGGACGGGCAGGCCAGCCCGTGGATCACCGTGCCGCACTCAGAGGCCTGGTACGCGGCGAACCGCTGCTTCCAGGACGAGAACGGCAACTGGGTCGCCGGGCGTGAGCAGTCGATGAACGGTCACCCGGACAACCCGGCCGGCGCCGGTCGGCTCGCCACCGACGCGATCTCCACGCTGGCGACGCAGGACCCGGACTTCCCGTGGGCCGACTACGACATCGAGGACCAGGCCGACCGGGACGGCGACGGCAACTTCTTCGAGCCGGACGGCGTGATCGACCACCTGGTGCTGGTGCACGCCGGCAAGGGCAAGTCCTCCGGTGGCGGCGCGCAGGGCGTCTACGCGGTCTGGGCACACTCCTCCTCGGTGCCGGGCGGCTACACCATCCCGGGCACCGACCTGAAGGTGTCGAACTACATCGTCCAGCCGGAGGACGCCGGGGTGGGCGTCTTCGCCCACGAGTTCGGCCACGACCTGGGTCTGCCGGACCTCTACGACACCTCCGGCAACGCCGACTCGGACGTGGACTTCTGGGACCTGATGGCCTCGGGTTCGCACTCCGGCGAGGTCTTCCAGGCGCTCCCCACCCACATGGGCATCTGGGACAAGTGGGTGCTCGGCTGGGCCGATCCGCTGACCGTCGCGCCCGGCTCCCGGCCGCGTACCGTCGAGCTCGGGCAGACCTCACGCACCCCGGTCGGCACCGAGGACGGCATCAAGATCGACCTGCCGGACAAGGTCATCACGCTGGCCGAGCCGCACAGCGGCGCGAACATGTGGCACAGCGGCAACGACCAGGACTGGGCCGACGTCCGGCTGACCCGTTCGGTCGCGGTTCCGGCGGCGGCCGACGCGAAGTTCTGGATGTGGAACAACTACGTCATCGAGACGGACTGGGACTACGGCTTCGTCGAGGTCTCGACCGACGGCGGGACCACCTGGACCGAGCAGAAGGTGTACGACGAGGCCGGCGACGTGGTCACCACCCCGGACAACTACCCGGACCCGAACGGCCGGATGAACGACTTCGGCGGCAAGAAGTACGGCCTGACCGGCAGCACCGAGGGCTGGCGGCACGACTACGTCGACCTGTCGTCGTACGCGGGCACGACCATCCAGCTGCGGCTGCGCCAGGCCACCGACGAGGCGTTCGAGGAGCGGGGCTGGTTCGCCGACGACTTCTCGGTCACCGGCGGCGGGGCCACCACGTGGAGCGACGACGTCGAGAGTGGCGCCAACGGCTGGACGCCCAGCGTCGACACCTGGGTCGACACCACGGGTGAGGGCTGGAACATCGACACCGGCACGATGGTCCAGGCGCACTACTACCTGGCCGAGTGGCGCAACTTCGACGGCTTCGACGAGGGCCTGAAGTACACCTACGACACGATCTACTCGCGCGACGCGTGGAAGGTCGACCGAATCTCGTACAACGCCCCGGGCATGCTGGTCTGGTACCGGGACACCGCGCTCGGCGACGTCAACCACGTGACCGGGCAGCTCACCTCGCTGCCCAGCTACGGCGCGAAGGGCGGGTTGCTCATCGTCGACTCGCACTTCGACCCGCTGCGGCGCAAGGGCGCGGCGGCCGTCAAGGACCCGTCGGTGACCGACAACCTGCCCAGCCGTCCGCAGTCGTCGAACGCGGCGTTCTCGCTGAAGCCGACGTACCCCTTCCAGGAGTGCCTGGAGGCCGCGGGTGAGCCGTACAGCGCGTACTGCACGAAGTTCGGGGCGCAGCCGCCGGTGAAGGAGTTCACCGACGCCAAGGGCTGGTACCCGGGCATCGAGATGCGCGACGGGGCGGCGTACGCCCGGGACAGCGACGCCTCGGTCGTCCTGCCGTCGCGGAACAACGCGCCGTACACCACCCGGGTCACCAACCCGGACGGGAAGCCGGCGCGGGAGTTCTACGGCATGACGCTGGGCGGTGGCGCGATCACGCTGGGCACCGGCAACCCCGGTGACCTGCGCGTCAACTACGGCGTCTCGATCAGGATCGAGAAGAGCGCGAAGGACAACACGAGTGCCCGGGTCCACGTGACTCCGGCCAAGCCGTAACCTGACCGTTCTCCTCGCGGCCCGTCCGGAGCTCGGCTCCGGGCGGGCCGCTTCGTTTCCGGCCCCGCTTGTTACGTCGCCCAACCATCGATGAAAGGCCGTGGTAACGCTTTCACGGGCATCGGCGCTTCCCATCGGGGCACCGCATAATCACCGCCGGGTCGAGCGCTCGTGATTAAAACGTAATGTTGAAAGTTGCTTCGGGCTACGGATGTATTGAGTGCGTTTGCCCCTGACAAATTAGAACAAGCTGGAAGATCGTCTCTCTCGGGAAGCTCGTGACACACCCTCGCTCCTCTGTAAGGGTGGTTGGCGCTATTCATGACAGCCCGCGTGCGAGCGCGGTTCGTCATGTAACAGATCCACAAAGGAGGCTCCTTTGAGGAGACGAGTCACAGCCGGCCTGGCGACTGCCGCGGCCGCGCTGCTGGCGGCGGGAGTCGTGGCTACGCCGGCCTCCGGCGCCCCCGCGGCGAGCCCGACCCCCTCATCCGACCGGACCGAGCACGGCCCGGACAACCTGCCCGATCCGAAGGCGGACCAGCAACGCGAGTTCCGGAAGCAGGCCATCGGCGACCTGCTCAGCGGCAAAGCCAAGCTGGAGACCCGGCACGGTTCGAAGGTCATCAAGATCAAGGACAAGTTCGTCGAGTACCAGCAGGCGCCGAAGGTCGACCCGATCTTCACCATGCTGGTCAACTTCGGCGACAAGGTCGACCCGCGGACCGGCGGCGCGGCCGGCCCGGTGGTGAACCAGATCCCGGAGCCCGACCGGAAGTACGACGGCGGCGCGACCGACGACAACAGCACCACGTGGTCGCCGAACTACGACCGCCAGCACTACCTCGACATGTTCTACGGTAGCGGCGAGTCGATGCGCGACTTCTACCTGGCGCAGTCCGGCGGCCGGTACACCGTCGGCGGCGACGTCACCGACTGGGTCACCGTGCCTTACAACGAGGCCCGGTACGGCAGCAACGTCATCCCCGAGTCGGACGGGTCCTGGAACTTCATCAAGGACACCGCCACCTCGTGGTACGACACCCAGGTCGCCGCCGGCAAGACGCCGGAGCAGATCAAGGACTACCTGGCCCAGTTCGACGTCTGGGACCGGTACGACTTCGACCAGGACGGCGACTTCAACGAGCCCGACGGGTACGTCGACCACTTCCAGGCCGTGCACGCCGGTATCGGTGAGGAGGCCGGCGGCGGCGCCGAGGGCGAGGACGCCATCTGGTCGCACCGGTGGGGCGCGTTCACCAACCTGGCCGGCAGCGCCGGTCCGGAGGGCAACAAGGCCGGTGGTGTGCAGATCGGCGACACCGGCATGTGGATCCGTGACTACACCACCGAGCCGGAGAACGGTGGCCTCGGTGTCTTCGCCCACGAGTACGGCCACGACCTCGGTCTGCCCGACCTCTACGACACCGTCGGCGGCGACAACGGGGTCGGCTTCTGGAGCCTCATGTCGTCCGGCTCGTGGCTGAGCCACGGCAAGCAGGACATCGGCTCGACCCCGGGTTACATGGACCCGTGGTCGAAGCTCTTCCTCGGCTGGCTGAACTACTCCACGGTCGAGTACGGCAAGGGCACCACCGAGGTCACCCTCGGCCCGGCCGGTGACAGCAACGGCCCGCGGGCCCAGGCCGTCGTCGTGAACCTGCCGCCGCAGGAGCAGACCACCCCCTACAACACGCCGTTCGGCGGGTCGTACGAGTGGTGGGGCGGCAGCGCCGACGACCTGAACACGACGCTGACCCGGCAGCTCGACCTGACCGGCGCCTCGTCCGCCTCGATCAACGCCAAGGCGTGGTACGAGATCGAGGAGGACTTCGACTACCTCTACGCCGAGGTGTCGACCGACGACGGCGCGAGCTGGACGCAGCTGGGCAACCCGCTGATCGAAGCCTCGGAAACCGGGGTCGACGGCTCGTCCAACGGGGACTGGGTGGACCTGAACTACGACCTGTCGGCGTACACCGGCAAGGTCGTCCAGTTCCGCTACCGCTACCAGAGCGACGGCGGCCTGCACCTCGCCGGCGCGTTCCTGGACGACATCTCGCTCGTCAAGGACGGCGCCGCCGCCTGGACCGACGACGCCGAGACGCTGGCCGCCGAGTGGACCGCCCGGGGCTTCACCCGGATGAGCGGCGAGGTGACCGCCGAGTACCCCCGCTTCTACATCGCCGAGAACCGGACCTACTTCGGTTACGACGAGACGCTGGAGACCGGTGGCTACAACTACGGCTACACCAACACCCGTCCCAACTGGGTCGAGCGGTACGCCAACCAGCCCGGCATGATGGTCTGGTACGTCAACTACGCCTACGGTGACAACAACACGTCGGAGCACCCCGGCTACGGCCTGGACCTGCCGGTCGACGTGCGGCCGGGCCCCATCACGGTCCCGGGTCAGGGCACCATCACCAACCGGCGCAACGGCTTCGACGCGGCCTTCAGCCTGAAGCAGAAGCCGGCGCAGACCTTCCACCTCAACGGGGTGCCGGTCACCCTGCCGAAGCTGAAGGCCAACCCGGTCTTCGACGACAGCGTGGCGGACCGTTACTGGTCGGCGCAGAACGAGCAGAACTCGGTGAAGGTGGCCGGAACGGGCACCCGCATCCAGATCGTGAAGCAGGGCAACAAGCCGACCGACAAGATGGTCGTGCGCGTTAGCAACTGATCCATCGATCATCTTCGGGGCCGGCGGCGGAAACGCCGCCGGCCCCTTTTTCGTACCTTCGATGAGGTTGATCGAAATGCGCCGCTGCCCACGTCCCGTGCCAGGTCCGACCTGCTCAGGTCCATTGATCGAACGGCAGGAGTATGACGGCCCAAGGCAGAGCCAACAAAACTTTGCAACAAATCGACGTGGCTGTCTTCCCACTCGACGCAGCAGTGTCTATGTTCACCAGTGGCCCCCCAGGGGCCGTCACAGCCGGCCCGCAACCCCGGGGGGCCGGCTCCCTCACATCGGAGGTACCACGTGCGCAAAGTCGCAGTGGGTCTGCTCGGGCTTTCGCTGACGGCGACGGGACTGGTTGCTGGCACCTCTGCCAGCGCGGCGCCGAAGCTGCCGACCGCCGCTCCGTCGGTGGCCGAACCCGCCCAGGTGGACCATGACCTGCCCAACCCGCTTGAGAACAAGCGGCGGGCGATGCGCCAGGAGGGTCTGAGCGACGTCCTCACTGGCCGGGCCAAGCCCCAGAAGATCAACGGCAGCACCGTCGTCAAGGTCGGCGAGACCGCGGCCGTCGGTGGCGCGGCGAACCGGTCCGCCAAGGCCACCAAGGCCGGCAAGGGCGCGACCAAGGACCAGTACGTCGAACTCGGCCGCGAGACGACGGACAAGATCTTCGTGATCCTCGCCGAGTTCGGCAACGAGCGGCACCCGAACTACCCGGACCAGGACACCGACCCGAACACGGCGGGCCCGGCCCGCTTCGACGGGCCGCTGCACAACGAGATCCCGCAGCCCAACCGGGCGGTGGACAACTCGACGGTCTGGCAGCCGGACTTCAGCGCCGACCACTTCCGGCAGATGTACTTCGGCACCAACCCCGGCGACGAGTCGCTGAAGCAGTACTACGAGGCGCAGTCCTCGGGCCGCTACAGCGTCGAGGGTGAGGTCACCGACTGGGTCAAGGTGCCGTACAACGAGGCCCGCTACGGCCGCTCCGGCGGCTACCCCTGCGCCTCGAACGTCTGCAACAACACCTGGAACCTGGTCGCCGACGCCGCCAACCAGTGGGTCGCCGACCAGAAGGCCGCGGGCAAGACCGACGCGGAGATCGCCGCTGACGTCCAGTCCATGGACCAGTGGGACCGGTACGACCACGACGGCGACGGCAACTTCAACGAGCCGGACGGCTACATCGACCACTTCCAGATCGTCCACTCCGGCGGTGACGAGGCCGACGGTGACCCGCACCAGGGCGAGGACGCCATCTGGAGCCACCGCTGGTACGCCTTCGCGTCCGACCAGGGCCGCACCGGTCCGCCGAGCTTCCCGGCCGGTGGCGCCCAGATCGGCAACACGGGCATCTGGATCGGTGACTACACCATCCAGCCGGAGAACGGTGGCCGGAGCGTCTTCTACCACGAGTACGGCCACGACCTCGGTCTGCCGGACGACTACAACAGCATCAACGGCGGCGACAACAACAACGAGCACTGGACCCTGATGGCCCAGAGCCGGCTCGGCGCCAAGAACGACGAGGGCATCGGCGACCGCGGTGGCGACCTGGGCGCCTGGAACAAGCTCCAGCTCGGCTGGCTCGACTACGAGGTGGTCGTGGCCGGACAGAAGCGGACCCTCGAACTGGGCCCGCAGGAGTACAACTCCGACAAGGCGCAGGGTGCCGTGGTGGTCCTCCCGCAGCGGGAGTACACCTTCGATCACGGCGCGCCGTTCGCCGGTGCCAAGCAGTTCTTCTCGGGCAACCGGGACGACCTGAACAGCACGATGACCCGGACGCTGGACCTCACCGGCAAGACCAGTGCCGCGTTCAGCATGAAGGGTCGCTACAGCATCGAGGCGGACTTCGACTACCTCTTCTTCGAGGCGTCGACCGACGGCCAGTCCTGGACGCCGCTGCCGGGCACCGCCAACGGTACGCCGCTGAAGGAGATCTCGACCGGACGGTACGCCCTGGACGGCTCCAGCAACGGGCAGTGGGTGGACATCAACATCCCGCTGGACGCCTACGCCGGTCAGAACGTGCAGTTCCGGCTGCGCTACCAGACCGACGGCGGTGTGTCCGAGGGCGGCTTCTACGGTGACGCCATCACCGTGACCGCCGACGGGCAGACGCTGCTCAGCGAGGGTGCCGAGGCCGGTGCCACCGGCTGGACGCTCGCCGGGGGCTTCGAGATCGCCGAGGCGTCGTACACCCGCCTGTTCGACAACTTCTACGTCGCCGGCAACCGGTCGTACGTCTCGTACGACAAGTACCTGAAGACCGGCCCGTACTTCTTCGGGTACACCGACACCCGGCCGGACTGGGTGGACCACTACGCCTACCAGGAGGGTCTGCTGATCTCGTACTGGAACACCCGGTACGAGGACAACGACACCCTGGAGCACCCGGGCGAGGGTCGGAACATGATCATCGACGCTCACCCGCGGCCGATCTACAACCTGACCGGCGAGGCGTGGCGGGCCCGGGTCCAGGTGTACGACGCGACGTTCAGCCTGAAGAAGGCGGACTCGTTCACGCTGCACCTGAACAGCCAGCCCCAGTACATCCGCGGCCAGGCCCCGGAGCCGGTGTTCGACGACACCAAGAAGTACTTCTACGAGGAGCTGCCGAACCACGGTGTCAAGCTCCCCGCCACCGGTGTCAAGATCAAGGTGCTCGAGCAGGACGGCACCTCGATGAAGATCCGGATCTCCTGATCCGCTGATCCCCGCACCACCACGCGATGCCCGGGCAGGTCACCTGCCCGGGCATCGCCCTTTCCCGGCCGGTGACGCGAAGCCGACGATCGGCCGGCGCGACACCGTCCGCGCCCACCTGTCGGCGGCGCACACCTGCCTCGAGGGTGCCGGCGGCCGGGCGCGGGGGCAGCACCCCGCCTCGGGCACCTAGGCTGGGCTCATGACCGACCAGTACGGCGGGCCCGTCGACGAGTCCTGCGTCCTCACCGAGGGTCCCTGGACACATCGATTCGTCGGCGCGAACGGCAGCCGGTTCCACGCGGTCGAGGCGGGCACCGGGCCGATGGTGCTCTTCCTGCACGGCTTTCCCGAACACTGGTGGGCCTGGCACGAGATGCTCCCGGCCGTCGCCGACGCCGGGTTCCGGGCGGTCGCCGTGGACCTGCGCGGCTACGGCGCCAGCGACAAACCGCCCCGGGGGTACGACGGCTACACGCTCGCCGCCGACACCGCAGGGCTGATCCGGGCCCTGGGTGAGCGTTCCGCCACCCTGGTCGGCACCGGTGCGGGGGGCATGGTCGCCTGGACCGCCGCCTCGTTCCACCCGGCACTGGTACGCCGGCTCGTGGTGCTCGGCGCGCCACACCCGCTGCGACTGCGCGCCGCCATCTTCGCCGATCCACGCGGGCAGTTCGCCGCCTCCACACCGGCCCTGAAGTTCCAGCTACCCCGCTACGAGCATGTGCTGACCCGCGACGGCGGGGCGCTCGTCGAGGAGCTGCTGCGCCGGTGGGGCGGGCCGGAGTGGGTGGCCGGCCCCGCCTTCGCCGCGTACGCCGAGCGCTGCCGGGAGGCGATGCAAATCCCGCAGGCCGCGTTCTGCGCCATGGAAGGCTACCGATGGGCCTTCCGCTCGGTGCTGCGGCTGCACGGCTACCGCTTCGTCAAGCTGATGCAGCGGCCGCTGGTCACCCCGACCCTGCAACTGCACGGCGCTGCCGACGTCGCCGCGCTGCCGCGCACCGCCCAGGGTTCGGGCCGCTACGTGGTCGCCCCGTACGAGTGGCGGCTCCTCGACGGGGTGGGGCACTTCCCGCACCTGGAGGCGCCGGACGTGGTGCTCGGCGAGATCCTGCGCTGGACGAAGTCCTGACGCGACCGGCGGTCAGATTCGCTGCTCGCGCAGGTCGGTCACCTCGGCGGCGGGCGCCCAGCCCTGGTAGACGCCGAACTCGAAGACCTCCAGCCGCATCGCCTGGGCCACCGGCCACCGCCCACCGGTGTACTCGACCCGCAGCCAGCCGTCATGCTCGCCGAGCACGATGAACGGCTGCCCCTGCCACCGGCAGGTGGTACGCACGTACGCCAGGTCCTCGACCTCGGTCGCCGCGAGCACCCGCACGTACCGGCCGGGCCGGACCTCCTCGAAACCCTCGCCCGCCTCCGGCTGGTAGAGGCGCACGTCGTCGCCGTCCGGGCTGGCCTGGTATTCGCGGCCCCGCCAGCGGGCCACGTAGCCGTCCCTGCTCACGCCGCATCCACCTCCCGCCAGCGCAGCGCGTCGCTGTCCAGGATCGCGACGACCCGTTCGGTGCCGTCCGAACCGACCCGCCAGAGCTGAGCGCCGTGCGGCAGCCGGGCGCTGTCCACCTTGAACTCCGCCACCACATCACTGCTCTCACCGGGCGCGAACCCGTTGCCGCGGAACGGCGGCCGCTCGATGACCCAGCCCTCCATGGCACGCATGGCCGCCTCGTTCTGACCGCCGTACGGAATCCGGTAGAGGCTGGGGCGGTACGCCGGCCAGCGCAGCACGTAGACCTCCTCGGCGTCGCGGGAGAACGGCGACTCGGCGTAGTTGAGGCCGAGGGCGTCGTACAGCTGCGCGGGGGTGTTCAGGTGGGCCAGTTCGTTGGCCCGGTGCACGAAACCGGACACCCGGTCGTAGCCACGCTCCAGGTAGTAGGCGACCTGGCTGGGTGCGACCGCCTTCTGCATCATGACCGGCCGGGACGGGTCGACCGGCTTCGGCGTCGTACGTGGTGCGGTGGCCGGCTCGGCCGCGGCGGCGGGCTCCTCCGCCTCCACATCGTCGCCGAGGCCGACCTCGGCGGCCCAGTTGGCCAACGCGACGATCTGCTCACCGGGCAGCTTCGCGCCGACCGGTGTGCCCGGGTTGACCGCGAACGACCACGCCTCGTCCGGCCAGCGCCGGATCAGCTGGACGAACTTGAACTGGGCGGTCTCCACGTCGTCGCCGACGCGCTCGGCCAGCCGCTCCGGCGAGGTGTACACCACGACGAAGGTCTCCGCGTCCAGCTCCTCCGTACGCCATACGAAGCCGGGTTCACCGGGCCGGCTACCGGGTGCCGAATCGGCCGCCACCGGCAGGAGCACCCGCGCGAGCAGCAGGGTGGAGAGGAAGGTGTCGGTGCTGCCGGCCCCGGCCGCGCCGAGCAGCTCCTCCTCGACCGCGTTGGCCGGCTGGAACTCGACCGTCGGATCGTCGGCGCGCGTCGTCGGGGCGTCGGCGTCCACCTCGGACGGCCCGACGAACGCGGTGGTGGGTTCGTCATCCGGTGCCGAGGCGCCGGCCGTGGCATGTTCCCCGCCCGTCGTGGGCGCGGTGTCGTCGGTGGCCGCCGGAGGTGCCGCACCGGCGGCGGCCAACCGGTCCGAACGTGGCGTCCACAGGTCCACGGGAGCGTCGTCGACGCGCCGGGCCGGGACCGAGGAGCCGGCGCCGCGCAGGTCGAGCGTCGGGTCGGCCGCGGAGTCGACCGGCACGTCGCCGGGCCGCGGGACGCCGGTCATCTTCGGGTGCATCCAGGCACTGCCCGAGCGGGAAGTCCACGGGTCGTCACCCGTCCCCGCACCGGCTGAGATCTGGTTCGGCTCGGCCCGCTGCGCGTCCTGCCGCACGCCACCGGGACGGAACGGCGACCAGAGGTCCTCGCCGCCGTCGGCGCCCGTCCGCGGCCCCCGCGAGCCGGCGCGGTTCGGGGCGGTGGTGCCCTGATCCGCCCGTCCGGTGGCCGGAACGCCGGTCGGATCCACCGGACCGGTCGAGCGCCTCCCCGGCGGGTCGAGGTCCCGCGATTCGATTATGGTGCCCTCGATGACGATGGGCGTGAATTCCCGGCGGGGTGCCGGTGGGCCGGAAACCGGCTCCGCCATGGACGGTGGCAGTTCCTCCACGGGCTCCGTACCGCGAGGCTCGGAATGGGGGCGCGGCGGCAGCGGCTGAGTCCGTTCGCCACCGGGGTCGGCGCTCGGCCGGCCGGCCGAGGCCGGCGGCCGGATCGGTGGGCCGAACACACCGAAGGCCCGGGTGGGTTCCTCCGCCTGCGGATTCGGCCGGCGGGGCGGCAGGGGCTGCGTCGCCTCCGTCCCGGTGGCCGGGGCTCCGGCCGTCCAGTCCGTGTCCTTCGACGGGCGCGGCGGCGGGGTCGTTTCCCGGGCGGCGGCGAAGAATGCCTGGGTCGCCTCCGCGTCCCCCGGCCCGTCGATCGGGCCGCGCCGGGGGAACGGCTGGTCACTACGGCCGAAACGGGAGGGTGGCGCTGCCCGGTCTCCGGGTCGGAGGGGTTCGCGGGACGCCGCCCCACGCCCCGATGTCGGCTCGAAGAAGGACCGACGCGGCGCTTCGGCGCCGTCACCCGAGGCGGCCCGCCCGTTGCCCGCCGCCGTCTCGGCGGTCCCGGGACGCGCCGACGGAGTCCGGCTCGGCCGGTCGGCGGCGAACGGAGTGAACGGCGCGGCCCGTCCGCCCGCGCCCTGCTCCGCACCCCTCGAACGGGCCGGGTCGGTGTCCGCGCCCGGCGTCGACTCGGCCGACCGTCGCGGCAGCGCCACGGAGGCCGGCGGCACCCGCCCGACCGTCCCGGCGTTTTCGGCGCCCACCGCCGGCCCGGCCGAGGTGCCGGCCGCCGGTGCCGCCGAGGCGTCCCGACCGGCGTCGGTGGAACGGGCGCGGGCCAGCGACTCGGCCCGTTCGAGCCGCGCCCGGGCGCCGAGGGTACGGCCGGGCAGCCGTACCTCGCCGCGGGAGAGCTGGGCGACGTACCACGCGGGCAGGTATCCCTCGACGGGCAGACCGGGGTTGATGGCCAGCCACCATTCGGGGTTGGGCCATCCGGCGGCGAGGTCCGCGAACGCGGTGCGGCGGCTGGCGCCCGCGTTGTCGCCGAGGCACGAACGCAGGGCGGTGGCGGAGGTGAACGCGAGGACGTGCGTGCGGCCGCCGCTGGTCCAGGTGCCCCACCCCGGCTGCGTCTGGCCGGCCGTCGCCTGTGTCGTCGGAAGGAGGAGATCGGTCCGGGCCAGGATCCGGAAGTAACGCTCCTGGTCGTTGGCGCGTAACGCGTCCCGCAACGCTGCTTCGGCCTCCGTGGCCGGTTCCCATTCGGTCACGGCCACCTCTCCTCCCGAGAACAGGCCATAGGCATCGCCTACAACCTACAAGGTGGTAACAAGATCACAATGCCAGCCCGCCGGTGGTGCGCCGCGATGCCACCGAGGCGATAACATCCCGTACCGGAGCCGACACGATGCGGAGGCGACCCGATGTCCCGGTCGATGGGGCGCCCGGCCATGGCGGCGCTGGCCGCCGCGCTGCTGGCCGGTGTTCCGGCCGTCGCCACCGCCCGGCCGGCCGCCGCGTCGAGCCCGGTCCGGCCCGTCGGAGTCGCCGATCCGATCGCCGGGATGCCGGGTCCGGCGGCGGCGCAACCAGCTCGGCTTCGCCACTCGGCCCGAACTGTACTGCCTCCACCCGCGACGGAGGGCCGCCGAGCCGCGCCGCGTTGCGCCACACCGCTGGCTCCCGTCGGGACGGTCACCGCCACACCCTGGCCGCAGCAGCGGTACGTCCCCGACCGGCTTGCCCCGCTCGCCACCGGGGCGGGAGTGACGGTGGCGGTCATCGACTCCGGCGTGGATCGGGAGCACCACCAGCTCACCGGCCGGGTGCTCGACGGCACCGACCTGCTCGACGGCGGCGACGGCACCCGTGACTGCGCCGGCCACGGCACCGGCGTGGCCAGCCTCATCGCCGCCGCACCCCGTCCCGGCGTGGCGTTCCGCGGCCTGGCACCGGACGCCCGGATCCTCCCGGTGCGGGTCAGCGAGCAGCAGGTGGTGCAGGGGCGGGAATCGGGGCGTACGGTCGGCGCCACCGAATTCGCCCAGGCGATCCGGTGGGCGGTGGACCACGGCGCGGACGTGCTGAACCTTTCGGTGGTGCTCTACACGGACGATCCGGCGGTACGTTCCGCGATCGACTACGCGCTGAGACGTGACGTGGTCGTGGTCGCCGCCGCCGGAAACCTGCACGAGGCCGGCGATCCCCCGCCCTACCCAGCCGCGTACGACGGCGTGCTCGGGGTTGGTGCGATCGGAGCGGACGGCTCACGGGCGCCGTTCTCCCAGACCGGGCCGTACGTCGACCTGGTCGCCCCCGGCAGCGACGTGCTGACGGCCGCCCCCGGTCGGGGCCACCAGCGGGCTGAGGGCACCAGTTACGCGGCCCCGTTCGTCGCCGCGACCGCGGCACTGCTGCGCGAGTACCAGCCCCGGCTGAGCGCCGCGCAGGTGGCCGAGCGGATCGTCGCCAGCGCCGACCCTGCGCCGGACGGCGGGTACGGGGCCGGAGTGCTCAACCCGTACCGGGCCGTCACCGAGACCACCGCGGGGCCGGTGGGTGAACCTCGGCCGGTGGCCGCCCCGGCCGACGACCGGGCCGATCCGGCACGACAGGCGCAGCAGGCCCGGCGGGAGGCCGCGCGGGACCGAGCCCTGACGGTGGCGGCGGCCCTCGGCGTGGCGGCCGCCGTCGTCGCTCTGCTCGCGTACCTGCTGCCGCGCGGCGCTCGCCGCCGCTGGCGCTCGGCCGACCACGCCTGACCGAACGGTGGTGCGGGCCCGGAACCGGGCCGGCACCACCGGCGATGCGGTGAACCGTAACGCCGGAAAGGCCCTGGGGCACCTCCCGGCGCCGGGGTCACTGGAACAGGCCGACGTTTTTCTTCTCGGTGTCCAGATAGTCGGTGGCGGAGTCGTCCACCGCGAGTTTGATGTCGCGCAGCATGGCCTGGAGGTCCTGCGAGGCGGAACGCCAACGGGCCTGCCGCTGCTCGTACGCCTGTTGGGCCTCGCCGGTCCAGCCGGACACCAATGGAGCCGCGTCGCGCTCGAGCTGGCCGAGCTGCGAGTCGAGCGTGTTCAACGCCTTCTGGATGTCCGCGCTTGCCTGTTGCAGCGCGGCGAAGTTGACGACGAGTACGCCGTTGTCCATCTGCGAAATCCCTCCCCCTGGATCGGAATCTGTCAGAGCGGCAGCTGGATGCCGCCGCGGTTGGTGCCGGCAACACGGCCGGCGGCCTCGGTGTCCGAGACGTCGTACTGCTGCCCGGCCGTACGGATCGCGCCGGCCGTCTCCCGCAGGGCCCGCTGCAACGCGGCCTGATCCTGCGCCCACTGCTGCTTCACCTGCTCGAACGACCGTCCACCGGCACCTCGCCAGGCCTGCTGCAACACGTCGAGCTCGGCCAGCAGGCTGCTGAGCATCGACTGCAGGGACTGGTCCACCTGCTCGAACCTGGCCGCGGTCTGCTGCATCACCGCGGCTTCCGCCTGGGTCTGGGACACTTTCGGACCTCACCTCGTCTCATGGGCCTCGGCCGGCCGTGGATGCGCGCGCAAGCGCACCTCTCGCACCCGGGAAAGTCGCGGACGGCAGGCACGGGGTCAGCGGAATTCGTGGCTGACGGTAGTCGTACGGTAGCTCTTCTGCTACCCCGCTCCGCTCCCCTGTGGACAACGCACGCCGATCAGTTCGCTTACCATGTGCGGCATCGAGGTAGCGGCGAGTGATCGGCGGGAGGGGCGGTGACGACGACCAGCACCGCCGAACGGCGTCACTCGCGCCGACGGGTTGCCGCCCGCCCGCCCGCAGCCGCACCCGCGCAGTCGTCGGCGCGGTTCCGCGAGTCGCCGGGCGTCCGGGCCGGTCAGGTCGTCGCCGCGCAGGTGGCGATGGCACTGCTCCTCGCCGCCATGGGCCGCGGCACCGGCCCGGTGACGGGTGCGCTGCTGGCCGCCGCGGTGCTGCTGCCACTGGCCTGGCTGCGGATCCGGGGCCGGTGGCTCTACGAGTGGGCGGGCACGGGCCTCGGTCACCTCACCCGCCGCAGGGAACTGCCGGCTCGGGCAGGCCCGGCGGAGCTGCTCGACCTCGTGGACCCGGGTGCCGTCGTCCGCCCCGCCGACCTGCTCGGCGGGCCGGCCGCCGCACTGGACGACTCGGCCGGCCTGGTGGCGCTGCTGGAGGTCGGCGATCCGGACGAGCTGCTCGGAGCCGGACCCCGCAGGCTACCCGCGCCTTCCGCACTGCTGCCACCGCCCACGTCGGACGGACCGCCGATCCGGATCCAACTGGTGCTCGCGGCGACCCCGGCACCGGCGGTGGACGGCGCGGCGGGCACGTCGTACCGGCAGCTGACCGACGGGCGGCTCTCCGGACGCGAGCGGGCGATCGTGGCCGTACGGGTGCTGCGGGTCGACGGGCGGTCGGCGGAGGAACTGCGGGCCGCCCTCGCCGGCGCGGTACGGCGGATCGTCCGGCGACTGCGGCCACTGGACGTACGTGCGCTCGGCGTGACCCCGGCGCTGCGGATGCTCGCCGACCTCGCCCATCTCGACGACACACCGGTGCGCGAACAGTGGACGGCGGTGCACGCGGGCGGGCTGCGCCAGGCCACCTTCCGCCTGGACCGGTGGCCGGATCCGGACGGCGACGCCGGTCGACGGTTGGTGACCCGGCTGCTCGCCCTGCCGGCCGCCGCCACGACGGTCGCGCTCTGCGCCGGCCCAGGCGGTGGCGCCGACGCGGCGAACGCGATGACGGTCCGCCTCGCGGCGGGTACGCCCGGAGCGTTGTCGCTCGCCGCGCAGGCCCTGCACCGGCTCTTGACCGACCTGGGCGGGCAGGTCCACCGGTTGGACGGCGCGCACGCCCGCGGGCTGGCCGGCACGCTGCCGTTGGCGCTGGCCGAGCCGCCCTCCCGATCCGCGCCGGCATCGGATCTGCCGGAACTGACCCTCGGCGACGCGGGGCTGATGCTCGGCACCAACCGGCAGGGGCGGGCGCTGACCGTCCGGCTCTTCCGGCCGGAGAGCACCCGGGTACTGCTGGTCGGCGGCGTCCGGGCGGCTCAGCTCGTGGTGCTGCGCGCGCTGGCGCTCGGCGCGCAGGCGGTGGTGCAGACCGCCCGCCCGCGCGAGTGGGAACCATTCGTCCGCGGCGTCGGCGCCCCCGGCGGGACGGTACCGCTGCTACCGCCCGGCCGGTCGCTCCCCGCCGGCGCGGGCACCCCGCTCCGCCCGCTGCTGCTGGTGACCGACGGCGGTCCGGTGCCGGCCGATCCGCAGCCCGGCCCACCGTGGCGGTCCACCCTGGTCGTACGCGGGGAGCTGACCCCTTCGGACGTGGACACGATCAACGACGCCGACCTGGTGGTGCTGCAACCCCTCGACACCGACGAGGCCGCCCTGGCCGGTGCGACGCTGGGGCTCGGCGATTCCGCGCAGTCACTGACCCGGATGCGCGACGACATGGTGGCCGTCATCAACCGGCGTGCGTTGCGCTGGGCACAGGTTTCGATCACTCCCATCGAGGCGCGCCTCGTCGGCCGTCCCTCGCGGCGCTGAGGTGGGCCGGCGACCGGGTCGCCGGGACCACCGCCGAGGTACGGCCGGAACGGGTCGGTAGACCGGCACGGGCACGGGTCGGTGGACCGGCACGGGTTCCCGCCGCTGGTCGACGCGTGGCACCATCGCCGCCATGGATTTTCTGAAGGGGCTGCTGATCCGGCTGGTCACCACGGCGTTCGCCTTCTGGCTGGCCACCCTGTTCATTCCCGGCATCGCACTCGACTCGGATTCGGCCGTCAACACGGTCACCACACTGATCCTGGTGGCGGCGATCTTCGGCGTCGTCAACGCGGTGCTCCAGCCGATCATCAAGACCGTCGGCTGCGGCTTCTACCTGCTGACCCTCGGGCTGATCGCGCTCGTGGTCAACGGCCTGCTCTTCCTGCTCACCAGCTGGATCGCAGGTGAGGCGGGGCTGCCGTTCCACGTCGACGGATTCTGGCCCTCGGCGGTGCTGGGTGCTCTCCTCGTCGGCATCGTGACCTGGGTGCTGGGCGCCATCCTCGACCGAGACTGACCCACATCGTGGGCCGCCGGGCGCGACCAGAGTGCGGGAAGTGGCGGGTGTCACGACAGGATGGTGAGGTTAGCGTCCCAGCGATGTTCACGCTGATCCGTGATGACGGTTACCTGCTCAGCACCGATCCTGGTCGACTCGACCTGGATCGGGTGCACCACTGGCTCAGCACCGACGCGTACTGGGCCCTCGGCCGTGACCGTGCGACCGTGGGGCGTGCCTTCGCCGGCTCGGTCGCGTTCGGCGTCTACCGTCCGGGCAACGGCCGCCAGGTGGCCGTGGCCCGGGCGGTCACCGATGGGGCCACGTTCGCCTGGCTCTGCGACGTCTACGTGGACCCGGGTGAGCGGGGGCGCGGGTTGGGCAGCTGGCTGGTCGGCGCGGTCCGGGACCACCTGGCCGAGCTCGGCGTACGGCGGATCCTGCTGGCCACGCTGGACGCGCACGGGGTGTACGCGAAGGTCGGCTTCGCGCCGGTCGACCCGGACCACTTCATGCAACTGGACCAGCGCGATCGGCAGGTGACGCCGGGCGGCGAGGCAACGGTGCCCACAGTCGGTGATACGCCGGTGAACCGGGCCACTCGCAAGGAACCTGAAGGTCCGCCACCCCTTACGGTTGAGGCGTGACACCGCTGCGACTGGGATACCTCTACGGCTTCGGCGCGTACCTGCTCTGGGGTTTCTTCCCGCTCTACCTCAAGCTGCTGCGCCCCACCGGGCCGCTCGAGATCCTGGCGCACCGGATCGTCTGGTCGGTGGTGTTCGTGGCGCTGCTGCTCGCCGCGCTGCGCAACATCGGGTTCCTGCGGGCGCTCGCGCGTCGCCCGCGGGCGCTCGTGGCGATCAGTGTCGCCGCGGCGCTGATCGCGGTGAACTGGGGCACCTACATCTACGGCGTGAACTCCGACCGGGTGGTGGAGACCGCGCTCGGCTACTTCATCAACCCGCTGGTGGTCGTGCTGCTCGGCGTGGCCGTGCTGCGCGAACAGCTCCGCCGGACGCAGTGGGTGGCACTGGGCGTCGGCGGCCTGGCCGTCGCCGTGTTGACCGTCGACTACGGTCACGTGCCGTACCTCGCCCTCACGCTCGCCCTCAGCTTCGGCGGGTACAGCCTGGTCAAGAAGCGGCTCGGGCTACCCGCGGCGGAGGGGCTCTTCGTCGAGTCGGCGGTGCTTGCGCTGCCCGCGCTGGGCTATCTCGGCTGGCTCGCCTCGACCGGCGATGTCACGTTCGGCCACGTATCGGCGGGGCACACCGTGCTGCTGGTGCTGGCCGGCGCGGCCACCGCGATCCCGCTGCTGCTTTTCGCGGGCGCGGCCAACCGGCTGCCGCTCACCAACCTCGGGATGATCCAGTACCTCGCCCCGATCCTCCAGCTGGCCTGCGGCGTGCTGATCTTCCACGAGCCGATGCCGCCGGCCCGGCTGGCCGGTTTCGCGCTGGTCTGGCTCGCGTTGGTCGTCTTCACCGCCGACGCGGTGGGCAACGCGCGACGCACTCGGGCCGCCGCTCGTGCCGGCGCGCCCGCTCCCGCCGCCACCGCTGCCCGCTGAGGACGGGCGGTCACCCGGACGCGTCGCACTGTGGACGAAACCGGGCTGCCGACGGTCGGCGATCAGCGGACGTCGTAGCCGAGCACCGGGGTGTCGTCGGCACGTAGCAGCTCCAGGCGTACCAGCTCCGCGCCGGTGAACCGGGTGACGCCGGTGAACCGTACGCTGTCGCCGGGTGCGGCCAGCCATGACCCGACCTGCTCGGTCGCCCCGTCCGGGCCGTGCGCCACCAGCCGGAACGTGTACGCCTTGCCGTAGCCGGGACGCGGGTCGTACCCGCAGCGCATGGTCACCTCGGTGCCCCATCCGGTGGCGGTCAGGGCGAGCTCGGCGTGCACCGGCACGGTGCCGGCCACCGGCTGCATGGCCACCATCCGCAGCTCTTCGGCGGGCGGGGCGGTCTGCCGGGGCAGCACGAGGGCCGCGCCGACCCCGACGATCAGGGCCAACGCCGCCGCCACGAGCGCGGTCAGCGCGTACCGCCGCCGGCCGGCCGCCCGCTCGCGGCGCCGGCGGTTCCGGGCCTCGTCGAGCAGTGCCGGCAGCGACGGACCCGGCGCGGGTTGCAGGAACTGTGCCAGTCCAGCCGGGTCGAGCCGGCCGAGCAGTCCGGGCAGTACGGCGAGTTCGGCTACCGCCTCACGGCACTCGGCGCACCCGGCCAGGTGTCGCTCGTAAGCGGCCCGCTCGGCGGGGGCGAGGGCTCCCAACACGTATGCGCCGTCGTCCTGCGTGAACTCGCAGCGGCTCATTCGGTCACCCCCATCTCGGCCAGGACCAACCGTAGTGAGCGCAGCGCGTAGTGTGTGCGCGACTTGATCGTGCCCGGCGGCACCCCCAGCCGTGACGCCGCCTCCGCCACCGACCGTCCCTGGTAGAAGCACTCGACGAGCACCTCTCGATGGGTGGGGCTGAGCCGGTTCAACGCCTCGGCGACGGTCCACGCCTCCACCGCTCGCTCGGCCTCGTCCACCGTCTCCGGCGGTTCGGGCAGTTCGTCGGTGTAGACCTCCCCGACCCGGGTGCCCCGCCGCCGCCAGGCGTCGATGGCCAGGTTGCGGGCGGTGGTGAAGAGCCAGGCACGGACCGAACCGCGGTGCGGATCCAGGGCCTCGGGATGCCGCCAGGCCCGCAGCAGGGTCTCCTGCACCAGGTCCTCGGCGCGTTGCCGATCGCCGTTGACCAGCCGCACCGCGTGCGCGTACAGGGCCTCCGCGTGCTCGTCGTGCAGCGCGCGAAGCAGGTGGGCGTCGTGGTCGCTGATGGCGGCCTCCTCGCTCTTGTCGCGAGCACGGCGATGCGTTCGCTTGGAAATACGGGCGGTGGCCCGGAACGGTTCAGCCCGAGGTCACGCCGCGACCACGGGAGCATCGCGGCGGATGCCCAGCTCTGATTCGCGTCCTGGCCCGACGGCGCCGCGCCGAGCCGGGCGTCGTGGTGCCCCGGGGGCGGCCGGTCGCCACCCGACCTTCCCCTGCCGCGGTCCGTCGCCGAGGCACGCCGCGGGTCCCTCTCCCAGTCGGGGAGAGGGATCCACCGCGTGCCGGGTCAGTGCTGATCGGCCGCGATGCTGTCCGCGACGGTCCGGGCCGTGGTGAGCAGCTTGGCCCGGACCATCCGGGCGGAGGTCATCATCTCGTTCGCCGGCAGCGCACAGGCGAGCACGACCCGCCGTTCCATGTCCTTGTCTGGGCTGACCAGCACCGCGGCGCAGGCCACCCCCTGGCGGAACTGTCCGAGTTCCAACTGCATGCCGCGCCGGTCGCCGGCGGCGAGGTCGGCCTCGAAGGTCTCCGACGTGGTGAGCGTGGCGCTGGTGAACGGACGCATGCCGTAGTCGCGTAGGTAGCGGAACCGCTGCTCGGCGGTGAGCGTGGAGAGCAGCGCCTTGCCGAGCGCGGTTGCGTGCGCCCCCTCGTCGAATCCGGGGACCAGGTCCTCCAGGTACGGTGAGCGGGGTCCCTCGGCGACCGCGGTGACCGCCACCTGACCGCCGACGAACCGGCCGAGGTAATGGCTGTACCCGGTCTCCGTGGCAGCGCGGCGGAGGGTCTCGCCGACCGCCGGCGGGCCGCGGAACGCCGCCACCAGCTCCCGGTAACGGTCGGCGACCTCCAGCCCCACGATGTACGTGCCGTCCTCGCGACGGATGACGTAGCCCTCGTACGCCAGTGTGCGGACAAGGTGGTACGTCGTGGCGACTGTCAACTCGCACCGTCGGGCGATCTGCTTGACGGTCAGTCCTCTGGGCGCACGACCGACCGACTCGAGTACTCGTAGCGCGCGGGAGACGCTGCGGATGAGATCCGAAGGTTCCGCCAGGGGGTCGCGCACAACCACCTCCGCCGCCGGGGACTTACACCATATGAAATTCCGAGCCGCCGCGAAACGCCTGTTCGGGTCGAGGATGCCAGATCGTCATCAACGGCCTGTGTACTCACGGACACGATCCGTGGTCCGTGGAGGGGCTGGCGTAGGTTTGCCAGACGATGACCGAGACTGCCGCCACCCCGCTCACCGGCACCGCTCCGACCCGCCCTGTCCGGGCTGGCGCGAGTGCGATCGTCGTCACCATCGCCTGCGTCCTGCCCGTCTTCCTGGTCGGCGGTCTCGCCGTACAGCTGGGCGAGGACCTGCACTTCTCCCCGGCCGGGCTCGGCCTCGTGGTCTCCGTGTACTTCGGGGTGGGCGCGCTCGCGTCGGTGCCGTCCGGCGCTCTCGCCGAACGGTACGGACCGGCGGTGGTCGCCCGCACCGGCATCCTGCTCTCGGCCGCCTGCCTGCTGGCCGTGGCGGCGCTGGCTCACTCGTACCCGGTCCTGCTCGGGCTGCTGGCGGTCAGCGGTGTCGCCAACGCGCTCGGTCAGCTCGCCAGCAACGTTGCGCTCGCCCGGCACGTCCCGCCGCACCGGCAGGGGCTCTCGTTCGGGATCAAGCAGGCGGCCATCCCGGTCTCCACCCTGCTGGCCGGGGCGGCGGTGCCGACGATCGCGCTCACCGCCGGCTGGCGGTGGGCGTTCGTCGCCGCGGGCGCCGCCGCGCTGGCCGCCTTGCCGGCCGTGCCCGCCCGTGAGGGCCGGGAGACGCGGCGGACGCGCCGCACACGGGCCGGTCGGGGCACCGGCGCCCTCGTGGTCATCGGGGTCGCCGCGACGCTGGCCGCGGCGGCCGCCAACGCTCTGGGCACCTTCGTGGTCGACTCTGCCGCCGCACGCGGGCTGGCGCCGGGACTGGCCGGGCTGACGCTCACGCTCGGCAGTGCGGTCTGCATCGTCGCGCGGATCGGCTCCGGGTGGCTGGCCGACCGCCGGTCCGGTGGGCACGTCGTCGTCATCGCCGCCATGCTGCTGGTGGGCGCGGGCGGGCTCGGTCTGCTGGCGACGGCCGGGGCAGTGCCGTTGGTGGCGGGCGTCGTGCTCGGCTTCGGGCTCGGCTGGGCATGGCCCGGGCTGATGAACTTCGCGGTGGTGCGGCTGCACCCGCAGGCACCGGCCGCCGCCACCTCGATCACGCAGACCGGGGTGTACGCGGGCGGCTGCCTCGGCCCCCTCGGCCTCGGTGCGGTGGCCACCCGGATCGGCTATTCCGCCATGTGGAGCACGGCCGCGCTGTCGATGCTCGCCGCCGCGGCCCTCATGCTCACCGGCAGCCGCCTCCTCACCCGCCCCTAACCCCGCCCCAGGTCCCCCGGCGCCCCGCCCCGCCCCGGGTCCCCCGGCTGCCCGCCCCGCCCCGGGTCCCCCGGCGCGACGATCAAGATGGTTGCGTCATCGTCAGCCCGATCTCTGACGCAATCCTCTTGATCACCGCGCTTGATGGCGGAAGAAAGGGGTGGGGGTCAGCTGGTGCGGTCGGCTACGAAGTCGCAGAGGGACTCGAGGGCGCGGCGGGCCGGATTCTCCGGCAGCGGGGCAAGCTTCGAGCGGGCGTCCTCCGCATAGCTGCGGACGGTCTCCCGGGCCCGCTTCATCGCGGGGCTCTCCCGCAGCAGACCGAGCGCCTCGGAGTGCAGATCGTCGTCGGTCACCGCACCGGCGGAGAGGATCTCGCGCAGCCGAACGGAGGCGGCGTCGGAGTCGTCGCCCGACCGGGCGTACAGCACCGGCAGGGTCGGTACGCCCTCACGCAGGTCGGTGCCGGGGGTCTTACCGGACTGGACCGACTCGGACGCGATGTCGAGCAGGTCGTCGGAGAGCTGGAAGGCGACGCCGATCGTCTCGCCGTAGCCGGCCAGCGCCTCGACGTGCTCCGGCGACGCACCGCCGAACAGGCCGCCGAAGCGGGCCGAGGTGGCGATCAGCGAACCGGTCTTCCCGGCGATCACCTCGAGGTAGTGCGCCACCGGGTTCTCACCGGAGCGCGGCCCGACGGTCTCGGCGATCTGGCCGTGCACCAGTTGCGAGAAGGTGCGCGCCTGCAGGCGTACCGCTTCGGTGCCCAGGTCTGCGGCGACGTCGGCCGCCCGGGCGAACAGGTAGTCACCGACCAGGATCGCCACCGAGTTGGTCCACCGGGAGTTGGCACTGGGTGCGCCCCGGCGCACGACCGCCTCGTCCATCACGTCGTCGTGGTAGAGCGTCGCCAGGTGGGTGAGCTCCATCACCACAGCGGCCGGTACGACCGGCGCGGCACCCGGGTCACCGAACTGCGCGCCGAGCGCGACCAGCAGCGGCCGGAACCGCTTGCCGCCGGCCTCGACCAGATGCCGGGCGGCCTCCGTGACGAACGGGTCCGCGCTGGCGACACTCGCCCGCAGCTCGACCTCGACGGCCTCCAGGACGGCCAGCACGGACTCCTCGAGCCGGGGATCGGCGAGATAGAGGCCGAGCGCCCCGAACTGACCCGTGCCATGCCGGTTCCGGCGGCCGCCGGAGCCGGTGGCACCTGTACCCTCGCCAGCCGGTTTCACCACGCCTCAACCATGCCACACGCGTTCGACCAGCCCCGGGCGGGGGATGCGTGCGACGGGCGGCACCGATCGCACTCGCGAGAGACCGTGCGGACACGCGAAGGCCGGTACGCATTGGCGTACCGGCCTTCGGGCGGAGCTGATCGTCATCTGACGAATTCGGCGGCCCCTGTGGCCAGATCGAGCAGCGGCGCCGGAGCGACACCGAGAACCAGGGTGGCCAGCACGCCGATCATCAGCGCCGCCGAGGTGAGCCCGCCCGGCACCGCGACGGTCGGAGTGGATTCACCCGGCTCGGACAGCCACATCATCACCACGACCCGCAGGTACGGGAACGCCAGCACCATGCTGGTCAGCACACCGGCGACCACGAGCCACGCCCGGCCTTCGGCCAACGCCGGTCCGAAGACCGCGAACTTGCTGGTGAAGCCGCTCGTCAGCGGGATACCGGCGAAGGCGAGCAGGATGAACGTGAACACGCTGGCGAAGAACGGTGAGCGTCGCCCCAGCCCGGCCCAGCGGGACAGGTGGGTGGCCTCCCCGTCACCGTCACGCACCAGGGTCACCACGGCGAACGCGGCGAGCACCGAGAAGCCGTACGCGACCAGGTAGAACATCGTGCCGGAGAGTCCGTCCTTCGACGGCGCGAGCACCCCCACCAGCAGGTAGCCGGCGTTGGCGATCGAGGAGTACGCCAGCAACCGCTTGATGTCGGTCTGGGTCACCGCGAGCACCGCGCCGACCAGCATGGTCAGCACCGCCACGACCCCGAGCACCGGCGTGAAGTCCCAGCTGGCGCTGGCGAACGCCACGTGGAAGACCCGCAGCAGGGCGCCGAACGCGGCGACCTTCGTGCAGGCGGCCATGAACGCGGTGACCGGCGTCGGCGCGCCCTGGTAGACGTCCGGCGTCCAGACGTGGAACGGCGCCGCGGCCGCCTTGAACAGCAGGCCGATGGCGAGTAGCGCCATCCCGGCGAAGAGCAGCACCCGGCTGGCCGGCGACTCGTTCACCGCCGCGTTGATGGTGGCGAAGTCGACCCCGGCCGACCGGCCCGGGATGCCGGAGGTGAAGCCGTAGATCAGCGCGACGCCGAAGAGGAAGAACGCCGAGGAGTACGCACCGAGCATGAAGTACTTCAGCGCCGCCTCCTGGCTGAGCAGCCGCCGGCGACGGGCCAGCGCGCAGAGCAGGTAGAGCGGCAGCGAGAAGACCTCGAGCGCGATGAACATGGTCAGCAGGTCGTTCGCCGCCACGAAGATCAGCATGCCGCCGATGGCGAACGTGGCGAGCGGGTACACCTCGGTGGTACCGCCGGCGCTCTCGGCCTGCCGCCGGTCTTCTGCCGACTCGGCGGTGATCGCGGCGTGCGCGACGAACGCTCCGCCGCGCTCCACCGCGCGCTCACCGATCAGCAGCAGCGCCATCGCGGCGAGCACCAGGATCGCGCCCTGGAGGAAGAGCGTCGGCCCGTCCACCGCGATCGCCGAGCCGGCGGTGATCAGCCGGTCGTCGGCGTTGAGCACCACCATGGTCAACGCGGCGAGCACCGCGAGCAGCCCCACCGACAGCTGCACCAGGTGCCGCCTGTGCCGCGGCACGAACGCCTCGACCAGGACACCGACCAGTGCGGCCCCCAACATGATCAGGATCGGGGCGAGCGCCGCGTAGTCGATCGACGGCAGCTTCAGTTCACTCACTGGGCCAACCTTCCGTTCGCGACTGGGTCGCTGTTTGCTCGCGACTGCGGGGCTCGCTCCGCGCGCTCCGCGGGCCCGTGGGTGGACTCGCTCACGGTCGCTCGTTCACTCCTCGCGCTCACCGGCTCGCCTCCTGGACGCTCGTGCCCGGTGACGGGGCGGGGTCGGTCTTGCCGATGTCGTTCATGGTCGCCTGCACCGCCGGGTTGATCACGTCGGTGACCGGCTTCGGGTAGAAGCCCAGCAGCACGATCAGCGCGACCAGGGGCGCGATCACGAACTTCTCGCGCAGGTTGAGGTCACGCCGCATCCCGTCGATCTCCGTCAACGCCGGGTTGAGGGTGCCCTGCGTGGTGCGCTGCACCATCCACAGCACGTACGCCGCCGCCAGGATGATGCCGAGGGTGGCGATCACCGCGACCGGCTTGTTCACCGTGAACGAGCCGATCAGCACCAGGAACTCGGAGACGAACGGCGCGGTGCCGGGCAACGCCAGCGAGGCCAGACCGGCGAAGAAGAGCACCCCGGCCAGCACCGGGACCAGCTTGCCGGCACCACCGAAGTCGCTGATCAACGCCGAGCCACGGCGCGCGATCAGCATCCCCACCACCAGGAAGAGCAGGCCGGTGGCGAGACCGTGGTTGACCATGTAGAGCACCGCTCCGGTGCCGGCCTGGGTGGTGAAGGCGAAGATGCCCACGCCGATGAAGCCGAAGTGCGCGATCGAGGTGTAGGACACCAGCCGCTTCAGGTCGTTCTGCCCGACCGCGAGGAGCGCGGCGTAGATGATGCCGATCAGCGCGAGCGCGAGCGCCCACGGCGCGAACCACTTGGCCGCGTCCGGGAAGAGCGGCAGGCAGTACCGCAGGATGCCGAAGGTGCCGACCTTGTCGAGCACGCCGACCAGCAGCGCCGCCGCACCGGCCGGCGCGGCGCCACCGGCGTCCGGCAGCCAGGTGTGGAACGGGAAGAACGGCGCCTTGATCGCGAACGCGAGGAAGAAGCCGAGGAAGAGCCAGCGCTCGGTACCGGTGGAGATGTCCACCTGAGACAGCGCCTGCCAGTCGAAGGTCTTACCGCCGACCACCCAGAGGCCGATCACCGCGGCGAGCATGAACAGGCCGCCGACCAGCGAGTAGAGGAAGAACTTGACGGCGGCGTACTGCCGCTGGTGACCGCCGTAGCTGCCGATGAGGAAGTACATCGGCACCAGCATGACCTCGAAGAACACGTAGAAGAGGAAGACGTCGGCGGCCGCGAAGACACCGATCATCGTGCACTCGAGGACGAGCAGCAGCGCGAAGTAGGCCGGTACCGACCGCCGAGAGGAATCAGCGTCGTGCCACGACGCCAGGATCACCAGCGGCACCAGCACGGCGATCAGCATCAGCATGACCAGCGCGATGCCGTCGGCCGCGAAGGTGAAGTGGACGCCCCAGTTCGGGATCCACGGGTACGACTCGCGGAACTGGAACCGGTCACCGTCGATCTTGAAGGCGATCCACATCAGGACCGAGAGCACCAGTACGAGCAGCGACCAGCCGAACGCCACCTGCTTGGCCAGGTCCGGCCGCCGCCGCGGCAGGAGAGCCACCACCAGGGCACCCACCAGCGGCGCCACGGTCAGCACCGAGAGGAACGGGAAGTTGGACATTATGCGGCCTTACCTCCGTCGTCACTGCGTGGTCCGCCGGCGGGGGCGGCCGGAAAGAGGTCGATCACGCCAGCCACCCCGCCTGTACGGCCAGGAACGCCGCCACCACCAGCAGCGCGCCGGTCAGGATCGAGGTCGCGTACGACCGGACGAAGCCGGTCTGCAGCCGCCGGAGCCGGCCCGATCCTCCGCCGACAGCGGCGGCGAGGCCGTTGACCAACCCGTCCACTCCCCGGTTGTCGAGGAAGACCAGCGCCCGGGTGAGGAAGATGCCCGGCTTCTCGAAGACCGCCTCGTTGAAGGCGTCCGTGTAGAGGTTGCGGCGGGCGGCGGTGACCAGCACCCCGGCCGGCTGCGGCGCGGTGGCCGTGCCGTTGCGGAACAGGAACCAGGCCAGCCCGGCGCCGAGCACGGTCACCACCAGCGACAGGGTGGTGATCACGATGTGCGACAGGACCGGCTCGTGCTCCGCGTGCTCCCCGCCGAGGCCCGCCGTCGCGGTCAGCCAGTCGGGCACCGAGGTAGAGAGCAGGAAACCCGCGCCGATCGAGCCGATCGCCAGCAGGATCAGCGGAACGGTCATCAGCCTGGGCGACTCGTGCGGGTGTTCGATCTCCTCGGTCCAGCGCTTCGGCCCGTGGAAGGTGAGCACGAAGAGCCGGGTCATGTAGAACGCGGTCAGCCCCGCGCCGAGCAGCGCCGCCCCGCCGAAGAGCCAGGCGGTCCAGTCCTCCCGCTCGAAGGCGGCCACGATGATCGGCTCCTTCGAGAAGTAGCCCGACAGCGGCGGGATGCCGATGATGGCCAGCCAGCCCATCATGAACGTGATCCAGGTGATCCGCATGTGCTTGGCCAGCCCGCCGAAGCGGCGGATGTCCACCTGGTCCTTCATCCCGTGCATCACGGACCCGGCCCCGAGGAACATGTTGGCCTTGAAGAAGCCGTGCGCCAGCAGGTGGATGATGGCCAGCGCGTACGCGCCGCCGCCGAGGCCGACACCGAGGAACATGTAGCCGATCTGGCTGACCGTCGACCACGCCAGCACCCGCTTGATGTCGTCCTTCGCCGCGCCGATGATGCAGCCCAGCAGCAGGGTCAGCGCGCCGACGCTCACCACCACGAGCTGGAGCGTGGTGTTTGCCGAGAAGACCGGGTTGGACCGGGCGATCAGGTAGACACCCGCGGTGACCATGGTGGCGGCGTGGATGAGCGCCGACACCGGGGTCGGGCCCTCCATCGCGTCCGGCAGCCACGCCTGGAGCGGGAACTGGCCGGACTTGCCGGTCGCGCCGAGCAGCAGCAGCAGACCGAGCACGAGTACGGTGCCGCCGGTCAGCGCACCGACGTTCGAGAAGACCTCGTCGTACTGAGTGGTGCCCAGGGTGGCGAACATGATGAAGATGCCGATGGCCAGGCCGGCGTCGCCGACCCGGTTCATCAGGAACGCCTTCTTGCCGGCCGTGGCCGCGCTCGGCCGCCCGTACCAGAAGGAGATCAGCAGGTACGACGCCAGACCGACGCCCTCCCAGCCGAAGTAGAGCATCACGTAGTTGTTGCCGAGCACCAGCAGCAGCATGGCCGCGACGAACAGGTTGAAGTACGCGAAGAACCGCCGCCGGCCTTCGTCGTGCGCCATGTACTCGACCGCATACAGGTGGATCAGGAAACCCACCCCGGTGATCAGCAGTACGAAGACCGCGGCCAGCGGGTCGAAGAGCAGGCCGAAGTCCACGTGCAGGCCGCCGACCGAGATGAAGTCCCAGAGGCTCAGCTCGACGGACTTGTTCTCCAGACCACGCAGCTGGAAGAACGAGGTGAGGCCGAGCACGAACGACGCGCCGATGGCGGTCACCCCGAGCCAGTGCCCCCACCGGTCGGCGCGCCGGCCGAGCAGCAGCAGGATCGCCGCGCTGACCAGCGGAATCGCCACCAGCAGCCAGACGCCGCCGAGCAGGCCGTCCGCCGTCGCGTAGGTGACGGCCCCCGCCGGCTCCGCCGGGGCGTTCGTCAGAATCTCTCCCACCGCAGGCCCCTCTAGTACTTAAGCAGGTTGGCGTCGTCGACGCTCGCCGAGCGCCGGGTCCGGAAGATCGCCATGATGATCGCGAGGCCGACCACGACCTCCGCCGCGGCCACCACCATCACGAAGAACGCCATGATCTGGCCGTTGAGGTCACCGTTGATCCGGCTGAAGGTGACCAGCGTCAGGTTGGCCGCGTTGAGCATCAGCTCGACGCACATGAACAGCACGATCGCGTTGCGGCGGATGAGCACCCCGGCGGCGCCGATGGTGAAGAGGATCGCCGCGAGCACGAGGTAGTAGTCAGGAGTCACTTTTCTGTGCCCTTCAGCGAGGTCTCCTGCGCGGTCAGCTCGCGGACCGGCAGGATGTCCGGCGTACTCCGCTCGGTGAGTCGGCCGTCCGGCAGCCGGGCGGGCGTCGCGACCGAACTGGAGGTGGCGAAGACACCCGGGCCGGGCTTCGGGCCGGGGTAGTTGCCGGGCCGGAAGCGGGCCTTCATGGTGGCGACCTGGTCCATCTTGTCCTGCTTGCGCCGCTCGATGTGCGCCAGCACCATCGCGCCGACCGCCGCCGTGATCAGCAGCGCCGAGGTCAACTCGAAGGCGAAGACGTACTTGGTGAAGAGCAGCCGCGCGATGCCCTGGACGTTCCCCTCGGCGTTCGCCTGCGTCAGGCCGGCCGCCGTGGTGCCCTCCATCGCCCGGTAGACGCCGCCGCCGATCAGGCCGGCGAATCCGAGACCGAGCAGGATCGCGGCGGTCCGCTGCCCGCGCAGCGTCTCGATCAGCGAGTCGGACGCGTCCCGTCCGACCAGCATGAGCACGAACAGGAAGAGCATCATGATCGCGCCGGTGTAGACGATGATCTGCACCATGCCGATGAACGGCCCGGCCTGGAGCACGTAGAACACGCCCAGGCAGAGCATGGTCAGCACCACCCAGAGCGCGGAGTGCACCGCGTTGCGGGCGGCCACCGTCCCGATCGCGCCGATCAGCGCGAGCGGTGCGAGGATCCAGAAGGTGACCTCCTCACCGCCGGACACCCCGCCCGCGGCGGCGAGCACCGTCTGCGTGGTCATGCCTTGTCCCCCTTGCCCGCGGCGGCCCGCTGGGCGTGCTGCTCGGCGCCGGGGAAGGTGACACCGGGGTGCTCCTCCACCTGGTACCGGCCCGGGCTGTTGGCCGCGTGCTCGGCGCCGGCCGAGGTGCCCGGGTTGGTCAGCCCACCGACGTAGTAGTCCTTCTCGCTGTCGCCGAGCCGCATCGGGTGCGGCGGCTGCTCCATGCCCGGCAGCAGCGGCGCGAGCAGCTGCTCCTTCGTGAAGATCAGGTCCTGCCGGTTGTCCCGGGCCAGCTCGTACTCGTTGCTCATGGTCAGCGAACGGGTCGGGCAGGCCTCGATGCAGAGACCGCAGAAGATGCACCGCGCGTAGTTGATCTGGTAGATGCTGGCGTACCGCTCACCCGGGGAGAAGCGCTGCTCCTCGGTGTTGTCGCCACCCTCCACGTAGATCGCGTCGGCCGGGCAGGCCCAGGCGCACAGCTCGCACCCGATGCACTTCTCCAGCCCGTCCGGGTGCCGGTTGAGGATGTGCCGCCCGTGGTAGCGCGGCGCCGGGACCGGCGGCTTGAACGGGTAGTCGGTCGTGACCACCTTCCTGAACATGTGCGAAAAGGTGACCCCGAAGCCCTTGAACGTTCCGGTGATCGCGCCCACGTCACACCTCCCTGGACTCCGAGCCGGCGGTGACGTTGGCCGGCTCCCGCTCGGCGACCACGCGCCTGGTGCGCGGGCTCGGTGGGACCTGAAGGTCCATCGGCGGCAGCGGGAAGCTGCCGTGCGGACGGTTGTTGACCTGCTCCTGGACCGTTTCCTTCGGCTGCGGCCTGCGGCTCGGCCAGAGGAGCGTGAGCAGCAGCAGCGCGCCGGCCGGGATGCCGACCGCGATCAGCTTGCCCTGGGTGTCCCAGTCCTCGATCGACCGCAGGCCGCTGAGCACCAGGATCCAGACCAGGTTGATCGGCAGCAGCACCTTCCAGCCGAACCGCATGAACTGGTCGTAGCGCAGCCGGGGCAGCGTGCCGCGCAGCCACACGAAGACGAAGACCAGGGCGATGACCTTGCCGAAGAACCAGATCATCGGCCACCAACCGGAGTTGGCGCCCTCCCAGAGGGTGATCGGCCAGGGTGCTCGCCAGCCGCCGAGGAAGAGCGTCGTGGTGACCGCGGACATCGTCACCATCGAGACGTACTCGGAGAGCATGAAGAGCGCGAACTTCAGCGAGCTGTACTCGGTCATGAAGCCCGCCACCAGCTCGGACTCCGCCTCCGGCAGGTCGAACGGCGCCCGGTTGGTCTCGCCCACGGTGGCGATGAAGAAGATGACGAAGCTCGGCAGCAGCAGGATCGCGTACCAGCCGGGGGCCGGGATCTGGGTGCCGAAGAGGCTGAGCTGGGTGCCGTCACCCTGCTTCGCGACGATCCCGCTGGTGCTCATCGTGCCGGCGGTCATGAAGACCGCGACGATGCTCAGCCCCATCGCGACCTCGTACGAGATCATCTGGGCGGTGGAGCGCAGGCCGCCGAGCAGCGGGTAGGTGGATCCGGACGCCCAGCCGCCGAGCACGATGCCGTAGATGCCCATCGACGAGCAGGCCAGCAGCACCAGCACCGCCACCGAGACGTCGGTGACCTGCAACGGAGTCCAGTGGCCGAAGATGCTCACCATCGGACCGAACGGCACCACCGACAGCGCGGTGACCGCGCAGATCACCGAGATGGTCGGGGCGAAGAAGTAGACGACCTTGTCGGCCGTCCGCGGGAGGATGTCCTCCTTGAAGGCCATCTTCAGCCCGTCGGCCAGGGTCTGCAGCAGGCCCAACGGTCCGACCTGGTTGGGGCCGGGCCGCACCTGCATGTAACCCACCACGCGACGCTCGAACCAGACGCCGAGCAGGGTGGCCAGGACCGCGAAGACGAAGGCGAAAGCGACCTTGATGAGGACCAGCCACCACGGGTCCTTGCCGAAGTCGGCCAGGGTCGGGTCCTGGGCCAGGTAGACCGCGTTCATCGTGCCCACCTCTCGTTCACGACTGCGGGGCTCACTCGCGCACTCCTCGCGCTCACTGGGACGTACCCCCGGAGTTGAGCAGCGGACCCGGAAGGCCGGCCTCGTCCGCCGCCACCCGGCCCGCGGGAACGGACGCGGTCGGGGCGGGGACGGAGATCCGGACCACCGCTCCGGACGCCGCGCCGAGGCTGCGCCGGACGGTCGCACCGGGCGAGTTGGTGGGCAGCCAGACCACACCGTCCGGCATCTCGGTGATGGCGGCCGGGAGCGTCACGGCACCCCGGTCGGTGCCGACCGTCACCGCGTCACCGTCCGCGACACCCAGCGCCTCGGCGGTGCCCTTGCCGACCCGCACCACCGGCGGGCGGGCGGTGCCGGCGAGGTGCTCGTCGCCGTCGAGGAGGCTGCCCAGGTCGATCAGCTGGTGCCAGGTGGCGAGCACCGCCTCCCCGGCACCCGGCTGCGGCACGGCCGCCGGGTCCACCGACGGGGCGGCGGGACGGGTGGTCCGGGTGGGCGGCAGTGAGCCCAGCTCGCGGCGGATGCTGGGTACGTCGCCGGTGCCCAGCCGCACGTCGAGCTGCGCGGCGAGCGCGTCCAGCACCCGACCGTCGGTCATCGCGGCCGTCTGCAGCACCGCCTCGAAGGTGCGCAGGCGGCCCTCCCAGTCGACGAAGCTGCCCGCCTTCTCGTCCACCGGGGCGACGGGGAAGACCACGTCGGCCCGTCGGGCCACCGCGCTGTTGCGCAGCTCCAGGCTCACCAGGAACGGCACGTTCTCCAGGGCCTGCTCGGCCAGGCGCGGGTCGGCCAGGTCGGCCGGGTCGACCCCGGCCACGACCAGGGCACCGAGCTGACCGTTGGCGGCTGCCGCGAGGATGCCGTCGGTGTCCCGGCCGGCCTGGCTCGGGATCACCCCGGCCGCGATGTCCCAGGCCTCACCCAGTTCGGCGCGGGCGGCCGGCTCGGTGACCAGGCGACCGCCGGGAAGCAGGTTCGGCAGGCAGCCGGCGTCGACCGCGCCGCGGTCACCCGCACGCCGCGGCACCCAGGCCAACTTGGCACCGGTACGCCGGGCCACGTCCACGGCGGCGGAGAGTCCACCGGGCACCTCGGCGAGCCGCTCACCGACGATCAGGATCGCGCCCTCGATGCTCAGCGCCTCGGTGACCGTGGCGTGCGCGGCGAGGACGCTCGCCTCCTCACCCGGCACCACTCGGGCCAGCTTGGCACCGAGCTTCTCCAAGCCACGGGTGGCGAACGGGGCGATCGCGTACACCCGGAGGCCGCGCTTGGTGTACGCCTTGCGCAGCCGCAGGAAGAGGACCGGGCACTCCTCCTCCGGCTCGATCCCGACCAGCACCACCGCCGGCGCCTTCTCCACGTCGGCGTACGTCACGTCGGTGACGCCGGCGACCGAGCTGGCCAGGAAGTCGGCCTCCTCCCGGGAGACCGGCCGGGCCCGGAAGTCGATGTCGTTGGTGTTCAGGGCGACCCGGGCGAACTTCGCGTACGCATAGGCGTCCTCGACGGTCAGCCGACCACCGGTGAGCACCCCGGCACCCTGCCCGGAGTCCCGGGCGGCCCGCAGCCCTTCGCCGGCCACGGTGAGCGCCTCACTCCAGGACGCCTCCCGCAGCTCACCGGTGCGCTCGTCGCGGACCAGCGGGTTGGTCAGCCGGTCGTGCGCGCGGGCGTACTGGAAGCCCCACCGCCCCTTGTCGCAGTTCCACTCCTCGTTCACCGCCGGGTCGTCGCCGGCCAGCCGGCGCAGCACCTTGCCCCGGCGCCAGTCCGTACGCTGCGCGCAGCCTGCCGAGCAGTGCTCGCACACGCTCGGGCTGGAGACCAGGTCGAACGGGCGGGCCCGGAACCGGTACTGCGTGCCGGTCAGCGCGCCGACCGGGCAGATCTGCACGGTGTTGCCGGAGAAGTAGGAGTTGAACGGCACGTCACCGGCGTCGCCCTCCGCACCGTACGCGTCGTCCCGGTAGATGTTGATCTCCTCGGCGGACGACCGGTTCATCAGGTCGATGAACTTGTCGCCGGCGATCTCCTCGGAGAACCGGGTGCACCGCTGGCAGAGCACGCAACGCTCCCGGTCGAGCAGCACCTGGCTGCTGATCGGCAGCGGCTTCGGGTACTCCCGCTTGTGCTCGTGGAACCGCGAGTCCGTCCGGCCGGTGGACATCGCCTGGTTCTGCAGCGGGCACTCGCCGCCCTTGTCGCACATCGGGCAGTCGAGCGGGTGGTTGAGCAGCAGCAGCTCCATGACCCCCTCCTGCGCCTTCTTGGCCACCGGGGAGCTGAGCTGGGTACGGACCACCATCCCGTCGGCGACGGTCTGGGTGCAGGAGGCGACCGGCTTGCGCTGCCCCTCCACCTCGACCAGGCACTGCCGGCACGCGCCGGCCGGGGCCAGCAGCGGATGGTCACAGAACCGGGGGATCTCGGTGCCCATCTGCTCGGCGACCCGGATCAGCAGCGCCCCCTTCGGAGCGGTGACCTCGACCCCGTCGATGGTGAGGGTGACGGTTTCCGGGGCCTTGACGACGTCAGTCATGTGTCGGCCTTTCACTCGCGACTGCGGGGCTCGCTCCGCTCACTCCTCGCGCTCGCATCAGTGGGCCCCAACCAGCTGCTTGTCGGACAGCTTCGGCGCGGTGCGTCCCTCGATGTAGTCGAGGTAGTCCTGCTTGAAGTACTGCAGCGACGAGGTCACCGGGGCGGTCGCGCCGTCACCCAGAGCGCAGAACGAGCGGCCGAGGATGTTGTCGCAGGTGTCGAGAAGGGTGTCCAGGTCCTCGTGGGTGCCCTGGCCGGAGAGGATCCGCTGGTACACCCGGACCATCCAGTAGTTGCCCTCCCGGCACGGGGTGCACTTGCCGCACGACTCGTGGTGGTAGAAGTCCAGCCACCGGTACGTCGCGTAGACCGGGCAGTCCTGGTCGGAGAAGATCTGGGTGGCCGTGGTGCCGAGGATCGAGCCGGCGGCGGCCACCGAGTCGAAGTCCAGCGGCACGTCCAGGTGCTCGGCGGTGAGCAGCGGGGTCGACGAGCCGCCCGGGGTCCAGAACTTCAGGTTGTGCCCGGGCTGCATCCCGCCGGCCAGGTCGAGCAGCTCCCGCAGCGTGACGCCCATCGAGCACTCGTACTGCCCGGGGTTGGCGATCCGGCCGGAGAGCGAGTAGATCGTCGGCCCGGACGACTTCTCCGTGCCCATGCTCTTCCACCAGTCGGCGCCGCCCAGCACGATGTACGGAACGCTCGCGATGGTGCCGACGTTGTTGACCACGGTCGGGCAGGCGTACAGGCCGTGGGTCGCCGGGAACGGCGGGCGGAGCCGGGGCTGGCCCCGGAAGCCCTCCAGCGAGTCCAGCAGTGCGGTCTCCTCACCGCAGATGTACGCCCCGGCGCCGGAGTGCACCACCAGTTCCAGGTCGAAGCCGGAGCCGAGGATGTTCCGGCCGAGGTAGCCCTTGGCGTACGCCTCCTGCAACGCGTTGCGCAGCCGCCGGGCGGCGTGCACCGCCTCGCCCCGGATGTAGATGTACGCGCGGTTGGCGCGGATGGCGTACGCGGCGATGATGACGCCCTCGACCAGCGAGTGCGGGTCGTGCGTCATCAGCGGCAGGTCCTTGCAGGTGCCCGGCTCGCCCTCGTCGGCGTTGACCACCAGGTAGTGCGGCTTTCCGTCACCCTGCGGGATGAAGCCCCACTTGAGGCCGGTCGGGAAGCCCGCTCCGCCGCGTCCCCGCAGACCGGAGTCCTTGACCAGCTGGATGAGGTCGTCCGGGTGGGCCTTGAGCGCCTTGCGCAGCGCCGCGTACCCGTCCAGCTTCTCGTAGGTGCCGATCCGCCAGGCGTCCGGCGACAGCCAGCGCTTGGTCAGGACCGGGGTGAGCTTGGCCAGCGTCTCCCGCCGAGGAGTGGTCACTTCTGGACCCCCGTTTCGCTCGCGACCGCCGGGCCCGCGCCGTCGCCGCCCGACCCGGCCTCCGCTTCGTTGAGATTGCGCTCCTGCGCATCGGCGTCGTCGCCGACGGGCTTGCCGTCGCCGGCCGGCGGGTTGGCCGCCACGCCGGCGGCCTCCGCCTCCTGCGCGTCGCGTTGTGCCGGCGGCACCGTGTCCGCCGGGACCTTGGTGCCGGGCGCGTCCGGAACGGCGGTGCCCGCGTCCGGCTGCCGAGTCTCGGCGGTACGCACCTGCGGCGACTTGTCGTCCGGCGCCGGCACGTCCGGCGCGGTGCTGCCGGTCGCCTGTTCCGGCTCCGCCACCTCCACCCCGGTCGGGGCGGATGCGCCGTCGCCACCCTTGACGGGGGCGGTGGGGGCCGACTTCGCGGCGGCGTCGGCCTTCGCCTTCTCCGCGTCCGCCTTGGCCTTAGCCTCCGCGGCGGCCCGATCGGCCTCCGCCTTGCTCCGGATCGGCGTGTTCGGGTCGAAGCCCGGTACCGAGATGCCGTGCTGCTGGGCGAGGCGCAGCCCACGCAGGCTCGACTCGCCGGGGCCGCCGTCGGCGACCGCGCCCTCCCGTTCGTCGGCGAACCCGGCGAGCTGGACGGCCATCTCCTTGAGCGTGCAGAGCCGGGCGCCGCGGGTCGGCATCGGCCGGCCACCGGCCCGCAACTCGTCCACCACACCGACCGCGGCCTGCGGGTCGACGTTGTCGAAGAAGTCGTAGTTGACCGTCATGACCGGGCCGTAGTCGCAGGCGGCCAGGCACTCGGCGTGTTCGAGGGTGACCTTTCCGTCGGCGGTGGTCTCGTCGTGTCCGACGCCGAGGTGTTCGGCGAGGGTGTCGTAGACCTCCTGGCCGCCGAGCACGTTGCACATGGTGTTGGTGCAGACGCTGACCAGGTAGTCACCGGTCGGCTTGCGCTTGTACATGGTGTAGAAGGTGGCCACGGCGCCCACCTGGGCCTTGTTGAGGCCCAGCACCTCGGCGCAGAATTCCACACCGGCTGGGGAGACGTAACCCTCTTCGGCCTGCACCAGGTGCAGCAGCGGCAGCAGCGCCGAGCGGGACCGGTCCGCCGGATAGCGAGAGATGATCTCCCGCGCCCGCTCGCGGGTCTGTTCGGTGAAGACAGTCACCGGTCACAACCTCCCATTACCGGATCCAGCGAGGCGCCACCTGCGATCACGTCGGCGATCAGGCCACCCTCGGCCATCGCCGGAAGTGCCTGGAGGTTGACGAAGCTCGGCTCCCGGTAGTGCACCCGGTACGGCCGGGTCCCACCGTCGGAGACCGCGTGCACGCCCAGCTCGCCGCGGGGCGACTCGATGCCGACGTACACCTGGCCGGGCGGGACGCGGAAGCCCTCGGTGACCAGCTTGAAGTGGTGGATCAGCGACTCCATCGACTGACTCATGATCTTGGCGACGTGTTCGAGCGAGTTGCCCATGCCGTCGACGCCGATGGCCAGCTGGGCCGGCCAGGCGATCTTCCGGTCGGCGACCATCACCGGGCCCGGCTTGGCCAGCCGGTCCACCGCCTGCTCGACGATCTTCAGCGACTCGCGGATCTCGGCGAGGCGAACCTGGTAACGGCCCCACACGTCACCGTCGGTGTGCGTCGGGACGCCGAACTCGTACGTCTCGTAGCCGCAGTACGGCATCGTCTTTCGCAGGTCCCAGGCGAGACCGGCGGAGCGCAGCACCGGCCCGGTCACGCCGAGCGCCAGGCAGCCGGTCGCGTCGAGCACGGCCACGTTCTTCGTACGCTCGGTCCAGATCGGCTGGCCGGAGAGGAGGTCCTCGTACTCCTTGAGCCGCTTCGGCAGCAGCTTGAGGAAGTCGCGGATCTTGATGATCGCGTCGTCCGGCACGTCCTGCGCCACACCGCCGGGGCGGACGTACGCGTGGTTCATCCGCAGGCCGGTGATGAGCTCGAAGATCTCGAGGATGTACTCCCGCTCCCGGAAGCCGTACAGCATGATCGAAATCGCGCCGAGCTCCATGCCCGTGGTGGCCAGCCAGACCAGGTGCGAGGAGATCCGGTTGAGCTCCATCATCAGCACCCGGATGGTGTTGGCCCGCTCGGTCACCTCGTCGGTGATGCCGAGCAGCTTCTCCACTGCCAGCGAGTACGCAGTCTCGTTGAACAGCGGGGCGAGGTAGTCCATCCGGGTCACGAAGGTGCTGCCCTGGACCCAGGTGCGGTACTCGAGGTTCTTCTCGATCCCGGTGTGCAGGTAGCCGATGACCGAGCGGGCCTCCCGGACCGTCTCGCCCTCCAGCTCCAGGATCAGCCGCAGTACGCCGTGCGTGGACGGGTGCTGCGGGCCCATGTTGACGACGATCCGCTCGTCGTTGATCGGGTCGGTGCCGGAGACGACCGAGTCCCAGTCCCCACCGGTGACGGTGAAGACCCTGCCCTCGGTGGTCTCCCGCTCGGTCGCGTAGTTCGAAGTGGTCACTGGTACGACCTCCGCTTGTCCGGCGGTGGGATTTCTGCGCCCTTGTACTCGACCGGAACACCGCCGAGCGGGTAGTCCTTGCGCTGCGGGTGGCCCTCCCAGTCGTCCGGCATGAGGATCCGGGTCAGGTTGGGGTGACCGTCGAAGACGATCCCGAACATGTCGTACGCCTCGCGTTCCTGCCAGTCCGCCGTCGGGTAGACCGAGGTGACGCTGGGCAGGTGCGGGTCCTCGGCCGGGACGGCCGCCTCCAGCCGGACCCGGCGGCGGTACGTCATCGAGGTGAGCTGGTAGACCACGTGCAGCCGACGCTCGTCCGCGCCGAGGTAGTCCACCCCGGACACTGACGAGCAGAGTTCGAAGCGGAGCGCCAGGTCGTCGCGCATCACCTGGCAGACCTCGGCGATCCGCTCGGGCCGTACGTGCAGGGTCAGCTCGCCCCGGTCGACCACGACCTTCTCGATCGCGTCCGCGAATCCCGGGTACGCCTCCTCCAGCGCGTCGTGGACGTCGTCGAAGTAGCTTCCGAACGGCCGCGACGCGCCGGCGATCGGCTGACGCGGCCGGACCAGGCCGCCGAAACCGGAGACGTCACCGGAGCCCTGGTTGCCGAACATGCCGCGACCGGCCGGGCTGGACGGCGGGTGTTCGGCGGGAGCGCCGCTGGTGGCCCCGGCCGGGGTGACCGGTACCGGCACCCCGCCGCCGGTCGGCTTGTCGTGAGGTGAGGTCACTTCTTCATGCCCCCGTACTGCTGAAGATGGTTCTGGGCCTTCATCCAGTTCTCGATCCGCAGCTGCTCCTCGCGGCCCTCGCGGACGGCCTTCGTCCACTCGGCACGGCGGTCCTTGTCGCTGCGGTACGACGACGGCATCGAGCCGTAGGGGACGACCGGGACGTCGCCGCGCTCCTTGCGCGCTTCGAGCATCTTGCGTCCGGTCGGGCCGAGCGGCTCGTGCATGATCTTTTCGCGGAGCTTGAGGATCGCGTCGATGAGCATCTCCGGCCGGGGCGGGCAGCCGGGCAGGTACATGTCGACGGGCACCACGTGGTCGACGCCCTGCACGATCGCGTAGTTGTTGAACATGCCGCCGCTGCTGGCGCAGACGCCCATCGAGAGCACCCAGCGCGGCTCGGCCATCTGGTCGTAGATCTGGCGCAGGACCGGGGCCATCTTCTGGCTGACCCGACCGGCCACGATCATCAGGTCCGCCTGCCGGGGCGAGGCGCGGAACACCTCCATGCCCCAACGACCCATGTCGTAGTGCGGGCCGCCGGCCGCCATCATCTCGATGGCGCAGCACGCCAGACCGAACGTGGCGCCCCACACGGACGACTTCCGGGACCAGTTGACGAGCTTCTCCACCGAGGTCAGCAGGATGCCGGCGGGGAGCTTCTCCTCGATGCCCATCTGACGTTCCTTCCTCAGTCCCAGTCCAGGCCGCCACGCCGCCACACGTAGGCGTACGCGACGAAGACCGCGACGATGAACAGGACCATCTCCACGAAGCCGAAGATCGGCAGGGCGTCGAACGAGACCGCCCACGGGTAGAGGAAGATGATCTCGATGTCGAAGACGATGAAGAGCATCGCCGTCAGGTAGAACTTGATCGGGAAACGCCCGCCGCCCACCGGCTGCGGGCTGGGCTCGATGCCGCACTCGTACGCCTCGAGTTTGGCCTTGTTGTATCGCCGGGGGCCGGCGAAGCGGGCGGCAGCCACGGAGAACAGCGCGAACGCCGCGGCGAGGGCGAACAGCCCGATGATGGGTGCGTAAGGCGAGAGCGACATCTTCTTCTCCTGCTCGTCCTTCCCTGCCCTCGTTGACGAGAATCACACTATTCACGTCCCCCGAAGTGTTCGCCGCCGGGGGGCGGGTCTGTCCGACCGGTCCGGTCCCTTCGCAGGTCACCGGGGGTCTATGTCATACCGCCGGCGCCACCCGGGTCATCGCATTGATGACCCGGTCCATCGCGTCCCCGCCGCGCGGGTCGGTCAGGTTGGCCAACAGCTTCAACACGAAGCGCATCAGCGTCGGGTGCGGCATGCCGTGCTTCGTCGCCATCCGCATGACCTCGGGGCGGCCGATGAGCTTCACGAACACGCCGCCGAGCCGGTAGTAGCCGCCGAACCGGGCCTTGAGTTCGGTCGGGTACGCCTGCAACGCCCGCTCGCGCTCCACGCCGGCCGGTCGGGCCAACGCCTGCACGACGACCTCCGCGGCCAGCTCGCCGGATTCCATGGCATACGCGATGCCCTCGCCGTTGAAGGGGTTCACCATGCCGCCGGAGTCACCGACCAGCAGCACCCCGCGGGTGTAGTGCGGGACGCGGTTGAAGCCCATCGGCAGGGCGGCGCCGAGGATCGGACCGTCCGCATTGGTCTCGTCGGTCATCCCCCAGTCCTCGGGGGTGTTCGCCAGCCAGTCCGTGAGCAGCCGGCGGTAGTTCGTCTTGCCGAACGCGGAGGACGAGTTGAGTACGCCGAGCCCCACGTTGACCCGACCGTCACCGAGACCGAAGATCCAGCCGTAGCCGGGCAGCAGGTTGTCGCCGCTCTCCTTGCTACGCAGTTCGAGCCAGGACTCCAGGTAGTCGTCGTCGTGCTTGGCCGGGGAACGGTAGTAGCGGCGCACGGCCACCCCGATCGGCCGGTCCTCGCGCTTGGCCAGCCCGAGTGCGAGAGGGAAGCGGCCGGAGACGCCGTCGGCCGCGACCACCAGCGGGGCGTGGAAGGTGGCGGGGGCCTTGTCCGGCCCGACCTCGGCCTGAACACCGATCGCGCGGCCGTCGGCGTCGAGCACCGGGCCGACGACGTTGGTGTTCGTGTGCAGCGTGGCGCCGGCGGCGACGGCGCGCTCGGAGAGCAGTTGGTCGAAGTCCATCCGGGTACGGACCAGGCCGTAGTTGGGGAAGCTCGCGAGGTCGGGCCAGTCCAGCTCCAGCCGGATACCGCCGCCGATCACCCGCAGCCCCCGGTTGTGCAGCCACCCGGCCTCGGGCGAGGTGTCCACACCCATCCGGATCAGCTGGCGCACGGCGCGCGGGGTCAGCCCGTCGCCACAGACCTTCTCCCGCGGGAACTCGGTCTTCTCCAGCAACAGCACCCGTACCCCGTGCCGGGCCAGGTGGTATGCCGTAGCCGAGCCACCGGGACCGGCGCCCACGACGATCACGTCGGCGTCATGCTCCACCGCGGACATCCGCGCCTCCTCCCGCCTGCTCGTGAAATGCTTCACAAGCCAACCGCTGGGAGTCTATGACCGACGTCTCATCCCCGCGTGACCAGGGGGGCCTAAGTTACCGATGTGACACCTTCGGGCGCATCGAGAGCAGTCGGTGTCAGGTTTCTTCGGCGCGACCTCAGGCCCGGCTGGGGGCATCGAGGCCCGCGTCGACGCGGATCGTTTCGGGGAGATGGTCGCGCAGCGCGCCACCGGCCGCGCGGTCCAACGCGGCGAGCACCTCGGCCACCACCTGACGGACGTCGGCCGGGTCGGCGCCGGCCAGCTCCCGCAGCTGCGCGATGAGTTCGGCCGCGTCGTCGTCGGTGGCGTCCACCCGGTCCGCCGGCTCTGGTCCCGTCATGGGGGCGAGCTTACGACGCAAAGTGGACTAAAGACGGATTTTCGCAGAAAAGTGACTGGGTGATTGCGGCCTTCCGACTACTCGCGGACGGCCCGGTGCAGAGCGACGACCCCGCCGGTCAGATTCCGCCAGGCCACCTTCTGCCAGCCGGCCGCGCCGACCCGCGCGGCGAGCGCCGGCTGGTCGGGCCAGACCCGGATCGACTCGGCGAGATAGACGTACGCGTCGGGGTTGCTGGAGACCGTACGGGCGACCGCCGGCAGCGAGCGCATCAGGTAGGAGAGGTAGACGGTGCGGAAAGCCGGGTTGACCGGGGTGCTGAACTCGCACACCACCAGCCGGCCACCGGGCCTGGTGACCCGGGCCAGCTCACGCAGCGCGGCATCGGCGTCGGCGACGTTGCGCAACGCGAAGGAGATGGTCACCGCGTCGAAGCTCGCGTCGGCGAACGGCAGCCGCAGCGCGTCCCCGGCCAGCAACGGCACATTGGGCCGGCTGTGCTTGCCGGCGTACAGCATGCCGAGGGAGAGGTCCGCGCCGACCGCGTACGCCCCGGACTGGGCCAGTTCCTCGGTCGAGACCCCGGTGCCGGCGCCCACGTCGAGCACCCGCTCGCCGGGGCGCAGCCCGAGCGCGGCCCGGGTGGCCCGCCGCCAGAACCGGTCCTGTCCGAAGGAGAGGACCGTGTTCGTCAGGTCGTAACGTGCCGCCACACCGTCGAACATCGCGGCGACCTCGTGCGGCTGCTTGTCCAGGCTGGCGCGCTGGCCGTAGGGGGTGCGACTCACCCCTCCACTCTGCCAGCCGCCCTTCACGGGAGCGCCGGTGGGTTCGACGTACGCGAAGGGGCGAGGTGACGTGCGTCACCCCACCCCTTCTCAGCGGTACGCGTCAATCGGTCGACTTCTCGTCGCCCGGAGCCACCAGCACGACCCGGCGCCGCCGGGACATCAGCATCAGCGCGCCACCGGCCAGCAGGATCGCCCCGCCGATGCCACCGATCAGGCTGACCTGCACACCGGTCACCGGCAGGCCGCCGTCACCACCGCCACCACCCGGGGCCGGGGTGGTGGTCGCCGGGCTCGGGGACGCCGTCGGCTCACCGGTCGGCGTGACGCTGGGCGAAGGGGACGGCGTGGGCTGCGTCGACAGCTCCACGAACGCCTCGAAGAGCGCCTGGTTGTCGCCGAGGTCCACCTCGGTGAAGGCCTTGCGCTGCTGCGCGGTGGCGACCCGCGCCGGCTCGACCGGCTGGCCCTCGGCCACGTCCAGGCTGATCGCGAAGAGCTCACCATCCTTGAGCACCGGCTCGGTGACGTCGTCACCGACCTTCACCCGCACGTCGGTGGTGTAGTACTCCCCCGGCCTGAGCACCGCACCGGGGTCGTCGCAGAGCAACTGGGCCTTGCCGCCGACGGTCTCCTGCTCGACGCAGCCCTCCGGCGTCTGCGCGAAACTCACGCCCGCCGGCAGGGTCAGCACGTACGAGATGCCCGTCGCCTTGCGGCTGCCGCCGTTGTAGATCGCCCAGTCGAGCGGCACGGTCTCGCCGCGTGGCACCGGCTTGAGGTCCGGCTCGTCCTGGACCGCGCCGTTGACCACAACGTTGGCCTGCACGTCCTGCACCCACGAGGTCAGGTCGTAGCCCGGCTTCGTCACGGTGATGTCGTGCACGACCTTCCGGTCATCCGCCTGGTTGTCGGCGTTGGCCGCGCTGACCTCCACCTCCAACGAACCGGCGTCACCCTTCCCGCCCTTCGAGAAGAGCGGAATGCCGAAGTCCTCGACGGTCCCGCCGCGCAGGTCGCCGAGGACGCAGGTGAAGGCGGTACCCGTCAGCTGGCAGCCGTCCGGCACCAGGAAACCGACCTTCTTCGGCCTCAGGCCCGCCGTCTCGACCTTGACCGTCACGCTCTCCGCGTCGACCGCGCTCGTGTTGTTGATCTGGAACTTGAACGGCTTGGCCTTGGCCTCCTTGACGCCCTTGGCCAGGTCGTAGCTCAGCGGGATCAAGTGCAGCTCCGCCTGATCGGCGGCGTGTGCCGGGGCGGCCACGGCGGCCAGGCCGCCGGCCGCGACCAGGGCCACGGCACCGGCGCGCGCCAAGGCGGAGCGGTGGAACGGTTTCATCGGTCCCCCGGGGGAATGAGGAAGAAGAAGTGGCTTCACGAACCCGAGCGGACATTATCGAACGCCGATGTGCCGCGCCAGCGCCGGAGGTGCGAATTCATCCGTCCGTCCGGGGTCGGATCAACGGTGCGGGCGAGATGGTCAGCCATCCCGCCCGCGCCGCTCGGGGCTCCTCCGGTCAGTTGGCCTGGACCAGCGGCAGGGACTTCCCGACACCCCCACCCGGGAGGGCGATCGAGGAGAAGTGCGAGACCACCCGGTCGTCGGTCGGGTCGTCCTCCGGGGTCCAGTGCACGGCGAGCCGGTGGTAGAGCGTGTCCCGCTGAGCCGGGATCCGCCCGGCCGTACGGATCATCGAGATCAGCTCGTGCAGGTTGGACCGGTGCCGGGCCCCGGCCGAGGAGATGACGTTCTCCTCCAGCATGATCGAGCCGAGGTCGTCCACTCCCATGTGCAGCGCGAGCTGGCCGGCGTCCTTGCCGGTGGTCAGCCAGGACGCCTGCAGGTGCGGCACGGTCTCGAAGAAGAGCCGGGCCACCGCGATCAGGCGCAGGTACTCCAGCGTGGTCGCCTGGGTGCGCCCCTTCAAATGGTTGTTCTCCGGCTGGTACGTCCACGGGATGAACGCGCGGAAGCCGCCGGTGCGGTCCTGCACGTCGCGGATCATCCGCAGGTGCTCGATCCGCTCCGCGTTGGTCTCGCCGGTGCCCATCATCATCGTCGCGGTGGACTCGAGGCCCTGCCGGTGCGCCAGCTCCATGACCTCCAGCCAGCGCTCGCCGGACTCCTTCAGCGGGGCGATGGCCTTACGCGGCCGATCGGGCAGCATCTCCGCTCCGGCGCCCGCAATCGAGTCGAGCCCCGCCGCCTTGATCCGGGCGATCGCCTCGTCCAGGCTCACTGCGGAGACCTTGGCCATGTGCAGGATCTCGCTCGGACCGATCGAGTGAATCGCCAGCTGGGGATACACCTGCTTGACCGCGGAGAACAGCTCCTCGTAGTACTCCACGCCGTACTCCGGGTGGTGCCCGCCCTGGAGCATCACCTGGGTGGCGCCCAGATCGACCGCCTCGCCGCAGCGACGCAGGATCTCCTCGGTCGAGTGGGTCCAGCCCTCGCTGTGCTTCGGCGCCCGGTAGAAGGCGCAGAACTTGCACGCCGTCACGCAGACGTTCGTGTAGTTGATGTTGCGGTCGATCAGATACGTGACGATGTTGTCCGGGTAGCGCCGGCGGCGCACCGCATCGGCTGCCTCGCCGAGGGCGTGGAAGGGCGCGTCGGTGTAGAGAAGCAGAGCCTCCTCGGGCGTGATCCGCCCGCCGTCCGCGCCGCGCTGCAGGATGTCGTCGATCTCCCTCACCATCACACCCCGAGCCTACGCCGACCGGCGCAGAGCGCTCTGGACGGGCGTTCCGGGCCGCACATCCCGACCCACTGGTCAGAAAAACAATTTCAAGATCAGAAGAAAGATGTATTCACGTCGTTGACAACTTGGACAAACGTCTATCACCGCTCACCCCTCGGAGGCACAAGTGGGCGACGACCAGGCGGCACTAAGCATCACGGCTCGATGCCGAGAGGATGACGGGCTCACGGAGGCAACCCCCGGCGAACTGCGAGACGAACTCGGTTACAAGAAGCTTGGCCGTTGGGTACTGGCCGAGATTGCAGACACGCTCAAAGCCGCGGGGCTAGGGTTCTTTCCCCCCGAACGGCTCAACGCTGAATTGAATACCGAGCCGCGCCAGTGGCATCTGGATCTACCAGCGTGACGGCGGGTCACGAGCGCGGGTCATCGACGCAGCTCTTCAGCCGGACGAATGCGACGTGCGCGGCGTGCTGGACGGGATTGGGGCCGAAAACCTGGCAGCGCTCAGCCCCGCAGAACGGCTCGCACGCATTCGCGAGATCGCCAACGCGTAGGCGATCGGCAACCAGCACCCGATGGAAGGAGGCGGATGGTGAGCGCCCAGTTGTTCGTGGAGGAGACCAAGGAGCGGGGGTTGCTCATCGCCGTCGCCGTGGTGCTCACGCCGAACCTCGCGCCCGCCTGCAAGGTGATGCTCGGCTGGTCATTGAGCGAGACGACTCGACACTCAAGGCAGATCGCCGACTCTTGTTCGATGAGGTTCAGAGAGCCGGGCTGTCCGACACGCTGCGATACGACCATCTGCGGGCACACGAGGAGTGCCTGCTCGCGATCCCTGACGTGCTCGCGTGGTGCTGGGCCAAACGAGGCCGGTGGAGGGCCGCCGTCCACCGGACGGTGATCGAATCACATCAGCTGTAAAGCGCGAAACCCGGCCCACCCACCGTCCGGAAGGCTGCCGGGTCCACTTCCAAGTGCTACTGCTCTTGGCGGTTGCAGCCGCCCTCCCGTCGCAGTGACCAACAACCCGCTTCGGGGTCACCGTCAGGCGTCGTAGTCGACGACGAGCTTGTCGGTGACCGGACTCGACTGGCAGGTCAGGACGTAGCCGGCGCGGATCTCGTCAGGCTCCAGGGCATAGTTGCGGGCCATCTCGACCTCGCCCTCCACCACCTTCGCCTTGCAGGTCGAGCAGACCCCACCCTTGCAGGCGTACGGCAGCTCGCCGCGAACCTTCAACGCCGCGTCCAGCACCCGCTCGTCACGACGCATGGTGAGGCTCGACGATCGGCCGTCCAGCACGATCGTCACCTCCGTCCCGGCCCCGGCCTCGTCCACGGGCCGGCGCGGCGGCTCCGGCGGGGCGTCGACGTGGAACAGTTCCGTGTGCACCGCCGACTCCGCAACGCCACGCGCGGCGAGCGTTTCCCGGACGTCGACCACCATGCCGTACGGGCCGCAGAGGAACCACTCCTCGATGCGCTCGCCCGGCACGATCGTCTCCAGCAGGCGGACCATCCGGTCGGCGTCGATCCGCCCGGAGAGCAGCGGCGATTCGCCCTGTTCCCGGGAGAGCACGTGCACCAGGTGCAGCCGGGTGGGGTATCGATCCTTCAGGTCGGCCAGTTCCTCGGCGAACATCACGGTGTTCGTGCGCCGGTTGCCGTACACCAGGGTGAAGGTGCTGGCCGGCTCCACGGCGAGCGCGGTCGAGACCAGCGCGAGCACCGGGGTGATGCCGGAGCCGGCCACGATCGCGCCGTAGTGACGGGCGCGGCCCGGGTCGAACGCGGACGTGAAGTGGCCGAGCGGGGGCAGCACGTCGATGGTCTCGCCGCCGCGCAGCACTCCGCAGGCGAAGGTGGAGAAGGCGCCATCGGGCACCTCCCGCACGCCGATCCGCAGCCGGCCGTGCCGAACCAGGTCGTCCGGTGTGGAGCAGATCGAGTACGACCGGCGCACGTCGGTGCCGTCCTCGGCGGCACGCCGGACGGTCAGGTGCTGCCCGGCGCGGAACGCGAACGTTTCCCGCAGCTCCTCGGGCACGGCGAAGGTGATCGCCACGGCATCGTCGGTGAGCCGGTCGACGGCGGCGACCGGGAGCGGGTGGAAGACGGGCCGGCGACGGACCGGCCGGGTGATGGTGACTGTCACAGCGCCTTCAGGTGGTCGAAGGGTTCGGAGCAGGAGCGGCACCGCCAGAGCGCCTTGCACGCGGTGGAGCCGAAGTGACTGAGCTGTTCGGTCTTCGGCGAGCCGCACCGGGGGCAGCGCACCGAGAGGGTCAGCGGTACGACGCCGGGCGCGCGCGCCGGCTGCGGCGGCGCGATGCCGGCGGCGGCCAGCTTCGCCCGGCCGGACTCGGAGATCCAGTCGGTGCTCCACGCCGGGGCGTGGACGGTGCGGACCTCGGCGTCCGGATGGCCGGCCGCGGTCAGCGCGCGGCGGATGTCGGCGCGGATCACGTCCATCGCCGGGCAGCCCGTGTACGTGGGGGTGATGGTGACGATCACCCGGCCGGTCGCCGGGTCCTCGTCGACCGACCGCAGGATGCCCAGCTCGTCGATGGTGAGCACCCGGATCTCCGGGTCCACCACCGCCGCCGCGGCCTCCCTCGGATTCACCGCCGCCGCCCTCCGTTCACGACTGCGGGGCTGTTCACCACGTCGCCCCCGGGTGGGCCCGGTGCAGCACCTGCATCTCGGCGAGCAGGTACGACAGGTGCTCGGTGTGCACGCCGTCCCGCCCGCCGGCCGGCGCCCAGCCGGTCTCCGGCCGGGTCAGCGTGGCCTCGGTCAGCACCGCCGCCACGGTCGCGTCGAACTCCGCCCGCAGGGTGGCCGGGTCGACCGGCGCGCCGGGGGCGGCGGCGAAGAGTTCCGCCACGTACGGCCAGACCTGGTCGACCGCCGCCTGCATCCGGCGGTGCGACTCCTCGGTGCCGTCACCGAGCCGCTTCACCCAGAGCGAGGCGTGATCGAGGTGGTAAGCCGACTCCTTGCGCGTCTTGGACCCGATGGCGGCGAGCCGCTCGTCGGCACACTCGGCGAGCGCGGTGTAGAGCGGCAGCTGGTACGCCGACAGGAAGAGCAGCTTCGCCATGGTGACCGCGAAGTCGTCGTTGGGCTGCTCGACCAGGAGACAGTTGCGGAACTCCCGGTCGTCGCGCAGGTAGGCGAACGCGTCCTCGTCCCGCCCGGCGCCCTCCAGCTCACCCGCGTACGTGAGCAGCAGCCGGGCCGCGCCGAGCTGGTCGAGGGCGATGTTCGCCAGCGCGATGTCCTCTTCCATCTCCGGCGCGCGGGTGGTCCACTCGGCGAGCCGCTGCGCGGCGATCAGCGCGTCGTCGCCGAGGCCGAGGGTGAATTCGAAGGGGCCGTTCACAGGTGCGCCACGCCGTCCGGCACCTCGTAGAAGGTGGGGTGGCGGTAGACCTTGTCGGCCGCCGGGTCGAAGAAGGCGTCCTTCTCGTCCGGGCTCGACGCGGTGATCGCGCTCGCCGGCACCACCCAGATCGACACACCTTCCTGCCGTCGGGTGTAGAGGTCGCGGGCGTTGCGCAGGGCCAGCTCCGCGTCCGGGGCGTGCAGACTCCCGACGTGGGTGTGCGACAACCCGCGCCGCGCCCGGACGAAGACCTCCCACAGAGGCGACGGATCGGTCACGCTGCCACCTTCTCCTTGTTCTCCGCCGCCCGCTTGGCGGCGTACGCCGTGGCGGCCTCGCGTACCCAGGCCCCGTCGGCGTGGGCCTGGCGGCGGTGGGCCATCCGCTGCCGGTTGCACGGCCCGTCGCCCTTGATGACCCGCATCAGCTCGTCGTAGTCGGGCTGGGTGTAGTCGTACGCCTGCCGCTCGTCGTTCCAGCGCAGGTCGGGGTCGGGAATGGTCAGGCCGAGGATCTCGGCCTGCTGCACGCACATGTCGACGAAGCGCTGGCGCAGCTCGTCGTTCGAGAAGCGCTTGATCTTCCAGGCCATCGACTGCGTGGAGTGCGTCGACTCGCCGTCAGGTGGGCCGAACATCGCCAGCGACGGATACCACCAGCGGTCCAGCGCGTCCTGGGCCATCGCCTTCTGCTCGGCGGTGCCGTGGGAAAGTGTGTGCAGGATCTCGTAGCCCTGCCGTTGGTGGAACGACTCCTCCTTGCAGATGCGGATCATTGCGCGGGCGTACGGCCCGTAGGAGCACCGGCACAGCGGCACCTGGTTGACGATCGCGGCGCCGTCGACCAGCCAGCCGATGGCACCGACGTCCGCCCAGGTGAGGGTGGGGTAGTTGAAGATCGAGCTGTACTTCTGCCGGCCGTTCAGGAGCAGGTCGACCAGCTCGTCGCGGCTGATCCCGAGGGTCTCGGCGGCAGCATAGAGGTAGAGCCCGTGCCCGGCCTCGTCCTGAACCTTGGCGAGCAGGATCGCCTTGCGCTTGAGCGACGGCGCCCGGCTGATCCAGTTTCCTTCCGGCTGCATGCCGATGATCTCGGAGTGTGCGTGCTGGGCGATCTGCCGGATGAGCGTCTTGCGGTACGCCTCCGGCATCCAGTCGCGTGGCTCGATCTTCTGGTCCGCCTCGACGACCTCGGCGAAGAACCCCGCCAGGTCGTCGTCGGACGCGGGCGCGCCCCGCCGCTGTCGGGCCGCCGCCTCGCGCAGGGCGGCCTCGGCCGCCTCGACCTCACCGAGCAGGCCGCCGCCGGATGCCTCCTCCGGGGCGCCGAAGTCGTTGCCATACATGACGACAAGTGTTACAGCTCACGACCGGATACACCAGGGGGTGTAATAGGAATCCGAGCACATCTTCCGAATCGGAACGTCGGCCGATCCCCGCCTCCCTTACGGAACTTTTAAGGACAGTCCGGATAACGTGCCTTACGGAACAAAGATGAACCATCCCGTAAGTCGCATAACGGGTCTATATCCCGCCTTCACGGCAACTTGCCAGGTGCCAGGCGCTGGCATATCGCGGCTGCGGACGTAGACTTCCGACGTCGCACCGATCGGCTGGCGACAATCGCCGTCCCCACGGGCTGTGGACCATCCCCGGCCTGGGCGATCAGCCGGGCCGTCCTGACAGAAAGCCGGTCCCCCCGGCCCCTACATCTGGAGCTCACCCACTCATGCGTTCCCGCGTGACCATGGTGCTCGCCGTCGCGGCAGTCCTCCTCGGTAGCGCCTTGATCGTTCCGACCGCCTACGCCCGCCTTTCCAGCGACGGCGGCAGCAGCGGTGGAGGTGGCGGGGCCAGCGTCGCGGCGCCCGCACCCACCCCACCGCCACCGCCGACCCTGGCCGCCGGGCCGGTCTCGGTGGACTTCGACGGCGAGTTCTTCTCGTGGGCCCTCATGGACCGGAAGACCGGCAAGATCTCCGGGTCGAAGAACATGGCCTCGACCAGCTCGACCGAGTCGATGATCAAAGCCTGGATCGTCAGCGACTACCTGCGCCAGCTCGACGACAAGAAGCCTCCGGCCGACATGTTGAAGGCGGCCAGCCTCGCCATCCGGGACAGCAACGACGACGCCGCCAACGAGGTCTACTACGCCGCCGGCGGCTCGTACCAGAAGCTGCCGAACGGCCAGCCGAGCCCGGTGATCAAGCGGGCGATCAGCATCTGCGGCCTCACCGACACCAGGCGCGGCAACGTGCCCAAGTTCGAGGGCTGGTGGAGCTTCACCCGGATGTCCCCGCGCGACGCCGTCCGGCTCGGTGACTGCATCGCCGACGGCAAGGCGGCCGGCCCGAAGTGGACCAAGTGGGTGCTCGACGAGATGAGCAAGGTCCGCGGCAGCGTGAAAGAGCAGAAGAAGGAGTCCGGCGGCGGCAAGTGGGGGATCATCGACGGCCTACCGGCGTCGATCAAGGCACAGGGACCGGTCAGCATCAAGAACGGCTGGACCCAGCTGGCGTACGACAGCAACTGGCACGTCAACTGCCTCGCCGTCACGGACAAGTGGAGTCTCGCGGTGATGATGCGGTACCCGGCCAGTCGCAGCCTCTCCTACGCTGCCAAGGCCTGTGCCAGCGTGGCCACCCAGTTGGTGACCCCGCAGCCCGGCGCCGTGCTCAAGGTGCCGCAGCAGCCGGCCGGGAAGCTCTGATGGCCGGCAACCGGCGCAACCGGGACGCATCCCCGCTGCGGCTGATCGCCGTCGCAGTGATCCTCATCGGCCTGGTGCTCGTATCGCTGCGCCTGCTGCCCGGCTCGCCGTTCGTGTCCCAGGCCGCGGCGACCTGGGGCGCGGGCGCCGGCGAAGATACGCGGGCCACCAACGTGCCCGGCGACCGCAGCAACCGGCCCTCGGCGGAGCCGAGCAACAGCCCGTCCCTGCCACCGCTGCCGTTCGAGGCCAAGGACCTCGACCTCGACATCGAGGGCTGGTACGGATGGGCCGTCCTGGACCGGCGGACCGGCGAGATCATCGGCTCGAAGACCATGGACGAGACCAGCACCACCGCCTCGCTGATCAAGTCCTGGGTCGTCGCCGACTACCTGCGCCGGGCCGACGAGAACGGGCAGAAGCCGAGTGACGCCAAACTCGCCGACGCCACCATGATCATCCGGGACAGTGACAACACCCGGGCCGAGCAGTTCTACAACAGCGTCGGACGGTCCGCCTCGATCAAGCGCGCGATCTCGATGTGCGGCCTCACGGACAGCAGCGTCGCTCCCGACGGCGGCTGGAGCCGTACCGCCCTCTCCCCCCGGGACGTGGCCCGCCTCGGTAACTGCATCGCCGAGGGCAAGGCCGCGGGGCCCGAGTGGACCGACTGGCTGATCAACGAGATGCGCCAGGTCCGCGGCACGGGCGACTTCGGAATCCGGAAGGCGTTCCCGGCCGCGGAACGAAAGCAGATCGCCATCAAGAACGGGTGGATCGACCGGACCAGGGAGCAGGAGATGCACATCAACTGCCTGGCCATCGGCGACACCTGGACGATGGGCGTGATGGTCAAGTACCCGATCGACATGGGCTACGACTACGGCATGAAGAACTGCCAGAAGATCACCGAAGCCCTGCTCCGGGACGCCACCTGACCATCCTGAACGAACGAGAGACCGCCCTGGCCGCAGCGATGGCCAGGGCGGTCTCTCGTCGATGAGGCGGCAGGACGCGCCGAACGCGAGTGGTCAGCCGGCGAAGAAGGCGGGGCCGTCCGCCGGCAGTGCCGGCGCCTCGCCGAGGGCGGCGGCCCGCCGGGCGAACTCGCGCAGGCCGGCGACCTGCCGGTCGCCGAGGGAGAAGTCCAGGGTCCGGAAGTACGTGGCCAGGGTCTCCGCGTCGAACGGCTCCCAGCGGGCGCCCGCCTCCGCGACCTGGTCCAGCTCCGTCAGGGAGAGGTCACGGGAGCGCAGGAACGCCTCGTGCACCTCCTTGACCCGGCCGGGATGGGCCGCCGCGAAGTCGCGGCATACCGCCCAGACCGCGAAGACCATCGGCAGTCCGGTCCACTCCCGCCAGGCCTGCCCCAGGTCGGTGACCTCCAGACCCAGCTTCGGCGCCTCGTAGAGCGCGCGCAGCGCCACGTCACCGATGACCACGGCGGCATCCGCCTCCAGCAGCATCTGCGTCAGGTCCGGCGGGCAGCGGAAGTACTCGGGGCGCACTCCGTACCGCTCGCCGAGCAGCAGTTGCGCGAGCAGCACACCGGTCCGCGAGGTCGAGCCGAGCGCGACCCGGGCACCGTCCAGCTCGGCGAGCGGCCGGGTGGAGACGATGTTGACCGAGAGCACCGGCCCGTCGCTGCCGACCGCCAGGCCCGGCAGGAGCAGCAACTCGTCGGCGTGCCGCAGGTACTCGAGTTGCGAGATCGGCCCGATGTCCAGATCGCCGGTGACCAGCGCGGAGTTGAGCCGGTCCGGCGTGTCCTTGTACAGGTCCACGTCGATCAGCGCTCCGGATCGCATCAGCCCCCAGTAGATCGGGAGGCAGTTGAGGAACTGGATGTGCCCGACCCGAGGGCGGGCGATGCGATCAGCAGCCATGCCCTGACCGTATCCCCGCCCACGGGCATCGGCTCAGCGGCCCGGTGTGGGAGTGGCCAACCCCGCATCCGGCACGCGTGCCGCCTCCGCCCGCTCCTCCGGGGCCGGCGCTTCCGCGCCGCCCCCGACCGGGACCCGACCGTCGCGCTCGGCCCGCGCCGCTTTGGCGAGAGGTACGGCCAGCACCGCGACCGCGATCAGGCCGGCGACCCCGGCGGCGGCCACCAACGGCCGGGGGGCGAGCAGTTCGAGCAGGAACCCGCCCGCCAGGTAGCCCACCATCGACGCACCCTGCACTGCGCCCACGTACACGGCGAAGGCGCGGCCGCGGGCCGCCTCGGGCACGCGGCGGGCCAGCAGCACGTTGCCGAAGACATTGTCTCCTCCGTTGCAGATCCCCCCGGCGAGCCAGATCGGCACCAGCAGCGCCGCCGACGGCACGGCCGCCGACGCCAGGACCGCCAGGCAGCATCCACCGAGCAGCGCGAGATTGCCGCCCGCGAGTGCCGCGTCGCCGCGGAGCCGTCCGGCCACCCGCGCGAAGATCCACGCACCGGCCAGGACACCCAGCGTCCAGCAGCCGGTCACCAGCCCGTACATCGTCGTCGTGCTGTGCAGCGTCTCGCGGATGAAGAAGACCTCCACGACGTTGATGGCACCGACCGCGCCGATCACCCCAGCCACACCGACGACCGTGGCGAGCAGCAGCGGATCGCGGCGTAGCCGCCAGACAGGCGCCGTACCGCCGCTGCCGACCCCGCTCGTCGTCACCGACCTGCGGCCACCCCGCCGGGTACGGATCAGGAGCCCGGCCCCCACGAGAGCGAGGTAGCTGGCCGCGTCGATCAGCAACGGGAGGCGTACCCCGAACCCGCCGACCAGCACACCGGCGAGAGCCGGGCCGGCGAGCACGCCGAGCGTGCCGGCCGACTGTTGCAGGGCGCTGGCGCGGGGCAGGTCCGTCGGCCGGACCATCGCGGGCACCAGGGCGGCGAGCACCGGTTGGGTCACCGCCAGACCGGCGGCGAGGAGCCCGACGAGGAGGATCACCAGCGCCGGTTGCGGGGTGTGCGCGAGCGCCAGGCAGATACCTGCCTGCGCCAGACCGACGACCACCAGCAGCGTGCGGCTGTCCACCCGGTCGGCGAGCCGCCCGGTCAGCGGGGCCAGCGCCACCAGCGGCAGGGTCGCGGCCAGCAGCAGGCCGGAGACGGCCAGGCCGCCGGCCCCGGCGCTCTGCAGGGTGAGGGTGAGCGCACTCGCGGCGAGGAAGTCGCCGCAGCTGGAGATGCCTCGGGCGGCGGTGACGAGCCAGACGTCCGACCAGCGCGACCGAGCAGTTGTGAAAGACATACTTCGAAAATATTCCTTCACAACTGCTCGGGGCAACCCCTGTTCACTCCAGCGGCAGCGCCTTGTAGTGGATCGAGACTGTCCGGGCGTCGGACGGCGGATCGGTACGCGTCCGCTTGCGGTACGGCTCCAGCAGCCGATCCACCGCATCGTTCAGCTCGGCGAGCTCCGCCGCGGTGATCAGAAGCTGGCTGTCGAAGAGCCGGGCGACGTCGTACCACTCGGGCGGCTCGGTCGACGCGCGCCGCAACCAGTTGCGGCTGCGCTCCAGCTCGACGGCGAGGAACGCCTCGACGAGCGCGGTCTGCGCCGCCACGGCCTCCGGCGCGGCGTCGCGACCAGCGTCCACCGTCCAGCTGGAGCCGACGGCCCGCCAGATCCGCTCCCGCGCGTCACCACGGCTCGGCGCCGGCTCGACCAGGCCGGCCTTGGCCAGCTCCCGCAGGTGGTAGCTGGTGGCGCTCGGCGAGAGGCCGACCACCTCGGCGCACTCCGTGGCGGTCGCACCCTCGGCGAGCGCACTCAGTTGTTCCATGATCGCGAGTCGGGCGGGATGAGCCAGCGCCCGCATCACCTGCGGGTCACTGACCATCACTCCGCGTCGCTCGGCAGGCGGCTCCGTCATACCCTCCATGATCCCGGCCGTTGCCCCACCTCGCCGTCCACCCCACCCGGCGCGCTCCCCGAGGGGGCCATCTCGGGGTACGCACCGGACCTGTCGCCCGGTTGCCCTGCCGCCTGGCAGCCCGGCCGCGCGGCAGCCTGGCGGCCCTGCCGCCCGGTTGGCCGGTTGGCCGGTTGGCCGGTTGGCCGACCATCGGACATCACCACGAGGTTGATACCTCTGGGGCATAAATATGCCTGAGAGGTATCAACCTCAACGGAGTTGGTGACGCCGGCGTTCGTGTGCGCGTTGGCTGCCGAGGGGCCGCGCACACGTGTCCGCGCAGGGCGGGCGCCGGATCAAGGCGACTGGCGCGGCAACCGCACGGCGACCGGCAGCGGGCCGCGCACCGGTCCGGAATTCACTCGGCGCCGGCCGCGTCGAGGCGTAAGGTGGACGATCGCGCGCGTTGACGCGCGCCTCCTGCCTATGGGCACAGCCGGCACCGCGTCGACGGAGCGCCGGGCGGCCCAGGTCAACCGATCACACGAACGCACCGGAAGGTCGCCTCGGATGACCCTTGCCGCCCACACGTCTAACGACCCTGCCCGCCTCGATGAGGAACTGACGTCGGAGCGCGCCCACCTGGAGAGTTCCCGAGCGGCGCTGCGCCGGATGCGGGAACGCGCGCAGGCCCTCTTCACCACCGGTGACAAGGTCGCCGGTGACTCGTACACCGCCGAACAGCTGGGCCGCCACATGGCCCGCCGGGTGAAGGAGCTGGCCGACGACCCGAGCACCCCGCTCTTCTTCGGCCGGCTGAACTTCGGCGGGACCGCCGACCGCCGGCACAGCGACGACGCCGGCCCCGACGACGAGGTCGTCGGTGTCTACCACGTCGGACGGCGGCACGTCACCGACGAGTTGGGCGAGCCGATGGTGATCGACTGGCGGGCCCCGGTCTCCCGGTCGTTCTACCGGGCCAGCGCCCGGGACCCGCAGGGGGTGACCGTACGCCGCCGGTTCGGGTTCAGCACCGGCGTGCTGACCAGCTTCGAGGACGAGCATCTGGATCGGGGCGAGGAACTCGGCACCGCGAGCCGGATCCTGACCGCCGAGATCGAACGCCCCCGCGTCGGGCCGATGCGGGACATCGTCGCCACCATCCAGCCGGAGCAGGACGAACTCGTCCGAGCCGACCTCGCCGACTCGATCTGCGTGCAGGGCGCGCCGGGCACCGGAAAGACCGCGGTCGGGCTGCACCGGGCCGCCTACCTGCTCTACCTGCACCGGGAGCGGCTGAACCGGTCCGGCGTGCTGATCGTCGGACCGAACCGGGCGTTCCTGTCGTACATCGCGGCGGTGCTGCCTGCCCTCGGCGAGGTGGAGGTCGAGCAGTCCACGGTGGAGGACCTGGTGGCGCGGGTGCCGATGCGCGCGGTCGACGACGTCGTCACGGCGACGCTGAAGCACGACGTACGGATGGCGGAGGTGCTGCGCCGCGCGCTCGAGATCCACATCGGGGAGCCGACCGAGCCGATCATGGTGTCCGACGGCTCGTTCCGCTGGCGGATCGGGCTGGAGCCGCTGCACCGGGTGCTCGAGGAGACCTGTCAGGAAGGGCTGCCGTACGCCGTCGGCCGTGAGCGGGTCCGGGCGCGGGTGGTGAGCCTGCTGCAACGGCAGTCCGAGGCGCGCCGCGCCGAGTCGCCCAGCGACGCCTGGCTGCGCCGGATGGCGAAGTCACGGCCGGTGACGACCTTCCTCGACGCGGTCTGGCCGGCGGTCACCCCGGAGGGTCTCGTGCACGCCCTGCTCGCCGACCCGGCGGCACTCGCCGCCGCTGCGGACGGTCTGCTCACCGAAACCGAACAGGCGCAGCTGACCTGGGCGAAGCCCCCACGCACCGCGAAGGCGACCCGGTGGACGGCCGCGGACGCGGTCCTCATCGACGAGGCCGCGGGACTGATCGAGCGACCGGCCGGCTTCGGCCACGTCGTCATCGACGAGGCACAGGACCTCTCGCCGATGCAGTGCCGGGCCATCGCGCGCCGCAGCGAGCACGCGTCGATCACCCTCCTCGGCGACCTGGCGCAGGGCACCGCCCCCTGGGCCGCCACCGACTGGCGCGAGACCCTCGCCCACCTGGGCAAGCCGGACGCGGTAGTGGTTCCGTTGACGGTCGGCTTCCGGGTACCGGCCGCCGTGGTCGCGTTCGCGAACCGGTTGCTCCCGGCACTCGCCGTGAACGTCCCGCCCGCCGAGTCGCTGCGCAGTGACGGCGGGCTCGACGTGCGTACGGTGACTGATCTGACCGCTGCGGCGGTGGCCGAGGTGCGGGCGGCGCTCACGCACGACGGTTCGGTCGGTGTCATCGCCGCCGACGACGCGGTGGAGCAGTTGCGGACGGTGCTCGCCGACGCGGGGGTCGAGACCGCGACCGCCGACGACGTGTCGACCGCGGCGCGGGTCACCGTGGTGCCGGCGACGCTGGTGAAGGGCCTGGAGTACGACCACGTGGTGGTCGTCGAGCCGGCCGCGATCGTGGCCGCCGAACCACGCGGCCTGCACCGGCTCTACGTCGTGCTGACCCGGGCGGTGTCCGGGCTGGCCGTGCTGCACCGGGACCCGCTGCCAGCCGCCCTGGCCGGCTGAACGTCCGCGGCTGGGCGGCACCTGGGCGAGGCGCGCACGCGGAGTAGTCGACACGCTGCTCACGGGGCAGCGGGACTGGCATCGGCGGAGTAGACAGAGAGCCGGCAGAGATTCACGGTATCCATGAAGGAGAACCGCATGATCCTGGCGCGCGCCGACCAGGTCTCCCGCCGCTACGGCGACGTGCTGGCTCTCGACCGGGTCGACCTGACCGTCCGTGCCGGCGAGATGGTCGGCCTGCTCGGGCCGAACGGCGCCGGCAAGAGCACCCTGATGAATCTGATCGTCGGTCTGCGCCGCCCCACCTCCGGTCGGGTGGAGGTCTTCGGCGGTGACCCTCGCGACCCGGCGCCACGGCGGCAGCTCGGCATGACGCCGCAGGAGACCGGCCTGCCCGGCACGTTGCGCGTCGGTGAGGTGGTGGACTTCGCCGCCGCGCACTACGCCGACCCGGTGCCCCGCGACGAATTGCTCGACCGTTTCGGGCTTACCGACCAGATCCGGCGGCAGACCGGTGGTCTCTCCGGCGGCCAGCGCCGACGACTGGCAGTGGCGTTGGCCTTCGTCGGCCGCCCCCGGCTGGTGCTGCTCGACGAGCCGACCACCGGCCTCGACGTCGAGGCCCGCCGCACCCTCTGGGCCGCCATCCGCGCCTTCCACGCCGAAGGCGGGACGGTGCTGTTGAGCAGCCACTACCTGGAGGAGGTGGAGGCGCTGGCCAGCCGGGTCGTGGTGATCGGGCACGGTCGGGTGCTAGCCGACGACAGCGTGGACGCGGTCCGCTCCGTGGTCGGCGTACGTCGGGTCAGCTTCGTCGCCGACGACCTGCCGGCGCTGCCCGGGGTGGTGCGGTCCGAGCTGATCGACGGCCGCAACCACCTGCTCACCACCGACGCCGACCAGTTGGTGCGGGACCTGGTCACCGCCGGAGTCGCCTTCACCGACCTGGAGGTACGCCCCACCTCGTTGGAGGAGGCGTTCCTCGCCATCACTGCCGAGGAGTCGCCGAACGGCGACTCCCGTGGACCCCGGCCGGGCGACAGCCCGGTGACGGTCGGGAGCCGGCCGGCCGGCGATGACGACGAGCCCACCACCGCCGCCGCAGGCGGCCGACCGGCCACCGCCTGAGGAGGGGGAAGGGATGCAACTCACCCTGGTCCACACCCGGTACCAACTGCTGGAGACCGTCCGCATCCCGATCGCCGTCGTCGGCAGCGCGTTCTTCCCCGCCGCCGCGATGCTCTTCTTCGTGGTGCCGTTCGCCGGCAAGGACGCCGTCGGGGCCACGTACGCCACCGCCTCGATGGTCACGTTCGCGGTGATGAGCGCCAACATCTTCCAGTACGGCATCGGCGTCGCCGAGGATCGCGCGCAGCCCTGGGATCCGTACACCCGAACCCTGCCCGCCGGGCCGGGGCCCCGGCTCGCCGGTCGCGTGCTGGCCGGGCTCGTCCTCACCTACCTGTCGCTGATCCCGGTGGTGGTGATCGGTGCGACGCTGACCGCCGCGCAGATCACGCCGATGGCGTTCCTGCTGGCCATCGGCACCGTGGCGGTGGTGTCGGTGCCGTTCACGCTGATGGGGCTCGCCATCGGCTACTCACTGCCCAGCAAGGCGGCCATCGTGGTCGCGCAGATCATCTTCTTCCCGCTCGCCTTCGGCGGTGGCCTGCTCTCCGCCCCGGACGAGGCGCCGGGGTTCATCGAGGTGATCGCGCCGTACCTGCCCACCCGGGGCGCGGTCGAGCTGATGTGGGCGACCGTCGGCGACTACCCGGCGCGCCCGCTGCCGCTGACCATGCTGGGCGTCTGGGTGGTGGCCCTTGCGACGCTGGCAGTCTGGGCGTACCGGCGGGACGAGGGTCGCCGATTCAGCTGACGATTTGTCCGTTTCGACCCCGCACGTCGGTCGGGCGGTGCCAGGATTCCGGCAAGGGAGACGTCGTGTCGCCCCGAGCCGAGAGGGGTCGCCGTGAACACCGTCCCGCCGGGTACGCCCTGCTGGGCCGACCTGGCCACCCCCGACCTGGTCGACGCGCGGCGGTTCTATCCGGAGCTGTTCGGCTGGACCGGACGAGTGGCGCCGGAGCCGGAGGCGAGCGGTTACACGGTCTTCCAGCTACAGGGGCGCGCGGTCGCCGGGGCCGGTCCGCCGGCCATCCCCGACCAGGTGCCGATCTGGTCGACCTACATGGCCACCGACGACGCCGACCTGGTCGCCGGACGGGTCGAGCGGGCCGGCGGGCAGGTGGTGGTACCACCGTTCGAGGTGTTCGACCGCGGCCGGATGGCGGTCTTCGCGGACCCGGCCGGCGCGTCGTTCAGCGTCTGGCAACCGTTGGCGATGCCCGGTGGCGAGGTCTTCAACGTTCCGGGCGCGATGGCCTGGAACGAACTGGTCACCCCCGACCCCGAGGGGGCCAAGGTCTTCTACGAGCTGGTCTTCGGCTGGCAGCCGGACGACCAGTTGGTCGGATCGATGACCTACACCGGTTGGCGGCTCGGCGCGCAGATCGTGGCCGGGATGATGCCTCCGCTCGCCGACGACTTCCCGGACGACCTGCCGGCGTACTGGACGGTCTACTTCGCGGTCGCCGACACCGACGCGGCCGCAGCCCGGGCCGCCACGCTGGGCGGGTCCATCCTGGTGCCGCCGAGGGACATCCCGACCGGCCGGTTCGCCGCCCTACGCGACCCCCAGGGGGCCCTCTTCTCGGTCATCGACATCGGCGGCCCCTGACCCCGCACCCCCGCACCCCCGCACCCCCGCACCGCACCGCACCGCACCGCACCGCACCGCACCGCACCGCACCGCAGCATGATCGCGCTCGATCCAGGTTGTAGTGGCCTCGACGCGGCGGGGAGGGCACTAAATCAAGGATCGAGCGCGATCATGACTGCAGGACAGCAGCGACCGCGGGACAGCAGCGACCGCGCGACGGCGACCGGCGGCAGCGCGGAGGGGTCAGCGGCGGCGGACGGGAACTATAAGGGGGCCGTGGTCGCCGTCGACCACGCGGACGCTGGCCTTGTAGTGCTCGGCGAGCAGCCGTTCGGTGAGCACCTCCCGGGGAGTCCCGGCGGCGGCCACCCGGCCGGCCGCTAGCAGCACCATCCGGTCGGCGTACTCGCCGGCGATCGAGAGGTCGTGCATGGTGGCGACCACGGTCAGCCCGTGCTCACGGCGCAACTGGTCGACGAGGTCCAGCACCTCCTGCTGGTGGCCGATGTCCAGCGCGCTGGTCGGCTCGTCGAGCAGCATCAGCGTGGCGCCCTGGGCGAGCGCCCGGGCCAGGAAGACCCGCTGCCGTTCACCGCCGGAGAGGGTCGCGAGTTCGCGCCGTACGAAGCTGGTCAGGTCCAGCCGCGCCAGCACTTCGTGCACGGCGGCCAGGTCGGCGGCCGACTCCCGCCCCAGCGACGGGATGTACGGGGTGCGGCCGAGCAGCACGTAGTCCAGTACCGACATGCCGGGCGGCACCACCGGGGACTGTGCCACCGTGGCCACCACCCGGGCCCGGTCCCGCCGGCGCAGCGACTCGATGGGCGTACCGAAGAGGGTGACGGCGCCCGGCGCGGCCAGCAGCCCGCCGACGGCGCGCAACAGGGTCGACTTGCCGGCGCCGTTGGGACCGATCACGGTGACCCACTCGCCGACGGCGACGGTCAGGTCGACGCCGGCGAGGATCGGCGTGCGGTCCAGGGTGACGTGCAGGTCACGCACCTCGACGGCCCGTGCGGCGCTCACGTGAGCACCCGCCGCGCGGTGCGCAGGACCAGGACGAAGAACGGGCCGCCGAGCAGGGCCGTCACCACACCGATCGGGATCTCGGCGGGCGCGGCGACGGTACGTGCCGCCACGTCGGTGAGCGCCAGGAAGGCGGCGCCGAAGAGCAGGGAGAGCGGCAGGATCACCCGGTAGCTCGATCCGGCGAGCAGCCGCACGGTGTGCGGCACGATGATGCCGACGAAGCCGATCAGGCCGGTGGCGGAGACCGCCGCGGCGGTGCCGAGCGAGGCCGCGGCGATCAGCAGGTAGCGGGAGCGCTGCGGGTGCAGGCCGAGGCTGCTCGCCTCGTCGTCACCGACCGACAGGACGTCCAGTTCCCGGCCGTGCAGCAACACCACGACGCCGGTGAGTACGGCGTACGGCAGGACCAGCAGCACGTCGTGCCAGCCGGCGGTGGCGAGCCGGCCGAGCAGCCAGGAGTAGACCGCCTGGATGCTGTCGGAGTGCCGTTGCAGAAGGTAGGTCTGCCCGGCGGAGAGGAACGCGGAGACGGCCACCCCGGCCAGGATCAGCATGGCGGGCGAACGGTTGCGGCCACCTGCCGCGCCGAGCAGGTAGGTCAACGCCACCGCGCCCAGCGAGCCGGCGAACGCGGCGAGCGGGATGGTCAGCGGCAGGCCGGTGAGCGCACCTTCGGTGCCGGCGCCGCCGAGGGCGATCACCGCGGTCACCGCGAGGCCCGACCCGGCGGCCACGCCGAGCAGGTACGGGTCGGCCAGCGGGTTGCGGAACACGCCCTGGTAGCAGCCGCCGGCCAGGGCGAGCATCCCGCCGACGAGCAGGCCGAGCACCACCCGGGGCAGCCGCAGCTCGGTCACGATCGCGATTTCCCGCTCGTTGAGCCCGCTGTCCAGGTGTACGCCGGGCAGCAGGTTGAGCAGTTCGGCGGCGACGCTGCCCGGCGGGATGGTGACCGGGCCGAGCGACACCCCGGCCACCAGTGCGACGAGCACCGCGACGATCCCGGCGGCCAGCCATCCGGGCCGCAGGCCGGCGGGCCGGGACGGGGTCGGCGTCCCGGCCAGCCGGGTGGGCGGCGCGTCGGGGATCACGGGTGCGACCCTGGTCACCGACGGTGCTCCGTCACGCGGGCACCTTGGCGACCGCGTCCACGATCGACCGGAGCAGGTCGACCACGCGCGGTCCCCAGCGGGAGGCGATGTCGTCGTCCAGCGCGACCACCTGGTTGTTCTTCACCGCGCTGATCCCGGACCAGCCGGCGCGCGCCTTGACCGTGTCGGCGTTCTGCTGGCAGCACTTCGTGTCGGCGAGGAAGACGAAGTCCGGGTCGGCCTTGACGATGACCTCCTGGGAGAGCTGCGGGTAGCCGCCGTTCTTGCCGTCGGCGTCCGACGGGTCGGCGATGTTCTCCAGGCCGGCCATGGCGTAGAGCGAGCCGATGAAGGTCTTGCTGGTCGCGCTGTACAGCTCCGTGCCCAGCTCGTGGTAGTAGGTGAGCTTCTCCGGCCGTTGCGGGAGGTCCTTCACCAGCTTGGCGATTTCGTCGCGCATGCGCTGGGTGAGGTCGGCCGCCTCGGTGGGGTGCCCGGTGAGGGTGCCCAGCTCGGTGATCTGCTGGTACGTGTCGTCGAGGGTGGTCGCCGCCGGCGTGAGGTAGACCGGGATCTTGAGCTTGGCGAGCTGGTCGACGATCTTGTTCCGGTCGTCGGAGATCACCACCAGGTCGGGGTTCCGGCCGGCGATCGCCTCCGCGTTGGGCTGGAAACCGGAGAGGTCGGTCTTCGGCGCGTCCGCCGGGTAGTTCGAGTTGTCGTCGACCGCGATCACCTGCGGGCCGGCGCCGATGGCGAAGAGCATCTCGGTCGCGCTCGGCGTGAGGGAGACGATCTTCTCGGGACGCTGGTCGAGGGTGACCTTGCCGGCGGTGGCCGGGAAAGCGGCGGCGGCCGACTGTCCGGTGTCGGCTTCGGGCGTGTCGTCGGTCTTTTCTGCGCAGGCGCCGAGGGCGAGCGCGGCGATCGCGAGGGTCGCGGCGAACAGCCGAGGGGTACGTCTGGACATCGGTCCTCCTGTCGGTCGAGGAGCGTGGTGCTTCGCCGACAGGGACACAGCGCCCGTCCGCGAGGCGCCCTTCCTCGAGAGCGCGGGTCGCGACCGATCCGCAGGCGACCTGGCTCGTCCCCTCCACGCGGAGGGGTATCACAGTTGCGGGACAGCACCGGAGTCACACCGGCTTCGCTGGGAACGGTCGGTAAGACGGTAGCGCACCGGCCGAGCGGGCCCCATCGATGAAGGGGCCCATCCAGGCGGGTCGATCGTCGGACCGCCCGGAGTCCGGCCCGATCGGTCGTTGGTTACCGAATTGCCCCGATCCGCAGGCGGGTGGGTGGGGCCCCGTCGGGGGCGGGACGGGGCCCCACCGGATCAGGAGGCGGTGATGGTGACGTTGTCCACAGCCGCCTCGACGAGGCTCGCACCCGAGGCGTCCGCCGCCTGCACCAGGATCCGTACGCTCTGCCCGGCGTACGGGGTGAGGTTCAGGTTCGCCACCGCCCAGGAGCCGTTGCGGTTGGTCGCCGAACCGGCCTGGTTGAGCAGGGTGGTGGTGCCGCCGTTGTGCACCACGCTCACCCGGAGGTAGTCGGCCGACGAGGAGTTCGAGCCGTGTGCCAGGTACCAGGCCAGCGAGAGGGTGAGCGTGCCGCTGGACGGCAGCGAAACCGCCGGCGACCGGACGCTGCTCACTCCGCCGTCGAGGTCGTGGTCACCGGCCGAGGTGCCGGCCAGCCGGCCGGTGACCAGGTCGTTGCCGCCGGCGTACGGGGTGAGCTGCTTGGCTCCGCTGGAGGTGGTCGCCTGGGCGGCGCCCCGCTCCCAGGCCCCCAGAGTCGCGGTGTCGGTGCCGGACGGGTTGACGGTCCAGCCGGTGGCGGTCTCGAAGGTGTCCGACCAGACCGTGGTGCCGCCGCCTCCGCCGCAGTACTGCGCCTGCTTGCCGATCGCCCGGTACGGGCAGTCGGCGTACTCGCTGAGCATCAGCACCGCCTCCCGGTTGCGGGAGGTCTGCGCCGGGATCACCTCGTCGGGCGGGTAGAAGCCGCCGCCACCGGCCGACCCCGGGTACATCTCGAAGGTGTACGCCCAGATGCCGTGCGCCGCCCACATCCAGTCGATGCTGGTGCCGTCGGCGATGTAGAGGTCGCTGGACTGCTCCGGCGTGTAGCTGTTCGTGGCCGCCATCTGCTGCCCGATGGTGGCGAAGGTGTTGTACTGGTCGGCCGTCATCCCGCTCGGCGTGTTGGCCGTCGTGTAGCCGAACGGCCAGAGCACGAGCTGCGAGTACGTGTGAAAGTCGATGTTGGCCTTGATCTGCTGCACCCCACCGACCACCCGGCTGTTGACGAAGTTCCGCAGCGCCTGCGTCTCCGGCGCGGAGAACGCCGACGGGCCCCGGTAGGTCTCCGACGAGGCCGAGCCGGACGAGCCGCCGCAGCAGCCCCACTGGTAGCCCCAGTTCCGGTTCAGGTCGGTGCCGATCGCCGAGGAGCCGCTGTTCGGCTGCCGGTTCTTGCGCCAGGAGCGGTAGGAGCCGGTGGCGATGTCGTACTCGCTGCCGTCCGGGTTCACCGTCGGCACGATCCAGATCTCCCGACCGTTCACGATGTTCGTGATCCGCGAGTCGCTGCCGTACCCGTCGGTGAAGAGGTTCAGCAAGTAGATCGCCATCTCCACGGTGAGGTGCTCGCGGGCGTGCTGCTGCGCGTTGAAGAGGATCTCCGGCTCGTTCTCGTCGGTGGTCACGTTGTCGGAGATCTTCACGGCCATCAGGTCGCGGCCCTGGTAGGAGCTGCCGATGCTGAGCTTGCGGGCGATCGTCGGGTGGTCCACGACGACCTGGTTCACCACGGCGGTCAGCTCCGCGTAGTCGTGGTAGTTCGAGTCGGCGGGCGGGAAGGCGAGGGTGCCGACCTCGCCGTGGTCGGGCGCGGGCGGCGCGTCGTCCGGTTCCAGCCGGAAGCCCAGCCGAGTGATCGCGGCGGCCTCGGCCGTCGTGGCCGAGACGTACAGCACGCCGTGCTCGCTGTAGTCGATGGCGGCTCCGGTCCGCGCCACCGCGTTGCGGTCGGCGAGGGTACGCGGGCCGAGCACCCGGTAGGCCGCGGCGGCCGAGCCACCGGGTTCCGGGGCCGGCCGTGCCGAGACCGGCCCGGCGGCGACGGTGACGAGTCCCAGGCCGGCGGCGACGGCGAGCGCCAGGGAGCGACGGAGACGGGTGGGTGTACGGAAGGCCATGGACAACCTCCTCGGGGGGCGGGAGATCCCGCTCGGTGGAGGACACTCCACCACCCGTCTCATGGTCATATCAATATCGGCCAGTGTCTATTCCATGCCAAGCTGATCATCATCTCGGCAATGATTTTCCATCCATCTAGATATGGCGAAACTTCTCTGCGAGCGGGAGACTGACCGGCGACGATGCCCGACCACACCCCCGCGGAGCACCCATGGTCAGATCACGCCTGAGCGTGGCCGCCCTCGCCGGCGTCACCGCGCTCACCCTCCTCGGCACCGCCGCACCGGCGAACGCGGTCTCCCCCGCCGCGACCGTCCAGGCGGCCGGTCGGCCGATCAGCCACGACGAGCAGGTCACCTTCCACGACTGGTCCCGCTACCCCGACTGGCGGCGGGGCAGCCACTCCGGCACCCGTGCCGTACCCGGTGCCCGCCCCGGCCTGACCCTGGCCCGGCCCGCCGGCACCACCGACTACACCGACCCGCACACCGGGGCCACCCGCACCTGGGAGTACGCCACCTGGACCTCCCCGGTCACCGCGGTCGGCTTCGACGCGACCGAACTGGTCGCCTCCTGGAACGCCGAGACCCCCGCCGACACCTGGATCCAGGTCGAACTCCAGGGCGGTTACAACACCGGCGACAAGACCCCCTGGTACGTGATGGGTCGCTGGGCCTCCGGTGACGCGGACATCAAGCGGACCACCGTCAACAGCCAGGGCGACCCGTGGTCGACGATCTGGACCGACACGTTCAGCATCGACGACGCGTCAGCCGGGGTGCTGCTGCGCTCGTACCAGCTGCGGCTGACCCTCTACCGGGCGCCCGGGCAGGCCGCCGCGCCGGTGGTGCACATGCTCGGCGCGATGAGTTCGAACGTCCCGGACCGGTTCACCGTCGCGCCGAGCTCAGGGCACATCGCCTGGGGCGTCGAACTGCCGGTGCCCCGGTACTCGCAGAACGTGCACGCCGGGCACTATCCCGAGTACGACGGCGGCGGCGAGGCGTGGTGCTCCCCCACGTCCACCGAGATGGTGATCGAGTACTGGGGACGGAAGCCGTCCGAGGCGGACACCGCCTGGGTGGACCCGACCTACCCGGACCCGACCGTGAACCACGCGGCGCGGATGACCTTCGACTACGCATACGACGGCGCGGGCAACTGGCCGTTCAACACCGCCTACGCCGCCAGCTTCCCCGGCCTGGAGGGACGAGTCACCCGGCTGCACTCCCTGGACGAGGTGGAACGCTTCATCGCCGCCGGAATCCCGGTCGTGACCAGCCAGTCCTTCCTGTCCAGTGAACTGGACGGGGCGAACTACGGCACCTCCGGCCACCTGTTCGTGGTGGTCGGCTTCACCGCCGATGGCGACGTCATCGTCAACGACCCGGCCTCGTCCAGCAACGACGTGGTGCGCAACGTCTACCAGCGGGAGCAGTTCGAGCAGATCTGGCTGCGCACCAAGCGGATCAACGCCAGCGGTGGCGTCTCCGGCGGTTCCGGCGGCGTCGCGTACCTCATCAAGCCGGTCGACAAGGCCTGGCCGCACGTGCCCGGCTCGACCAACTGGTGACAGCGGACGAGCCCGGCACGGTCGCGGTCGACCGTGCCGGGCTCGCCCGTACGAACTCAAGGAAGTCGGGCCATCCGCCATGCCCGGACAGCCCGACTTCAAGGAAGGCGAGTCGATCACGACGGCGCCGGCGGCGGATCGCCGGAGCCTGCTACCGGGGCTGCCCGTCCTGCCGCTCGCCCTCGCTCGACTCGTCCTCGCCCGCCAGGGCGGAGCGCAGCCGCTGCTTCTCCTCCCGGCGGCGCTGGGCGGCGCCGGCCATCTCCTCGGCCATCTCGTCCCGCCAGCCCTTGAGCAGGAAGAACGAGAGCGCGGCGGAGAAGACCAACGCCAGCATCAGCTTCAGGAAGACGTTGATGTCGACCAGCCAGAGGGCCGCCAGCACGAGGACGAACAGCCCTATCCGCCCCAGTGTGTACTTGACCGCCGCGCTCACCTGCACCACTCCGTTCCCGCTCCGCCGGTCGGTCCGGCGGACGCCTCAGCCCGCGAGGGGCGGTTCAGCCCGTCCGGCGAGCCAGCCAGTGGACGCCGGAAAACCACACCACGGCGTACGCCACCGTGAAGGCGGCCGCCGCCAGCGCGCCGGAGAGCAGCCCCGGCAGGCCCGCGGCCAGACCGGCCACCAGTAGCCCGACGACCACCCCGACCGCGGCGGCGACCAGTCCCGCCAGCACCCGGGCCGCACCGAACTCCCAGGCGCGGAAGTCCTCCCAGAAGAGCCAGACCGGGAGGATCACCGAGAGCCACCCGTTGGCCCGCCCGAAGCCGCCCGACCCGAACGAGGCGAACGCCCAGTCGAACAACACCAGGGCGAGCACCCCGATCACCCAGCCGGCGAGGCTTATCCCGAGCAGGTCGCCGAGGAAACGTATCCGCCCCTCGGCGTCGCGCCGGGGGAAACTGCTCTGCTGTTCAGTCATCGCCCTACGAGAGTACGTGCCCGGTCAGGCCCAGACCCGCTGCGGCTCGGCCCGGCGCTCCGCCAGCGACGGGGCGGCGTCGTACTCGCGCACCACGTTGTAGCGGGTGTCCCGCTCGACGGGGCGGAAGCCGGCCTCCCAGATCAGGTTGAGCAGGTCCTCCCGGTGCATGGTGTTCGGGGTGCCGTACGAGTCCGCGTCGTGCGTGATCTTGTATTCGACGACCGAGCCGTCCAGGTCGTCCGCGCCGAAGTTCAGCGAGAGCTGGGCGACCGACAGGCCGTGCATCACCCAGAAGCACTTGACGTGCGGCACGTTGTCGAAGAGCAGCCGGGACACCGCGAACGTCTTCAGCGACTCGGCCGGCGAGGCCATCGTCGTACGCGCCTGGATCCGGTTGCGGATCTTGCCGTCCGCCGAGTCGACGAAGTCGTGCTGGTAGCGCAGCGGGATGAAGACGGCGAAGCCCCCGGTCTCGTCCTGAAGCTCCCGCAGCCGCAGTACGTGGTCGACCCGGTGCCGGGGCTCCTCGATGTGGCCGTAGAGCATCGTGGCCGGCGTCTTCATGCCCTTGCGGTGGGCCAGCGCGTGGATCCGCGACCAGTCCTCCCAGTGGCATTCGTGGTCGACGATGTGCTGGCGGACCTCCCAGTCGAAGATCTCCGCGCCACCGCCGGTCAGCGACTCCAGGCCGGCGTCCATCAGCTCGTCGAGGATCTCGTCGGCGCTCAGCCCACTGATCTTCTCGAACCACTGCACCTCGGTCGCGGTGAAGCACTTGAGCTTGACGTTCGGCAGCGCCGCCTTCAGCTCCCGCAGCACCTTCGGGTAGTAGCGCCAGGGCAGGGTGGGGTGCAGGCCGTTGACGATGTGCAGCTCCGTGAGCTGCTCGTCCTCCATCTCCTTCGCCTTGCGGACCGCCTCGTCGATACGCATCGTGTAGGCGTCCTTCTCACCCGGCTTGCGCTGGAACGAGCAGTACGCGCACGACGCGGAGCAGACATTGGTCAGGTTCAGGTGCCGGTTGACGTTGAACATCACCCGATCGCCGTTGAGCTCGGTGCGCCGGTGGTGCGCCAGCCGCCCGAGCCAGGCCAGGTCGTCGCTCTCGTAGAGGGCGATCCCGTCCTCCCGGCTCAGCCGCTCTCCGGCGTACACCTTCGCTTCGAGCTCACGCTTGAGTCCGACGTCCATGGCACGTCCCTTCCACCCGCGGTCCCGATCGAGCGTACGACGGGCGGCCGGTGACTCCACCGGCACGGTCCGCGGCCGCGTTAACCACATTCTCAGCCATCCGTAACCCGACCACACATCGACAAGGCTGCGCCGACTGAGGTAAGACAGGGTGGGGAGGGACACACTGAACCCTTTTTCACCCGCTTTGCGGTCCGTTGTGGCCGCGGGCGCGGGTCGGAACACGACGATCCGCGGTGCGGGTTGAAAAGGGTTCACTGGTAGCGTCCCCACGGCCGCGTCCACCCCGGCGCGGTGACTGCTCGGCGGATGGGGAGCGGGATGGTCGGCAGCGAGCACGGGCGACGACGGCGACGGCGGAGCCCGGTGATCTCGCCGGTGTTGCGACCACGACTCTGGGCCGCTCTACTCGGCGCGATAGCCGCCGCGGTGATGGCCGCCCCGGTGTACGCCGCCCCTGCGCCACCCCCCGCCGTTCCGGACTCGGGGGCCCGACCCACCATCACAGGGTCGCTTCAACTGCCCGGCGGCGCCCCCGTCACGACGAACCCGACCACGGGCGCGCCGGGCGGCACCCTCGGCACCGGGCCGCTGGCCAGCCAGATCTACGCCGCCGAGACCCAGGTCGGTCTGCTCGGCGACACACTGCTGGAGCTGCGGCAGAAACGCACCGACGCGGAAACCCAGTTCGCCAACGCCGACCGGGAGCTGAAGCTCGCCCGCGACACGCTGGCCCAGGCCCAGCAGCAGGCCGACCTGGCGGCCGCCGACGCGTTCAAGGCCGCCGCGGCGCTGCCGTCCGCCGAGTTCGCCGAGGAGATCGACGGGCTCAGCCGGCTCCAGCGGATCATTCGCGGTGAGAAGGTCGAGGGCTCCACCACCGCCGCGACCGGCGAGCTGGCCCGCGCCCAGGCCGCCGAGCAGACCGCCTACCAGAACTACACGACGACCGAGGCGCAACTGCGCGCGGTCCGGGCCGAGTTCACCACCAACGAGACGGCTCTGCACACCGCGGAGGCGAAGCTCCTCAAGCTGCGCGAGGACAACGCCGAGCAACTCGTCACGCTCGAACGCCAGCAGGAGGCCGCCGAGCAGCAGCTCGGCGCCGGGTACGTGCAGGGCCAGAGCGCCAACGGGATGGCCGCTCACCCGCGCGCGCTGGCCGCCGTTCACTACGCGCTCGCCCAGCTCGGCGACCCCTACCTCTGGGCCGCGGAGGGGCCGGACCGGTTCGACTGCTCGGGTCTGATGTGGGCGGCCTACCGGTCGAAGGGCGCCGACTACTTCGACCTGCCCCGGGTCTCCCGCGACCAGTACTACGCGACCCGGAGCCGTACCGTGTCGCGCACCGCGCTGCTCCCCGGCGACCTGCTCTTCTTCGCCTCGGGCAGCAGCTGGACGACGATCCACCACGTCGGCATGTACATCGGCAACGGCAAGATGGTGCACGCGCCCACCACCGGCGACGTCGTCAAGATCTCCACCGTCACCTGGTCCCGGCTCTACGCCGCGACCCGCGTGATCGGCGCCGTTCCGGCTCCCACGACGACCCCGAAGCCGTCGACCACCCCGAAGCCGTCGACGACCCCGAAGCCGTCGACCACCCCGAAGCCGTCGACCACCCCGAAGCCCACCGGGTCGCCCTCCGGTTCTCCCAGTGGATCGCCCTCCGGTTCGCCCACGACGAGCCCGACGCCCTCCACCTCGCCGAGCCCGAGCGAGACACCGGATTCCACGCCGTCCACCAGCCCGACGCCGAGTTCCCCTGCCTCGGAATCTCCGTCCAACTCTCCCTCGGCCAGCCGCAGCGCCGAGGCGAGCAGCAGCCCGTCCGCGAGCGGTTCGGCGAGCCCGAGCCGCGACGGCTGAGCCGCAAGCACCGACTCCGGGTGTGCCACCCGGGGAGAATGTGGCACCGTGACACCCAGACACCCGGTTCCGGCCGGGTGCGGGGGTGCAGGCGTGGGCGGAGGGGCGACGATGGCCGAGCAGAAGGATCCGGCGGAGGCGGCGGAATCCGCGGCGACGCCGACGGCACCTCCGGTCGAGCGGCCGGAACCGGAAGCCTCGGCGGAGCCGGCGGCATCGGCTGTCGAGCAGCCGGAACCGGAAGCCTCGGCGGCCCCGGTTCGGGCCCGGGCCAGCGTCACCGCCACCGCGTCGAGCCCGGCCGAAGTGCCGAAGGACGGTCCGAATCCGGGCACGACCTACCGGGCGACCGGCTCCGCCGCACCGACGGCGAGCCCGCACGGTTCGGCAGCGAGCCTGCCGAGCCAACGTGACAGCTCGGGCGGGCCGGCCCGGGCCAGCGCCACGGTCCCGGGTACGACCAGGGTCACCGCCGACGACGCGACACCAGCCGCCCGGGCCACCGCGCCCAGTCCGGCGACGACCGACGGGGCGGCCGCAGCCACCCGGGCCAGCGCCACCGTGCCGACAACCAGCCGGGTGACGGCGCCGCAGGCGCAGGCTGCCAACGAGGCGCGGGCCGGCGCACCGGCGGTCTACCGGTCAGGACCGGTCAACCCCGAGCCCCCCGAGCCGGCACAGCCGCCCGAGCCGGTGCAGCCGCCGAAGCCCCCCACCCCGGAACCGGAGCCGGCACCCGCACCCACTCCTCCGGCACCCGGGCCGATCCCACCGTCGCCGAGGCCGACCCCGCCGACCCCGGGTCCGTACCCGCCCGGGCCGGTACCGCCCATGCCAGGACCGCCGGCACCGCCGCCGGGACCACCGGTTCCGCCGCCACCGCCGCCGCCCGGCCCCACCCCGGCACCGCCGTTCCCGCCGCCTCCCGCCACGTCATGGTCCCCGGCGGCGTCCGCCGGACCGGCCTCGACGCCGGCCGATGGCCGTCGTACCCGCAGCGCTCCGCTGAGCGGCGGTACGTCGGGCAGGCCCCGCACCGGACGGTACGACGGCGGGCCGGACCTGGCCGGCACCGTCTACGGCGGCGACTCCGTCGACGGGCCGGGCTTCACCACCATCGCGCTACCGAACAACGCGGTGGAGAACTCCGGCTCGCTGACCGGGCACATCCTGGCTCAGGGCTGGGCGGACACGCCGACACGGACGGAGCGTTCGCGTACCACCCGGGGGGTGATCGTGCTCGCCACCTCCCTCGGTCTGCTCGTGTTGATCAGCGTGCTGCTCGTACTGGTCGCCGGAGACGCCGTCGACGGGTTCATCGACAACATGCTCAACAGCTGATCAACCTGCGGCGCGGCAGGGCGATCCGACGGTGAGTCCGCCCACTGCGGTTCCACGTGGGTGGCGACTCGCGGTGGTCGCCGTACACTTGTTGTGATCATTCACCTGGCGCGCACCGTGCGCGCCCATGGGCGGTCTTGCGGGCGATTCGCGCGGCGTCGAGCCGCGGCGGGCCATCGCGAAGATGCGCCCCGCTCGAAAGGCACTTCTTGACCACCTTTGCTGACCCCAGCACGTTCCCGTCCGCGTTCGATGCCGTACCGGCCGACCAGCCCATCCAGGAGGACTCCGCGGAGCAGGCCGGCACGCAGGTCGCCGAGGCCCCCCGGGACTTCGCCGCCCTGGGGCTGCCCCAGCCGCTGGTCCGCGCGCTCGCCCGGCAGGACATCACCACCCCGTTCGAGATCCAGAGCGCCACCCTCCCGGACGCCCTCTCCGGCCGGGACGTGCTCGGCCGTGGGCAGACCGGCTCCGGCAAGACGCTCGCGTTCGGCCTGCCGCTGCTCGCCCGCGTCGCGGCCGGTGACCGGGCGCGACCGCTGCGCCCGCGCGCCCTCGTCCTGGTTCCGACCCGGGAACTGGCCATGCAGGTCAACGACGCCCTCCTGCCACTGGGCAAGGCGGTCGGCGTGTTCCTCAAGACCGCCGTCGGCGGTGTGCCGTACGACCGGCAGATCGACGCGCTGCGCCGCGGCGTGGAGATCATCGTCGCCACGCCGGGACGACTCGGCGACCTGATCCAGCGCGGCGTCTGCCAGCTCGACGACGTCGAGATCACCGTGCTCGACGAGGCCGACCAGATGGCCGACATGGGCTTCCTGCCCGAGGTCACCGAGCTGCTCGCGAAGACTCCGGCGGACGCACAGCGGCTGCTCTTCTCAGCCACCCTCGACGGCGACGTGGACACGCTGGTCAAGCGGTTCATGACCGATCCGGTCACCCACTCGACCGCGCCGCCGACCGCCGCGGTGAGCACCATGGACCACCACGTGCTGCTCATCCCGCCGCAGGAGAAGTTCCCGGTGGTGGCGTCGATCGCCGCCCGCCAGGGGCGGACCATGGTCTTCGCCCGCACCCAGCTCGGCGTGGACCGGCTGGTCGGTCAGCTCGCCGCGGTGGGCGTACGGGCGGGCGGTCTGCACGGCGGCAAGACCCAGCGAATGCGTACCCGCACCCTGGCGGAGTTCCGTGAGGGCCGGATGAACGTGCTGGTCGCCACCGACGTGGCGGCGCGCGGCATCCACGTCGACGGCGTCACCCTGGTGCTGCACGTCGACCCTCCGAAGGACCCGAAGGACTACCTGCACCGGGCCGGCCGGACCGCGCGAGCGGGTGAGTCCGGTGCGGTCGCCACGCTCGTGCTGCCGAAGCAACGCCGGACCACCCTCGCGATGATGGAGAAGGCCGGGGTCGCGCCGTCGGAGACCCGGGTCCGGGCCGGCGATCCCGCCCTCGCCGAGCTGACCGGCGCCCGGGAGCCGAGCGGCGTCCCGGTTCGTGAGGAGCCGGAGGAGCCGCGCCGTCAGGGCGCCCGCTCCGGTGGTCAGCGTCGCTTCGGTGACCGCCCGGAGCGCCGCTTCGGCGAGCGCGGTGGCGAGCGGCGGTACGGCGACCGGCCGCGCGGCGAGCGCGTCTCCGCCGGGCGGGACGACCGTTCCGGGTACCGGACGTCGGACCGTCCCCGCGACGAGCGCCGGTACGGCGGCGAGCGTGACGAGCGGCGCCACGGCGACCGGCCCCAGGGCGAACGCACGTACGGCGACCGCCCGCAGGCCGACCGTGGCTACGGCGAGCGCCGGTACGCCGACCGTGCCGGCGACGTCCGGGGTGGCTTCCGGACGGACGGCCGGGGTCGTGACGACCGGCCGCGCGACGAGCGCCGTGGCTACGGTGACCGGGCGCCGGCCCGTACCCACTGATCCCGCGTCGAACTGGACCGGCTGTCGCCCCCGGCTGAAGTGGGCCGGCTGTCGAGGAAGGTCCACCTACGGCATCGACGTGCCGCAGCGCCGTCGCGGAGTTCGCGCTCCGCGACGGCGTTCGCGCATGTGCTGCCGGCAACCGTCCGGTCGCGTAACGTCGGCTCATGCCGAGCATGCCGAAGTCGCTCTTCTGGACCCGGACGGACACGGCCGGCGCCGAGCACGTCCTCTTCGACGACGCGCAGGGTTTGGCGGCCTGCGGCACGATGCTCGCCGTCGACCCGGTCCAGTGGACCGGCCGCTACCAGGTCAGCACCGACCCGGACTGGGCGACCACCCGCGTCGAGGTCGAGGTGGAGGGCACGGGCTGGCTGCGCAGCGTACGGCTGGAACGGGCGGCCGGCCGATGGCGAGTGACCACCGCCGAGCAGGGTGACCTGGACGCGACGCTGGCCGCGGCCGGGTACCCGCCGGCCGGGCTGCCCGGCACCGACGACCCGGACCGGCTGGCCGACGCGCTCGACGTCGACCTCGGCGGCTCCCCGCTGTTCAACGCGCTGCCGGTGCACCGGCTCGGGCTACGCGGCGCGCCGGCCGACCGGTCGCACCGGATCACCGTGGCCTGGGTGCTGATGCCGAGCCTGGTGGTGGTGGCCGCCGAGCAGGTCTACACGTCGCTCGGGCCGGGCCGGGCGCGGTTCACCAGTGACACCTACACCGCCGACATCGACCTCGACGGCGAGGGGTACGTGCTGCGCTACCCGGGGCTCGCCGAGCGGATCGACCCGCGCTGAGCCGGCGGGCCGCCGACGCGATCAGGAGGCGGGCGGGCTGACCGGCCGTGGGCGGTTCTCCCACTTGGTGGAGAGCGCGATGCCGGTCCGGGTGGAGGCGACCCCGGGTGTCCGGTTCAGCCGTACGATCAGCTGCTCCAGCTCGGCGATGGTGCCGACCCGAGCCTTGAGCAGGAACGACTCGACCCCGGCCATGAAGTAGCAGGATTCGATCTCGGGCATGTTCCGGAACGCGGCGAGGACGTCGTCGGTGCCGGCGGCGGAGTCCTCCACGATGCCGATGAGCGCGGTCACCCCGAGCCCGACGGCCTCCGGTTCGACGTCGGCCCGGTAGCCCCGCAGCACGCCGCTGTTCTCCAACTTGCCGACACGCTCGTGAACGGCCGGCGCGGAGAGGCCTACCTGACGCGCGAGCTCGGCGTACGAGAGGCGGGCGTTGGTGCGCAACAGGTCCACGAGGGTGAGGTCGATGGCGTCCACGAATGGTGACCCTAGCCCGTCGGGCGTAACGCGAGGACTTCGGCATCCGTTGCACATGACAGCAGGCAACAGTTCGCGTACCGACCGTCAGAGGAGCGCATCGCCGGTACCATTGACTAACTTCCCACTCAGTGCGTTTTTCGCGTTTGGCGGACAGGCCAGGTCGCTGGTGCTGTAATTGCCATACGTCCCTCATGACGGCTCTGGGCTCGCACCGGCCGGGGGCAGTGTGTTCAGCCGGGGGCTTCGTCGACGCGAGGAGGGGGCTGTGGACACTGGAGATCGCCTGCTGACACCGGGTGAAGTCGCCGCGCTGTTTCGGGTTGACCCGAAAACTGTGACGAGATGGGCAGCGGCGGGCCGGATCGGCAGCATCCGGACTCCAGGCGGGCATCGCCGGTTTCGGGAATCCGAGGTGCGGGCCCTGCTGGAGGGGGAGGGCATGCTGGAGGAGACCGACGAGGCGGGTCGGCCACGAAACACCGGTCCGGCGGCTTCGACCGGTCCCGGTCCGGCCAATGCCGGCATGTATTGAGTTTGGTGCGAGGTAACAGCGTGGGCCGGGCCACGGTGCCCGGTTCGCGTACCGCCTGCGGCCCGGTGATCGGCGATGTCAGTCCCGGGCCGCGCCGAGCTCACCTGACCAACGACGGAACAGCGTGTGTGACACGCCCAGCGCGTCCAGCACCTTCCCTGCCACGAAGTCGATGAGCTGCTGGGCCGAGGCGGACGCCCCGGCACCGTAGAAGCCGGGGCTGGCGGGCAGCACCACCGCACCGGCGTCGTGCAACGCGATCAGGTGCTCGAGGTGGCTTCGGGTAACCGGGGTTTCCCGGGGCACCACCACCACCGGCCGGCGCTCCTTGAGGTTGACCTCCGCCGCCCGTTGCAGCAGATCCTTGGAGAGGCCGATCGCGATGCCCGCGCAGGCCGCGGTGCTCGCCGGCACCACCGCCATCCCACGCACGCGGTACGAGCCACTGCTCGGCCCGGCGGCGAGGTCACCCGCGGGCCAGTACCGCACATCCGCGTCGCCCAGGTCCCGGTCGAGCCAGCCGGCGAGGTCGTCGGCCCAGTGCGCGTCGCGGAACGGGCGGCCGGTCTCGTCGAGCAGCGTGAGCCGGGCCGCCCGCGAGACGATCAGGTCGACCGGCTCTCCCGCGTCGAGCAGCCCCCGCAGGACGGCCGCCGCGTACGGGGTACCGGACGCCCCGGAGACACCGACCACCCATGGCTCACGCATGCCGTCCCGCCTCACCCGGTCAGGCCCGCAGGCCGAGCCGGACCACCAGGTCGAGCAGGGCGAGCACGAACAACGCGATGCCGACGAAACCGTTCGCGGTGAAGAACGCCCGATTGACCTTGCTGAGGTCGGTCGGACTGACCACCAGGTGCTGGTACGCGAAGGCGGCCGCGGTCAGCACCAGGCCGATCCACCAGAGCCAGCCGAAGCCGACCAGCGCGCCGAACCAAAGGAAGAGAGCGAACGTCACCACGTGCGCGATGGTGGAGGCGTGCAGCGCGAAGCGGGCGCCGTACCTGGCGGGGACGCTGTGCACCCCGATCTGCCGGTCGATCTCGATGTCCTGGCAGGCGTAGATCAGGTCGAAGCCGCCGATCCAGAGGCCGACCGCCGCACCGAGCAGCCAGGCCGGTCCGGAGCCGTCGAACGTGCCGGTGACAGCCAGCCACGCACCGACCGGCCCGACCGCCTGGGCGATCCCCAGGATCGCGTGCGGCCAGTTGGTGAACCGCTTGCCGTACGGGTAGACGACCAGCGGCACCACGGCGAGCGGGGCGAGCGCCAGGCAGAGCGGGTTGAGCAGCGCGGCGGCGGCCAGGAAGACCACGATCGCGACCAGCGCGCCCGTCCAGGCCGTCCGTACGCTCACCGCCCCGGTGACCAGTTCCCGCTTGGCCGTACGCGGGTTCCGCGCGTCGATCCGCCGGTCGAGGATCCGGTTGGCGGCCATCGCGAACGTCCGCGCCCCGACCATCGCGATCGTGATCAGCAGCAGGTCGAGCCAGCGCACGTGACCACCGTTGACCTGCATCGCGGTGAGCGCGGAGAGGTACCCGAAGGGCAGCGCGAAGACCGAGTGCTCGATGGTGACCAGCCGGAGGAAGGACTTGACCCTGCCCGGACGTTCCACCGGCGCGTCGAGGACCGCCATCAGATCTCGTACTCCTTCCAACGCTTGTCGACCAGGGAGACCACCTCGGGAGACATCCGCATCTCCTCCGGCCAGCCCCGGGTGTAGCCCTCCTCGGGCAGCTTGCGGGTCGCGTCGACGCCCACCTTGCCACCCCAGAACTGCTGGTACGACGAGTGGTCGAGGTGGTCCACCGGCCCCTCGGTGAGCAGCAGGTCGCGGGCGTAGTCGACGTTGCCGAACGCGCGGAACGCCACCTCGTTGTAGTCGTGCACGTCGCAGTCCTCGTCGACGATCACGATCAGCTTGGTCAGCGACATCAGGTGCGCGCCCCAGATCGCGTTCATCACCTTCTGCGCGTGCTTCGGGTAGCGCTTGCGGATCGACACGATCGCGCAGTTGTGGAAGACGCCGGCGGCCGGCAGGTCGTAGTCGACTATGTCCGGGATCAGCATCTTGAGCAGCGGCTGGAAGATCCGTTCGGTGGCCTTGCCGAGGCCGTGGTCCTCCTGCGGCGGCTTCGACGTGATGATCGAGTGGTAGACCGGGTCACGCTGCATGGTCATCGTCTCGACGTGCAGCACCGGGAACGGCTCGACCGGGGTGTAGAAACCGGTGTGGTCGCCGAACGGGCCCTCCGGCAGCCGCTCGCCCGGCTCCAGGTAGCCCTCCAGCACCACCTGCGCGTTCGCCGGCACCTGCAACGGCACGGTGAGGCAGTCCACCATCTCCACCCGCTCGCCCCGCAGGAACCCGGCGAACAGGTATTCGTCGATGTCACTGGGCAGCGGCGCGGAGGCCGCGTACGACACCACCGGGTCGCAGCCGATCGCCACCGCGACCGGCAGGCGCTGGCCGAGGCGCTCCGCGACGGCGTGGTGCGCGGTGGAGTCCTTGTGGATCTGCCAGTGCATGCCGAGGGTGTTGCGGCCGTGCTGCTGGAGCCGGTAGAGGCCGAGGTTGCGCTTGCCGGTCTCCGGGTGCTTCGTGTGGGTCAGCCCGAAGTTGTGGAAGATCCCGCCGTCGCCGGGCCAGACCTGGAGGCCGGGAAGCCGGTTCAGGTCGACGTCGTCCCCGCGGTACACCACCTGCTGGCACGGCGCGGTCTTCACCTTGCGCGGCGGCAGCGACTTGAGCTGCATCACCTTGCCGAGCCCCTCGCGGATGCCCGACCAGCCGACCGGCAGCTCCGGCTTGATCAACTCACCGATCCGCGCCCCGACCTCGTCGAGCGACTCGACGCCCAGCGCCATCGCCATCCGCTTCTCGGTGCCGAAGAGGTTGATCGCCACCGGCATCTCACCGCGGGTCGGGCGCTCGAAGAGCAGCGCCGGGCCGCCAGCGCGTACCGTCCGGGTGACGATCTCGCTGATCTCCAGGGTCGGGTCGACCGGGACACTCACCCGCCGCAGTTCGCCCGCGCGCTCCAGCGCCGCGAGGAAGTCCTTGAGATCGGTGTACGGGAAGCCACGAGCCGCCATGCCCGCCAGTCTCCCGCACCGGCACCCCGACCATCCCCACCGGGTCGGTGATGTCGCCGACACGCATGATCGACTCGACCTCCGTGAAGTCGCGGTATCCAGCCGCGTCCGACACCGCGACTTCAATGAGGTCGAGTGGATCAATCCCGTGCGGCCCCGCCAGCCCCGCGCAGAACCCGATCAGCGTCGCGCGAGCCGATCAAGTCGGCCGTGCGAGCCTCGGGTCAGCTGAGGCCGCCGTACGAGTGCAGGCCGGTGAAGAAGATGTTCACGCCGAACAGGTTCATCAGCATGGTGAAGAAGCCGAGCACGGCGATCCAGGTCGCCACGTTCCGCTTCACGCTCGGGGTGGCCCGGGCGTGCAGGTAGCCCGCGTACACCACCCAGGAGATGAACGCCCAGGTCTCCTTCGGGTCCCAGCCCCACGGGCGGCCCCAGGCCGCCTCGGCCCAGATCGCGCCGGCGATCACCGCGAACGTGAAGATCGGGAACGCGAAGGCGTGCAGCACGAAGGTCAGCCGCTCCAGCGCGGCCGCCGCCGGCAGCCGCTTCGCCAGGGTGTACGGGAAGCTGCGCTTGCCCGCCTCGTACCCCCGGCGCATCAGGAACGACACCGCCGGCACCACGCCGAGCAGGAAGATGCCGGAGCTGAAGACGATGGTCGAGACGTGGATGACGAACCAGTAGGAGTTCAGGGCCGGGACCAGCGGCACCACCGGCACGTAGAGCACCAGCTCGGCGGTGGCCACCAGCAGCACCATCACCAGCGTGAGGAACAGGCCGAGCTTGCGCAGCGACGGTCGCTTGGCGAGCACCACGAGCCAGGCGGACACACCGATGAAGGTGACCGTGAGCACGAACTCGTACATGTTGCCCCACGGCATCCGGTCTGCGGCGACACCGCGGGTGACCAGGGCGGCGAGGTGCAGCGCGGCGGCGACCACGGTGGCCGCGACGGCGATCCGGCCGGCCAGCCGGGCCCGGCCCGCGGAGCGGCCGTCGGTGACCGACACCGGCGGCACCGGGTCGGTCGGGACGGTGACCGTGCCGCCGGGAGCGCCGACGCCGGCCCCCACGAGTTCCCGGGCGGGGCGCGCGGCGGCGACCCGGACCCGGGCTCGGGCGTTGCCGAGGGCGAATTCGATGGCATGGCTGATCATCGCGACCAGGTACGCCAGGATCGCGAACGTCACCAGTTGGTCGGAGAGTGCGGACATCAGTTGGTCCCTTCCCGCATCCCGGCCCGGTCGCCACCGTCGCGATCCGTGCCGACCCGCTCGTCCGGCCGCCCGTCACCGCTCAGTGCGGCGACGAGCTGCGCGAACTCGTCTGCGAACCCTGGATAGTCGGTGCGCGGCAACCCACCGGCCTCGACCAAACTACTACCGCCCGTCGGAGTTTCGCCTGTCGGGTCCGCCGATTCACCGGACGTCACCCGGAAGAAGACCCGACGCCGGCGACCGAAGAGCGACCCCATCAGCCCGGCGAGCAGGAAGCCGCAGCTCACCAGCAGGATGCCGGATCCGGGGTCGTGCCGTACGGAGAGCGTGATGTAGCGCCGGGTGCCGAGGAACTCGACAGTGCTCCCGTCGTCGAGCTTCCAGCTCTCGCCCTGCTTGAGCAGCTTGTCGCCGACCTGCTTCACCTTGCCGGTACGGATCTGCCGCTGGTCCAGTTCGTAGACCGAGCCGGAGATGCCGGCGTCCATGCCGAGGTTGCCCCGGTACGCGACCAGGTTGAGCATCGGGTTGCGCTCCGTCGGGTACTCCGATCGCACGAACGGCGGGGAGTCCGGCGCGGTCGGCAGGTAGAGGCCGGTGAAGGCCATCTGGAGGTTCGAGTCCCGCTTCCCGGTCTTCGGGTCGATGTTCGCGTCGGGGAAGGCGGCCAGGCCCTCGCTGGTCAGGCCCATGTCACCGGTCGTGAGGAACGGCTCGATGCTGGTCTGGCTGCGCCCGTAGCGGTCGGTGTAGCGGATGATCGGGGCGTATCCGTGGCCGAGCAGGTGCACGTTCGCGCCGTCGAGCCGCAGCGGCGAGTTGACCGAGAAGTTGGCCTCCCGGCTCGCCGCACCGGGTTCGTCCACGGTCACCGTGGCGTTGAAGGACGACGGCTGCCCGGACTCCAGGAAGCGGGCGTCGAACCGGTCCAGGGTCAGGCAGAAGCCGGGCAGCTTGCCGGTGTCCACGCGCGGCCCGAGCTTCGTCTCGGCGTACTGCTGGGCCGTGTTGCAGAACGACTTGTCCTCGCCGGCGACCAGCAGCCGGTTACCGCTCCAGCCGTACCAGTGGCCGAGCGCCACGCCGGCCAGGACGACCATCAGCGAGATGTGGAAGATCAGGTTACCGGTCTCCTTGAGGTAGCCCTTCTCGGCGGAGACCTCGTTGCCACGTACCGTCACCCGCCAGCGGCGGCGGCGCAGCACCTCGGCGATCGCCGGCACGCCACCGACCGGGAGAACCAGCGTCGAATGCTGCGGCAGCCGGTCGAGTCGCTTCGGCGCGGCCGGGGGCTTGGACCGCAGCGCCCGGATGTGGTCGCGCATCCGCGGGGTGAGACAGCCGATCAGCGAGGTGAAGAGCAGCAGGTAGATCGCGGAGAACCAGACCGAGCCGAAGACCTCGAAGCCGCCGATCCTGTCCAGCTGCGGGGCCAGGTCGGGGTGCTCGGTGAAGTACTCGTTGACCTTCTCCGGGCTGATGTTGCGCTGCGGGAGCACCGACCCCGGGATCGCCGCGACCGCGAGCAGGAAGAGCAGTACGAGAGCCGTACGCATGCTGGTGAGCTGCCGCCACGAGTTGCGCAGCAGGGCCAGCAGGCGGTTCGGGCGGCGACGCGGCGCCTCGGCCGGGGTGGCGGGCCGCTCCTCCACGACGGTCATCAGATGCTCACCTCACCCACACCGACGGTGGTCTGCAACCAGATCACGATGTTCGTCCATCCACCGGTGACCAGCGCGAGGCCGATCACGATCAGCAGCACCCCGCCGACCCGGGTGACCCAGCGGCTGTTGCGGCGGATGGCGCGGAAGACCCCCAGCAGGCGCTGGAAGCCCAGCCCGAAGACGACGAACGGTATCCCCAGCCCCAGGCAGTACGCCACGGCCAGCACCACGGCCCGGTCGATCTGCCCGCTGACCGTGGCCATCCCGGTGACGGCGGCGAGTGTCGGGCCGACGCACGGCACCCAGCTGAGCGCGAAGACCGCGCCGAAGACCGGCGCCCCGAGCAGGCCGGCGGCCGGCAGCCGGTGGATCCGCAACTCGCGCTGCATGCCGGGGACGACGCCGACGAAGGCCAGCCCCAGCAGGATGATCAGCGCGCCGATGACGATCTCCAGCGTCCGCTCGTACGCGAAGAAGACCTTGCCCACGCTGGCGAAGAGCACTGCGGTGGCGGTGAACACGACGGTGAAGCCGGCGATGAAGAGCAGCGTCCCGGCGAGTACCCGGCCCTTGACCGCGGCCACCGCGCTCCGGGTCGTACGCGGGCGTACCGCGACGACAACCCCGCCGCCGGAGTCGCCACCGCCCGCGCCTCCCGGCGTCGCCTGCCGTGCCCGCCCTTCGAGGTCGGCGCCGGCCAGGCCGGTGACGTACGAGAGGTAGCCGGGGACCAGCGGGAGCACGCACGGGGAGAGGAAGCTGACGAGACCGGCGAGAGCGGCCGCCCCGATGGCGAGCAGCAGCGGCCCGGACAGGGCGATCTGCCGGAACGTCTCGCCCATCAGTTCGGACCGCTGCTGGTCTGTTCGGCGGCGATCCGCTCGACGATCGGCTTCAAGCCCTCCTGCTTGACCCCGGCCCGGATCACCGTGGCGATCCGGCCCTCACGGTCGAGCACCACCGTCGCCGGAATGGTGTTCGGCGGGATGTCCAGGGCGAGTGCCATCCGGCTGGCCGGGTCGAAGAGGCTCTGGTAGGTGATGCCGAAGCTCTGCTCGAACGCCAGCGCCTTGTCCTTGTTGTCCTGGACGTTGATGCCCAGGAAGGTCACCCCGGCGGCCTTGGTCGCCTGATAGGTGGCCTCCAGGTCGTCGGCCTCGGCCCGGCACGGCGAGCACCACGAACCCCAGAAGTTGAGTACGACCACCTGGCCGCGGGCCTGGGCGACGTCGTAGTTGCCGCCGGTGAGCAGTTCCCCGGCGACCTTCGGCGGCGCCGACCGCTCGTCGGGCGCGCACTCGATGACACCGTCCGGGGTGGTGCCGCAGGACTTCTCCTGGCTCTGCGACGTGCAACCCGCCAACGCCACCGCGGCGACGGTGGCGAGCAGGCCGGCGGTCCACCTCCGGACGCGCATCATCAAGCCCCCTTGGCCGTCCGGGCGGTCGGCGACATGGCGACCAGGTGCGCGGCGGGCTCGGTGTAGCCGATACCGGCCACCTTCGCCCCGTCGAAGTGGAACGAGGTGAGGCTGGCCAGGGAGCACTGCCGCCGGCGCGGGTCGTGCCAGAGCCGCTTGCGCTCGACATACCGGCGCAGCGTCCAGATCGGCAGCTGGTGCGAGACCAGCACGGCCTCCCGCCCCTCGGCGGCGATCCGGGCGGCGTGCAGCGCCGCGAACATGCGCTCCGCGATCGCCTGGTACGCCTCACCCCACGACGGGGTGATCGGGTCGCGCAGCACCCACCAGTTGCGGGGGTCGCGGAACGAGCCGTCGCCCGGGGAGACCCGCTTGCCCTCGAACCAGTTGGCGCTCTCGATCAGCCGCTCGTCCACGCCGACCGGCAGCCCGAACTGGGCGGCGATGGGTTCGGCGGTCTGCTGCGCGCGTTCCAGCGGGCTGGCGACCACGTGCACCACGTCCCGGTCGGCGAGCCCCTGCGCGGCGGCCTTGGCCATCTGCACACCGAGCTCGGACAGGCGGAAACCGGGCAGCCGCCCGTAGAGGATCTTGTCGGGGTTGTGCACCTCGCCGTGCCGGAGCACGTGAACGACCGTACTGCTCACCGCGCCTACCCTCCGTGACCCGCCGCTGCCGCTGCCCGCGCCGCCGTCGGCAGCGCCGCGGCGATCTGTTCCAGGGCGGCGTCATCCAGCGCCGCCGAGACGAACCAGGACTCGAACGCGCTGGGCGGCAGGTACACGCCGGCGGCGAGCATGGCGTGGAAGAACGCCTTGAACGCCGGCACCTGCTGGGTCCGCGCGCTGTCGTAGTCGACCACGTCGGCGTCGGTGAAAAAGATCGAGAACATGCTGCCCGCGTACGACAGCCGGTGCGGGACACCCGCGGCGGCCAGGGCGTCGGACGCCAGCTTGCCCACGACGGCGGCCGTGTCGTCCAGCTTGCGGTAGAGCGCGTCGTCGGCCAGGCACAGGGTGGCCAGGCCGGCGGCGCAGGCCAGCGGGTTACCGGAGAGCGTGCCGGCCTGGTAGACCGGACCGGCCGGGGCGAGCCGGGCCATGATCTCCGCGCGGCCGCCGAAGGCCGCGGCGGGCAGGCCGCCGCCCATGACCTTGCCGTACGTCCAGAGGTCCGCGTCGGTGGGGTCGAGGCCGTGCCATCCGGAGCGGGAGACCCGGAACCCGGTCATCACCTCGTCGACGATGAGCAACGCGCCGTGCGCGTGCGCGATCCGGGCCAGCTCCTGGTTGAAGCCGTCGCGCGGGGCGACCACACCCATGTTGCCGGCGGCGGCCTCGGTGATGATCGCCGCGATGTGCTGGCCCTCGGCGGCGAAGGCCTCCTCCACCGCCCGCAGGTCGTTGTACGGCAGCACGATGGTCTCGCTCGCCGCGGCGCCGGTGACACCGGGCGAGTCGGGCAGACCGAGGGTTGCCACGCCCGAGCCGGCGGCGGCGAGCAGCGCATCCACGTGGCCGTGGTAGCAGCCGGCGAATTTCACGATCTTGGAGCGGCCGGTGAAACCCCGGGCCAGCCGGATCGCCGACATGGTGGCCTCGGTGCCGGAGTTGACCAGCCGCACCTGCTCGACCGGTGTCCGGTCGACGATCTCGGCGGCCAGTTCGACCTCAGCCGGTGTGGGGGTGCCGAAGCTGGTGCCCCGGGCGGCGGCTGCCTGCACGGCAGCGACCACCTCCGGGTGGGCATGACCGAGGATCAGCGGGCCCCAGGAGCAGACCAGGTCGACGTAGCGCCGGTCGTCGGCGTCGTAGAGCCACGGGCCCTCCCCTCGAACCATGAAGCGTGGGGTGCCACCGACCGCGCGGAAGGCGCGCACGGGGGAGTTCACCCCGCCCGGCACGATGGCTAGGGCGCGGTCGAAAAGGGCCTCGGAAGCCGGCGCGTCGGCCGGGTAGCGGCCGGATCCGGCGGACAGGGTATCGGTCACGATGCCGCCATTGTGTCAGCGCCGGCAGGAGAACTGGCAGGCACCCCGGCCTGGGGTTACCGGGCTCACCCCCGGCGGAGGATCGCGCGGTGGCGGCTCCTCGGCGGGCCGGGTCGATCAGATCGGGTTAGGCTGGCCCGGTGGATCGTGCCGAACTGTCCATCACGCTACACCGGGCGGGTGACGAGGCTGTGCTGCGTCTCGCCGGGGAGATCGACATGCTCACGGCCGCCCAGCTCTCGACCGTCGTGAACGAGGTGCTCACCGAGCCGCCCGCCCGGATCGTGCTCGACCTCGCCGGGGTGACCTTCTGCGACTCGCAGGGTCTGGGCACGCTGGTGGTGCTCAGCCGCAAGGCGAGTCACGCCCAGAGCCTCCTGATCCTCACCCACGTGGGCGATTTCCTGCTCCGCGTCCTGGACATCACCGGCCTCCGCTCGGCCCTGATGATCCGCAACGACCAACCCGCCAGCTGACCCCAGGCCTAACCCCGCGCTCCCCCGCCGGCTCCGCGCCTCCCGCGCCGGGCTCCCCGCCCTCGTGCTCTCCTGCGCCGGTGATCAAGAGGTTTGCGGGATGCGCTGTCCGGTTTATCCCCCCAAAGCTCTTGATCACCGAGGCGGCGACGCGGCGGCGCCGGGGGCATCGGGGTGGGGGTGGGGGGTTAGGTGGGGGTGGGGGGTTAGGTGGGGGTGCCCCAGCGGGCTTGTTCCAGGAGTTCCACGGCGTGGTCACGGGCGTCCGGGTCGTCGGTGCGGAGCAGGGCGGTCGCCTCGTCGACCGCGTCGGTCAGCACCCGCCACTGCGCGTCCCGCTCCCGCACCAGGTCGGACTGCGCGGCGAGCTGACGGGTCTTGACCCACAACTCCACGAAGACCGAGACCTTGGCCCGCAGCACCCAGGGGTCGAACGGCTTGGTCAGGTAGTCGACCGCGCCGACCTGGTAGCCACGCAGCGCCAACTGGGCGTCCCGGTCCGCGGCGGTGAGGAAGATGATCGGTACGTGCCGGGTCCGCTCGCGCCGCTTGATGTGGCCGGCCGTCTCGAAGCCGTCCATGTCCGGCATCTGGGCGTCCAGCAGGATCACGGCGAAGTCGTCCACCAGCAGCTGCTTGAGCGCCGCCTCACCGCTCTCCACGGCCACCGCCTGGACCGGCAGGCCCTGGAGGATCGCCTCCAGGGCCATCAGGTTCTCCCGGCGATCGTCCACGAGCAGCGCCTTGGCCATCTGGGTCACGAGTTCTCCTCCGTCCGGCTGCCGCTGATCCAGGACGACATGAGCTCGATCAGCTCGTCCAGGTCGACCGGCTTGGTGATGTAGTCGCTGCCCCCGGCAGCCAGGGCCGACTCCCGATCGCCCGGCATCGCCTTCGCGGTCAGGAAGACGATGGGCAGGTCCGCGAACCGGTGGTTACGGCGGATCTGGCGGGTCGTCTCGTAGCCGTCCTGGTCGGGCATCATGGCGTCCATCAGCACGATGTCCACCTCCGGGTGCTCGGCGAGCAGGCGGACGCCGTCCGCCCCGTTGTCCGAGTACAACACGGTCATACCGTGCAGTTCCAATGCGCTGGTCAGGGCGAAGACGTTCCGGACGTCGTCGTCGATGATCAACACGGTCGCCCCGTCGAGCTGCCGGCTGGTCGGGACGGCCGCCGGCTCGGGCACCTCCAGCGGCGGCATGAGCAGCGACGACGGTAGGCCGGCCCGGGTCGGCGACGGCGGCAGCGGAGCCACCACCGCGTCCGGCGCCAGTACGTCCGGGACGAAGAGCGTGAACGTCGAGCCCTGCCCCGGCGCCGACGCGACCGTGATGGTGCCGCCGAGCAGGCGGGCCAGGTCACGGCTGATCGACAGGCCCAGCCCTGTGCCGCCGTACCGGCGGCTGGTCGTGCCGTCCGCCTGCTGGAACGCTTCGAAGATGATCGACAGCTTGTCGTCGGAGATGCCGATGCCGGTGTCGATCACGGTGAACGCGATCACCTGCTGCGCGTTGGTCAACGTCGGTACGTCGAAGACCGCGCTCTCGGCCGCCGGGGCGATCCGCAGGGTCACCGCGCCGTTGTCGGTGAACTTCACCGCGTTCGAGAGCAGGTTGCGGAGGATCTGCTGCAACCGCTGCGCGTCGGTGACGACCGAGCCCGGCAGGTCCTTGCTGATGCGTACCTGGAAGTCCAGGCCCTTGTCCTCCGCCTGCGGGGCGAACGCCTGCTCGACGTAGCCCCGGATGTCGGCGAACCGGACCTCGGTCGGCTCCACGTCCATCCGGCCCGCCTCGATCTTGGACAGGTCCAGGATGTCGTCGATCAGCGAGAGCAGGTCGGAACCCGCGCCGTGGATGGTCCGGGCGAACTCGATCTGCTTCGGGGTCAGGTTCTGCTCCGAGTTCTCTGCCAGCAGCCGGGCCAGCAGCAGCAGCGAGTTCAACGGCGTACGCAGCTCGTGGCTCATGTTCGCCAGGAACTCCGACTTGTACGCCGACGCGCGGGTGAGCTGCTGGGCCTTCTCCTCCAGGCCCAACCGGGCAAGTTCGATCTCCCGGTTCTTGACCTCGATGTTGCCCTTCTGCTCGGAGAGCAGCGTGGCCTTCTCCTCCAGCTCCGCGTTGGTCCGCTGAAGCTCGGCCGACTGCTCCTGGAGTTCGTGCGCGAGCCGCTGCGACTGGGCCAGCAGCTCCTCCGTACGGCGGTTGGCCTGGATGGTGTTGACCGCGATGCCGATGGTGAGCACCAGCCGCTCGAGGAACGACAGGTGCAGCTCGGAGAAGGAGACCACGCTGGCGAACTCGATCACGCCGAGCAGCTCGCCCTCGAACAGCACGGGGAGCACCACCAGGTCGGCCGGCGGCGTGCTGGCCAGCCCGGAGCGGAGCGTCAGCGCGCCTTCCGGAGCGGCGCTGACCCGGATGGTCCGGCGGCTGAGCGCCGCCTGGCCGACCAGCCCCTCACCCGGCCCGAACGTCACGTCGTGCCCGCGGGCCACGTACCCGTAGGAAGCGGTGAGCCGCAGCCGCATGCTGCCGTCGGAGTTGTCCACCAGGAAGAACGCGCCGAGTTGCGCGTCCACCAGCGGGGTCACCTCCATCATGATCATGCGGCAGACCTCGCCGAGGTCGCGCTGGCCCTGGAGCAGGCCACTGATCCGGGCGAGGTTGGAGTCCAGCCAGCCCTGCTCGGCGTTCTTCTTCGTCGTCTCCCGAAGGGTGACGATCATCTGGTTGATGTTGTCCTTGAGCTCGGCGACCTCGCCCTGTGCCTGAACGTTGATCCGCTGGGTCAGGTCACCCCGGGTGACGGAGGTGGAGACCTCGGCGATCGCCCGCAGCTGGGTGGTGAGCGTGGAGGCGAGCTGGTTGACGTTCTCGGTGAGGTCCCGCCAGGTGCCGGAGACCCCCTTCACCTGCGCCTGACCACCGAGCTTGCCCTCGATGCCGACCTCCCGGCCGACCCGGGTCAACTCGTCGGCGAACGACGACAGCTGATCCACCATCGTGTTGATCGTGTTCTTCAGCTCCAGGATCTCGCCCTGCGCGTCGACGGTGATCTTCTGGCGGAGGTCGCCGGTGGCGACCGCCGTGGTGACCGAGGCGATGTTCCGCACCTGACTGGTCAGGTTCGACGCCATCGAGTTCACGTTGCCGGTGAGGTCCCGCCAGGTACCCGAAACGCCCTTCACCTGCGCCTGACCACCGAGCTTGCCCTCGGTACCCACCTCACGCGCGACCCGGGTCACCTCGTCCGCGAACGACGACAGCTGATCCACCATCGTGTTCACCGTCGACTTCAGTTCCAGGATCTCGCCCTGCGCGTCGACCGTGATCTTCTGCGACAGGTCACCCTTCGCCACCGCCGTCGAGACCTGGGCGATGTTCCGCACCTGCGCCGTCAGGTTCGACGCCATCGAGTTCACGTTGTCGGTGAGGTCGCGCCAGGTGCCCGCCACGCCGCGCACCTGGGCCTGACCGCCGAGTTTGCCCTCAGTACCCACCTCACGGGCCACCCGGGTCACCTCGTCCGCGAACGACGACAGCTGATCCACCATCGTGTTCACCGTCGACTTCAGTTCCAGGATCTCGCCCCGGGCGTCCACGGTGATCTTCTGCGACAGGTCACCCTTCGCCACGGCGGTGGTGACCGAGGCGATGTTCCGCACCTGACTGGTCAGGTTCGACGCCATCGAGTTCACGTTGCCGGTGAGGTCCCGCCAGGTACCCGACACACCCGTCACCTGCGCCTGACCACCGAGCTTGCCCTCGGTACCCACCTCACGCGCGACCCGGGTCACCTCGTCCGCGAACGACGACAGCTGATCCACCATCGTGTTCACGGTGTTCTTCAGCTCCAGGATCTCGCCCCGGGCGTCCACGGTGATCTTCTGCGACAGGTCACCCTTCGCCACCGCCGTCGAGACCTGCGAGATGTTCCGCACCTGAGCCGTCAGATTGCCGGCGAGCTGGTTCACGTTCTCGGTGAGGTCCCGCCACGTGCCGGAGACGCCGCGCACCTGGGCCTGACCGCCGAGCTTTCCCTCGATGCCCACCTCACGGGCCACCCGGGTTACCTCGTCCGCGAACGACGACAGCTGATCCACCATCGTGTTCACGGTGTTCTTCAGCTCCAGGATCTCGCCCTGCGCCGCCACCGTGATCTTCTGCGACAGGTCACCCTTCGCCACCGCCGTCGAGACCTGGGCGATGTTCCGCACCTGAGCCGTCAGGTTCGACGCCATCGAGTTGACGCTGTCGGTCAGGTCCTTCCAGGTGCCGGCGACGTTCGGCACCTCCGCCTGGCCGCCGAGCTTGCCCTCGGTGCCCACCTCGCGGGCCACCCGGGTCACCTGCTCGGCGAAGAGCCGCAGCGTGTCCGTGAGCGAGTTCATCGTGTCGGCCAGCTCGGCGACCTCGCCCCGCGCCCCGACCGTGATCTTCTGCGACAGGTCGCCCTTCGCCACCGCCCGCGCCACCTGGGAGATCGACCGAACCTGGCCGGTCAGGTTCGACGCCATGGTGTTCACCGAGTCGGTGAGGTCCTTCCAGGTGCCCGCGACGCCCCGAACGTCGGCCTGGCCACCCAGCTTGCCCTCGGTGCCCACCTCACGGGCCACCCGGGTCACCTCGTCCGCAAACGACGACAGCTGATCCACCATCGTGTTCACCGTGCGCCCGATGCGCAGGTACTCACCGCGCAGTGGCCGCCCGTCGATCTCCAGCGCCATGTGCTGGGAGAGATCGCCGTCGGCGACCGCGACGATCACCCGGGCGATCTCGGTGGTCGGCCGGCCGAGGTCGTCGATGAGGGAGTTGACCGCCCGGTTGCCCTCGGCCCACGAGCCGTCCAGCCCCTCCTCGTCCAGGCGCTCGGTGAGCCGGCCGTCCCGGCCGACGACCCGACTGATCCGCCGCAGGTCGAGATACTGCCGTTCCTGGAGCGAGGCCACCTCGTTGAAGGCGTCCACGACCTCCCCGACCTGCCCGGCACGTCGGGGCAACCGCACCTTCAGATCACCGCGGCGAACCCGCCGCAGCGCCTCGGTCAGTTCATCGAGGAGCGCCTCGTGGTCGGGCGCGGAGGAGTCCGCCACCGACTGCTTCACCGTGGTCATTCTTCCTCGTCTCAGCTCGGGGGCCACCGGCTCGTGCCAAGATGCCGGCCATCCCATATTGTGCCCGCGGACGCGCCGTTGCCAGGGCGCGTGAACGCTCGCCACGCCCCGGCACCGAGGCGGACGCGCCCGATCCGGGAGCGGGTTGGCAGTCACCGGCGTGGCGGTGGAGGATACGAGAGTGTCGGCGGAGACGAGGCCCGCAACGGCTGGGGGCCCGGACGGGCACCTCCGGCGCGTTCGCCTGCCCGCCGACCGGCGTACGCCCGCGGCCGCCCGCGCCCTCGTCCGCTCCGTGCTGGCGGAGGCACACCTGGACGAACTGCTCAACGAGGCCCTGCTGCTCACCACCGAGCTCACGACGAACGCGGTGGAACATGCCGGCACGGACCTGGACATCGAGGTCAACGCCGACGAGGTCGGGCTGACCGTCACCGTCTCGGATTTCGCGTCCGGCCCGGTCGAGGAACTCATCGTCGGCGTACGCAACGAGGCCAACGAGATCACCGAGGTGGCCGAGCGGGGCCGCGGGCTACTGCTCGTCGATCACTTCTCCAGCCGGTGGGGCACCACCTACCTGCCCACCGGCAAGGGCGTCTGGTTCCGGCTCGACCGGTCGGGCAGCGCCGACGCCCGGCCGGACGCCACGGCCACCGCCTCCGGCACGCTCGGCAACGCCCGCAGCGGCGACGCGACGCCGACAGCCAACTCCGCCCCGAGCGCCGCTGCGGTGAGCGAGCTGATGAAGATCAGCCCCGACACGTACGCGGACGACCCGCTGCCGGACTTCGCCACCAGCCTGCTGGCCCGGGTCGCCGAGATGGTCGGCGCGGCGGGCGGGCTGATCCAGTTGGACCGCGGCGACGGGACGGGCCCCCAGGTGCTGGCCCGCTACGGCCGGCAGCCCCGGGTCGGCAACGAACTGCTCCACGTGCCGTTGACCGTGCACCGCCCGTACGCCGGTGAGCTGGAACTGGACGCCGCACCGTCGGCGTACGCCGAACCGCTGGCCGTACTCGCGGCCGAGCGGCTCTCGCTGCACCTGGAGAACGACCGGCTGCGCCGGGCCGACGTGCGGCGGCAGGCCTGGCTGACGTTCCTCGCCGAGGCGAGCGAACTGCTCGCCCAGTCGCTCGACGTCGAGTTGACCATGGCGCTCATTCCGCAACTGGTGGTGCCCCGGCTCGGCCAGTGGTGCGCGGTGCACACGACCGACGAGTGGGGGCGGCTGCGGCTCGCAGCGGCCACCCACGCCGACGAGTCGGTCCTGGCCCAACTGCACAAGGTGCTCGCCGAGACCGGGCCGGACTCGGTCCAGGCCCGACTGCGTGAGGCGTCGCGCAGCGCCGCACAGGTGCCACTCGGCGGGCCGATGGAAGGCTTCGCCGTACCGCTGATCGCCCGGGGCCAGCGGCTCGGGACGTTGGCCGTCGGCCGGCACCAGCGGCACCGGCACGACCCGGACGAGGTTGCGGTACTCGAGGACGTCGCCCGCCGGGCCGCGTTGGCGATCGAGAACGCCCGGATCCACGCCGAACGCCGTCGGGTGGCGCAGACGTTGCAACAGTCGCTGCTGCCGCCCGTGCTGCCGGTGGTCGAGGGCATCGGGTTCGCCGCCGAGTACGTCCCGACCGGGGGCGACGCCGACGTCGGCGGCGACTTCTACGACGTGGTGCCGCTGCCCGACGGGCGGTGGCTGGTGGTGATCGGGGACGTCTCCGGCAAGGGCGTGCAGGCCGCGGCGGTCACCGGGCTGGTCCGCGACGTCATCCGGGTGCTGGTCGGCGACGGCAAGCCGCTGCCCGAGGTGCTCACCCGTCTCAACGAGACGCTGGTCGAGCGGGGCGGCGGCCGGTACTGCACGCTGGCGCTGGCGGCGGTCGGCCCGGTCGACGGCGACCGGCTGGACGTCTCCCTGCACCTGGCGGGCCACGACCGGCCGGTGCTGCTGCGCGGTGGGGGCGGAGGCACCTTCGTCGGCGCCGGCGGCACGGCCCTCGGCCTGCTCGACCGGATCAGCACACCCACCGCCGAGGTGCCGCTGGGGCCGGGCGACGCGCTGGTCTTCTACACCGACGGGGTCACCGAGCGGCGGCGCGGGCGGGAACTCTTCGGCACCGAACGGCTTCGCGAGGCCGCCATGCCGCTGGCCGGCTACTCGGCCGACGTGGTCGCCGCCCGGCTGCGGGCCACCGCACTGGGTTTCTCGGTCGAGGCGCCCCGCGACGACATCGCAATCCTGGTCCTGCGCAACGAAGCGGCCTGACCGGAACGGCCCCCCGCCTCGCTTGATCGACTCGCCTTCCGTGAAGTCGGGGCATCCACCTGCCGCCAACACCCCGACTTCGATGACCTCGAGTGGATCAAACCAATCCCCGCCTCGACCCCGACCGGCCCCTGGCCTGAGGGCGGATCCGGCCCGCCCGTCGCCCTAGCCCGAGGGCGGCCCCGCCCTCGGCCGGGCCGTCGCCTGGCCCGAGGCGGACCCCGCCGGCCCCGCGCCCCGGCCCGAGGGCGGACCCCGCCGGGGGCGGCAGGCCGTAGGTTGACCTTCATGTCGACAGTCGTGGATGCCGTCGCCGACCTGCCGCGGCTCGTCCGTACCGTTCTGGTCACCCAGCTGGCGGTGGCCGCCGCCTTCGTCGTGGTGGCGGCGCTCTACGTCGGACGGATGGTGACCGCCGGCGTGGGTCCGGCCGAGATGGTCAGCGGGGCGTACCAGCCGAAGGACCTCGTTCCGTTCGGCCTGCACGCCGCGAACCCGTTCTTCTGGCTGTACGCCGTCATCTCGGTCGTCTACCTGATGGGCACCGCGTTCACCGTGCCGATGGCGGTCTACGCCGTGGCGGTGGCGGCCCGGGGTACCGACCGCATCTCCCGGCGCATCCGGGCACTCCTGCTGGTCGGCGCGGGCACGACGACGCTTCTCCTGCTGGCCCGGCTCACCCCGGCCGCCGCCGACATGCACCACTGGTGGCTCGATTGAAGAAGCCCCTCCCCCTCCGCCCAGCTCGATGAAAAGGTTGACGGTGGGCGCGGAGATCGAACTCGCCGGCAACCTCATGATCAACCGGCACGTCCGGGGTCGGAGGGTCAGTCGCCGCCGGGGAGGCGACCGGGGGCGAGTCGGTGGTGCGGGTCGAGGTGCGCCTTGGCCGCGCGCAGCCGGGGCAGCCCGGTCAGCTCACCCCAGAGGTCGACCTCGCGGCGCACCGACGCCGGCGCCGACAGGACCACACACCGGCCCTTGCGAGCCAGCAGCACCCCACGGACGGCGGCCAGGATCGAGGCGACCCGGTCGGCCGGGAGCGACCCCGGCAGTGCCGCGTGCACCACGCCCAGGCCGGCGGAGCCGCGTACGGGCACCGGGGCACCGGCCGCGTCGCGTAGCGCGTAGACGGCCGCGTGCAGGTCGGTGATCGGCACCTCGATGCGCAACGCGGTGTCGCCGGGCCCGAACGGGTACCGCCGCCACCACGGCGGGGCGGAGTGGGTGACCAGGGCACCGTCGATCAGGGACACCAGGCGTTCGGCCCGTTCGACGGCGTCCGCCGGGCCGCCTTCGAGCAGCACCACGACGCTGCCGGCCCGCGACGGGGCGTCCGCCCGCCCGGCCATCGACGGATGCCGCGCCCGGGCCGAGGCCGCCGGGTCGGCCGGGTCGATCGGACGGCGGGGCCGGGGCAGGGCGGGAAGGTCCAACTCGATCGCGGCCGGGTCGAGGCGTGCGGCCAGGACCGTGCGCACCAGGTCGTGCACCTCGAGCGGGGTCCAGACCGGACGGGAGACCCAGAGACGGGTCGCCGGCACCGCCTGCACCCGCAGGGTGGCCGAGACCAGCACTCCGAGCGCGCCCTGCGATCCGCAGAGCAGCCGGGCCAGATCCAGCCCGGGCGCTCCGCCACCGGCGTCGACCAGCTCTCCGTCGGCGGTCAGGTAGCGCAGCCCGACCAGTTGGTCGCAGGGGGTGCCGTGCCGGTGGCGCAGCGGACCGGCCTCGCCGGCGGCGAGTACGCCGCCCAGGGTCGCCCCGGGTGAGGGTGCGTCGACGGCGAGCCGCTGGCCGGTGCGGTCGAGTGTCGCCTGCACCGCGCGCAGCGGCGTGCCGGCGCCCACCTCGGTCACCGGCGCGCCGACCGGTTCGTGGCCGATCCCGGCGAGCCGGCCGGTGTCGAGCATGATGTCGACCTGCTCGGGCGCCGCACCCCAGTCGATCTTGGTGCCGGCGCCGCGCGGAACCACCGTGAGGTCGTGCCGGGCCGCCAACCGGAGCACCTTCGCCGCCGCCTGCGGCCCCCCCGGCACCGCGACCCAGCGGGCAGCGCGCCCGGCCACTTCATCGGCCGGGCCGGCGAACCGGGCGAAGGGCGCCCCGCAGATCTCCGTGAGCCGTTGGGTGATCTCGAGGGCTCCGGACCGGTCGATCGAACTCGCTGCAGCCGCCATGCCGGTCATCGTACATGTGTTCGAAAGCCGCGGTGGGGATTCGCAGCGGGGGTGACGCGCGTACCGGCGACGAGCGGTGGCCGGCCGGTAACGTGGCGGCCGTGACCACCGAGACTTCCCCGCCCGTGGCCAAGCGGGTGCCCGCCGAGCGCAACCACCACGGCGACACCGTGATCGACGAGTACGCCTGGCTGGCCACCAAGGACGGCCCCGAGACGATCGCCTACCTGACGGCCGAGAACGACTACACCGAGGCGCGCACGGCACACCTGGCCGGGCTGCGCGAGCAGCTGTTCGAGGAGACCCGGCGGCGCACCCAGGAGACGGACCTGTCGGTGCCGACCCGCAAGGACGGCTACTGGTACTACACCCGGACCGTCGAGGGGCAGCAGTACGGCGTGCAGTGCCGGCGCGCCGTCCGCGAGGGCGAGACCGAGCCGCCGATGAGCGCCGACGGAGCCCCGCTCGACGGCGAGGAGGTGCTGCTCGACGGCAACCAGCTGGCCGAGGGGCACGACTTCTTCGCGCTCGGCGCGTTCGACGTGAGCCCGGACGGCCGCTGGCTCGCGTACTCGACGGACTTCTCCGGTGACGAGCGGTTCACCCTGCGGGTGAAGGACCTGACCACCGGCGAGCTGCTCCCGGACGAGGTGCCGGACACCTTCTACGGCACCGCCTGGTCCAGCGACGCGTCGGCGCTCTTCTACGTCACCGTCGACGAGGCCTGGCGGCCCTACCGGGTCTGGCGGCACACCATCGGAACGCCGTCCGCGCAGGACGTGGTGGTGCACCAGGAGGACGACGAGCGGTTCTGGGTCGGCGTCGAGCTGACCCGCTCCGAGAAGTTCATCGTCATCGACATCCACAGCAAGATCACCAGTGAGGTGCTGGTGATCCCGGCCGGCAACCCGGCCGGGCTGCCGGCGGTCGTCGCGCCCCGCCGGCAGGGCGTCGAGTACACGGTGGAGCACCACGGCCACCGCTTCCTGATCCTGCACAACGACGGCGCGGAGGACTTCGCGCTGGCGTACACCTCGGCGGACACGCCGGGCGACTGGGTGCCGCTCATCGAACACTCTCCGGGCACCCGGCTGGAGTCGGTGGACGCGTTCGAGAACCACCTGGTGGTCTCGCTTCGCACGAACGGGCTGACCGGGCTGCGGGTACTCCCCATCGGTGGCGGCGACGCGTACGACATCGACTTCCCCGAGCCGATCTACAGCGTCGGCCTGGACGCGAACCCCGAGTACCGGACCGGGCAGATCCGGCTGCGCTACTCCTCGCTGATCACTCCGGACTCGGTCTACGACTACGACCTGGTGACCCGGCAGATGGTGCTGCGCAAGCAGAAGCCGGTGCTTCCCGGCCCCGACGGGCGGCCGTACGACCCGGAGGCGTACGAGCAGCACCGGGACTGGGCGCTCGCCGACGACGGCACCCGCGTACCGATCTCGCTGGTCTTCCGCAAGGGCACGCCCCGCGACGGCTCCGCCCCCTGCGAGATCTACGGCTACGGCTCGTACGAGGCCAGCATGGACCCGTGGTTCTCGGTGGCCCGGCTCTCCCTGCTGGACCGGGGCGTGATCTTCGCGGTGGCGCACATCCGCGGCGGTGGCGAGCTGGGCAGGCGCTGGTACGAGCAGGGCAAGCTGCTGGCCAAGAAGAACACCTTCACCGACTTCGTGGCCTGCGCCCGGCATCTGGTCAAGGCGGGCTGGACGGCGAACGACCGGCTGGTGGCGCGGGGCGCGTCGGCCGGCGGGCTGCTGATGGGTGCGGTCGCCAACATCGCCCCGGACGCGTTCAGCGGGATCGTGGCGCAGGTGCCCTTCGTGGACGCGCTCACCTCGATCCTCGACCCGTCGCTGCCGCTGACCGTCACCGAGTGGGAGGAGTGGGGCAACCCGCTCGACGATCCCGAGGTGTACGCGTACATGAAGTCGTACACGCCGTACGAGAACGTGGCGGCCCTCGACTACCCGGCGATCCTCGCGGTGACCAGCCTGAACGACACCCGGGTGCTCTACCACGAGCCGGCGAAGTGGATCGCCCGCCTGCGCGCGACCGCACCGCAGGGCGACTACCTGCTGAAGACCGAGATGGGCGCGGGGCACGGCGGCCCCAGCGGCCGGTACGACTCCTGGCGTGAGGAGGCGTTCATCAACGCCTGGATCCTCGACCGCCTCGGTCGCGCCTGACCGGCCGGGAGGGGTCCGAGAGGGCCCCTCCCGGCGCGGGGCACACCCGTCAGGCCGGCCCGGCGGTCAGGACAGCGGCCAGTACGGTCGGGTCGGCGTTGCCGCCGGTGACCACGGCGACCGTCCGGCCCTCGGGGATCTCGTGGCTGTGGAACAGCCGGGCGGCGAGGGCCACCGCGCCGCTCGGCTCCACGACGAGCCGGGCTTCACGCACCAGCCGGCCCATCGCCTCCGTGATCTCCTCCTCGGTCACGGTCACGATGCCGTCGAGGCGTTCCCGCAGGTGGGCGAAGGTCAGCTCGGACAGGTTCGTACGCAGCCCGTCAGCGCTGGTCCGGTGGGTCCGTTCGACGTCCCAGACCACCACCGCGCCCGTGGCGAGCGATTCCCGGGCATCGGCGGCGAGCAGTGGTTCGACGCCGATCACCGCGGCTGACGGGCGCAGCGCCTTCACCGCAGTGGCCACGCCCGACGAGAGACCACCGCCGCCCACCGGCACCAGCACCACGTCCACGTCGGGGAGGTCCTCGACGATCTCCAACCCGACGGTGCCCTGGCCGGCGATGACGTACGGATCGTCGAAGGGCGGCACCAGCGCGCCGCCGGTCTCCGCCGCGATCCGCTCCGCCTCGATCAGCCGCCGGGCCGGCGGAACGAGCACGACCTCGGCGCCGCGGGCTCGGATCCGGTCGACCTTCACGGCGGGCGCGCCTTCCGGCACCACCACCGTGCAGGGCACACCCGCGGACCGGGCCGCGTACGCCAGCGCCTGCCCGTGGTTCCCGGACGAGTGGGTGACCACACCTCGTGCGCGGACCGCCGGGTCGAGCCGGGCGACCGCGTGGGTCGCGCCGCGCAGCTTGAACGACCCGACCGGTTGCAGACTCTCCGGCTTGAGCCACGTCTGCGCGTCCCACGGTGTCGGCAGCAGCGGGGTACGGGTCACGGTGCCGGCGATGTCCGTCGCGGCGGCCCGTACATCATCGATCGAGATCAGCTCCATCGCACCATGCTGCCCCGGGAGGGGCCGCGGCGTCGCCTCTCGAGCCTTCAACCCTCACGCTGCCGCGCCGAGCCCGATGATTATGCCGTGCCGCGCCCGATGATCACGCTCAACTATGGAAACAGTGCCCTCCTCAGCGCCCGGAGGCCACTACTTCCACGTTCGAGCGCGATCATCTGCGCGCTCGTGACCGCGCGCCCGGCCGAGCGTGAAGGGTTGTCGCCGCAGTTCAGTGGCCGCGCGGGCCCTAGACTGCGCGGGTGAGCGAGGTCGACGAGGAGCCGGACGCCGCGGAGGACCGGCCGGGCGACGGGACACCCCGGAAACGTCCCGGACTGGTCGTCCTGGCGGTGGTGGTCGCCGCGCTGTTGGTCTGCTGCTGCTCGGCGGTGCTAGGCCTGATCATCTCCTGGTCCGCCGGCCTCTTCCACACGTCGGCCTGACCACCTGCTGGCCTGACCACCGCGGCTGCTCCCCACCGGACATCTCGCCCGGACGGGCAACGGCTCGACACCTGGTCCGAGGGCCGCCCGTGATCGGAGCCGGTCAGCCGATGGCGCTCCAGCGCGGATCGCGGCCGGTCAGGCCGAGCAGCCGGTCCAGGTCGGGCACGGTCGGGTCGGTCGGCACCGGATCGGCGAAGACGCCCATCTGCCGGGCCGTCGGGCCGAGCTGTTCGGTCAGCTGGTGCAGCGCCCCGGTGGCCTCGGGCGCCGGCGCGTACGGCTGGCCGGTCGCGACGGCCAGGTCCCAGCCGTGCACGGTCAGGTCGAGCAGGGCCATCCCGCCCACAGTGGTCTGCGGCATGCCCATCCCGGGCGACACGCCCTCTGAACTCGCCGGGTCGGACCAGGCGACGATCAGTCTGTCGATCTCCACCTCGAACCGACTCCGCCAGTCGTCGGTGAGGTGGTCCGGCTTCTCCGCCCACGTCACGCCGCGCTTCACAGCGAGGTCCTGGAAGTTGACCACCACCTGGAAGAGGTGGTTGAGCAGGTCGTGTACGGAGTAGTCGCGGCACGGCGTCGGCAGGTGGAGCTGGTCGTCGGCGATGCCCCGCACCACCGCGACCGTCGGCGGCACCGCAGCCGCCAGCAGATCGCTAGTCTCTGTGGCCATAGGCCCAGCGTATGAGGGTGGTCTTGAAAAAATGCGACAGCGACCGCGTGGCGACAGCCGGGGAATTCTCGCCCCCGGCCGGTTGCTGCGGCAGGTCCGGTTCCGTCGGCACCTGCCGGCGCCGGTACTACGCCCGTGGGTCGAGCACTACTGGCTCGTCGACTGGGAGCTGACCGAACCGTTCGTGCAGCAGGTCGTACCGCATCCGGCGGTGAATGTGGTCTTCCGCCGCGACGGCGACGGCCTGGAGTCCGGCGAGGTGGCCGGCGTCGGGCTGGCCCTGTTCTCGATCACGTTGACCGGCACCGGACGGGTCAGCGGCATCCAGTTCCGGCCCGGCGGCTTCCACCCGTTCTGGCAGGGCTCGGTCGCCGAACTGACCGGCCGCCGCCGGCCGCTCGCCGAGCTCGCCGAGCACTGGCCGCCGGCCCGCGACCACAGCGGCGGTGCCTGCGACGGTACGGACGACGACCGCTGCGGCCGTCTCGACGAACTGCTCACCGGCTGGAATCCGGAGGCGGCGGCGGATCCCGTCACCGAGGAGGTGATCCGCCTGGTCGAGGAGATCCGCACCGACCGCACGGTACTTCGGGTGGACGCGTTCGCCCGGCGGCACGGGCTCACCACCCGCCGGCTGCAACGCCTCTTCCTGGACCGGGTCGGCGTCGGCCCGAAGTGGGTGATCCGGCGCTACCGGATCCAGGAGGTCATCGAGCAGGCCGCTGACGGGCCGGCACCGGACTGGGCGCGGCTCGCCGCCGACCTCGGCTACAGCGACCAGGCCCACCTCGTGCGGGAGTTCACCGCGGCCACCGGGATGTCCCCCGCCGCGTACACCCGCTCGCTCGCCTGACCCGGCACGCCCGACGTCGATGCCGGCGCCGGCGTCGACCCCGACGTCACGCGGCGCAACCTTGCCTCCGGCCCGGCCACCCCCACTCGGACGCTTTGCTCTGCACCCACATACGCGCCACCTACCCACAGTTACCTTTCGAAGCTGCCCGTGTGCCGAACTCCGCGAAGAAATCACAGGTCAGAGCCGTGGTGCGTATTCGGGTGCAGAGCAAAGCGAGCGAAGCGGGGGTGGTCGACCGGGCTCGCGACAACGCTACGTGTTCAAAGGTCCACGATCACGCTGTGCAACCGCATCGCCAAACGTTCTCACCTGCGCCGCAGGACGACCACCGCGACGTCGTCGTTGATCTCGGGCGGGGCGAGTTCCACCAGCAGCCGCTGGCAGAACCCGTCCAGGTCGTCGTCGACCTGCGCGGCGACGTCCGCCAGCGCCGCCAACCCCTCGTCGATGGTCGCGTCCCGGCGCTCGATCAGGCCGTCGGTGTAGAAGATCAGCGTCGCCCCGACCGGCAGCACGAACTCCAGGTCCTCCGGGCGATCCGCGCGTACGCCGAGCAGCGGCGCGGAGTGCTGGACGAACTCAACCTTGCCGTCGATGCTGAGCACCGGCGGCAGGTGGCCGGCGCTGGCCAGCCGGACCCGCCCCGTCGCCGGCTCCAGCAGCAGCAAGCAGAGGGTCGCCGACTCGTTCGGCAGCAAGGTACGCATCAACTCGTTGACCCGGTGCAGGATCGCGCCCGGCTGGTGCCCCTCGACCGCGTACGCCCGGACGGCGTGCCGGAGCTCGGCCATCACCGTCGCCGCGTGCAGCGAGTGCCCCGCCACGTCACCGACGGCGAGCAGCAGGCGCCCATCGAGCATCACCAGCTCGTAGAAGTCGCCGCCCACCTCGGTCCGCGCGCTGGCCGGCTCGTAGCGCACCGCGAGGTCGAGGCCGTTGATCTCCGGGACCCGTCGCGGGAGCAGGCTGCGCTGAAGCGTCACCGCGATGCGGTGCTCCTCGTCGTACGAGCGCTGGGCCTCCACCGCCGCCGCCAATGCCTGCACGAGCTGCACCAGCGCCGGAGTACGGGCGGTCTGAGTCTTGGTGGGAACCACGACGTAGAGCGGTGGCCGGTCCTCCCGCAACCGGGCGGCGGCCACCGTCACCGTGTCGCCGGCCGGCCAGTCCAGCAGCGCCCATTCGGCCGGATCGGTGACCCGGACCGTCGTGCCGACCGGCACGACACTGTCGTCGTGGACCACCCACGGCACGGTCGTGGCGTCCACACCACGGCCTGCGGCCACCCCGGCGAGGTACTCGCCCTCAGCGGTCTCGGCGACCACCGCCGCCGGGCTCTTGAAGATCTCGGCGGCGCCGGCCGCCGCCGCGTCGAGCAGCTGCCTGAAGGTCGACGCGGCGTGCACCGCGACCGTGGTGTCGGCGAGCGCGAGCATCCGCGCGGCGAGCAGCTCGGCTTGTTGCCGGGCCTGGTAGTAACGCAGCACCGCGTTCGCGGTGGCGATCAGCTCGTCGGGCTCGATCGGCTCGGCGAGGTAGGCGTCCGCGCCCCGCGTCAGTCCCCGGGCCCGGTCCGCCACGTCCACCGCGTGCGCCGACACGTGGATCACCGGTGTCGCCGGACGCAAGTTCTTGATCCGTTCGCAGACCTCGAAGCCGTTCAGGTCGGGCAGCCGGACGTCGAGCACCACCAGGTCGACCTGGTCTGTCTCGACCCGGGTCAGCGCCTCGGTACCGCTCTCCGCCTCGATCACCTGAAAGCCGGCGCGGGTCAGCCAGCTGACCAACAGGTAGCGCTTGGTCCGGCTGTCGTCGACCACCAGCACGGTCGGCTGGGTGGACACGTCAGGCTCCGACCACGGGCAGGGTGACGGTGAAGGTGCTTCCCCGGCCCGGCTCGCTGGTCAGCTCCAGAGTGCCGCCGAGCAGGGTGACGAGCCGCCGCGCGTACGGCAGGCCGAGCCCGGTGCCACCGGCGCGGGTCGCCCCCGGCGCCTGGTAGAACTCCTCGAAGATCCGCTCGTGCAGCTCGGGCGCGATACCGGGACCCGTGTCGGTGACCGTCAACGCCCAGTGGTCGTCCCGTCGCAGCGCGCGCAGCCGCACCTCACCCCGCTCGGTGAACTTCAACCCGTTGTGCAGCAGGTTGCGCAGCACCTGACCGAGCAGCACCTCGTCGGTGCGCAGGGTGGCGGCCGGCGGCTCCTCCACCACCAACTCCACTTCCGGGCGGGTGGCGACCGCGCGCAGCGTGCCGCGCAGCTGCCCGAAGACCGGCCGCAGGTCCACCTCGGCCAGGTTCAGCTCGATCCGGCCGGACTCCGCCTTGGCCAGGTCGAGCAGCTCGTTGACCAGGGTGAGCAGGTCGGTCGACGACGCGCGGATCAGCTCCACCTGCTGCGACTGCTCGCGGGTCAGCGGATCCGACGCGGAATCGGCGAGCAGCCGGCCGAGCCCGATGATCGCCGTCACCGGTGCCCGCAGCTCGTGGCTGACGTTGGCCAGGAATCTGCTCTTGGACTCGCTCGCCGCCCGAAGCTGGGCCGACTTCTCGTCCAGCTCGGCGTAGAGCGCCACCACGCCGCGGTTGGTCTCCTCCAGTTCCTCGGAGAGCTGACCGTAGAGCGCCAGCACCCCACGGTTCGTCTCCTGAAGCTCGTCGTTCAGCACCGCCAGCTCGTCCCGCTGTTGGCGCACCTCGTCGAGGGCCGCGATCAACTGCTGGTTCTGCGCCGCCAACTCGTCCAGGGCGCTGCCCGGGGCGCTCTGGACGAGCTCCGCACGAAGCTCGTCGAGGCGCTCCGGAGTCAGCGCCTGCGCGGTGACCGGGACGCGTCGGGACATCCTCACGACCGTATCCCGGCCGACCCCGATCGTGCCCAGCCTGTCCACGAGCCGCACCACGGCGCCGGACTGCGGCTCGTACCGGTCGTGGGGCAGCGGGCGGACCGGAACCAGGTCCACCCGCAGGTGTTGCCGGCCGTCGGGCGCCTCGTCGACGTGGAACGTCACGTCCGCGCCACCGGCCACGCCCAGCAGGTCCCGGGCCACCTCGCTGAGCGCGGTGGCCACCCGCACCTGGTCCTGATGTTCCAGGCCCACCGCCGCAGCGACCTCCCGGCCCCGTTGGCGCACCACGAAGATGTCGTGCTCGACGCGGAGCGGCATCTGGAGCAGCGGCCGGCGGCCGGGCACGGCGTTCATGCCGGTGCCCTCGCCACCAGCACACAGGCGTCGTCGCGCCGGGTGCCCGCTTCCCGCAGCAGCGTCGCGGCGACCACCAGCGGGGAGCGCTCGACGAGCCCCGGGTAGTCGTCGATCTGCCACCGATCCACCACGCCGTCGCTGTGCATCACGAGCAGGGCGCCCGCGGCGAAGGGATAGTCGTACTCGCGTACCACCGGGCGCTGGTGCCCGGCGATGCCGGGCAGGGAGACCAGACCGCGGCGCCGCCCGTCCGGCGCGATCAGCTGTCCGGCGATGTTGCCCAGGCCGGCGTAGCGCAGGACACCGGCCGACGGGCCCAGCTCGGCCACCGCCAGCGCGGCTCCCCGGGTGTGCGACATGGACCGGTGCAGGTGCTGCACCACCGCTGCCGGCGACCCGGCCGGGGCGGTGTGGAAGGCCGCGATCGCCGTGTCACTCGCGGCGGCGGCCAGCGGGCCGTGCCCCAGCCCGTCGGAGACGAGCACCTGGCGGCGTCCTTCGATCACCCGGACGGCGTAGCCGTCGCCGCTGATCGTCTCGCCGCCGAGCGGACGGGTCAGCCCGCCGACCCAGGGCGTCTCGCCGATCTCCGACGGCCAGACCTGTACGGCGAGGACGGTGCCCCGGCCGGGCAGCGAGTAGCCGTCGAACCAGGTGGCCTGCCGGACTATCGCGCCGAGGCCGATGCCGAGGGTGCCGACCGTCGAGTGGCCGTCCCGGGAGGAGATCGCGAGGTCCGCCATGCCCGGCCCCGAGTCGACGGCGACCAGCTCCACACCCGCCTCGTCCGCACGGCGGACGGGGCGGAGCAGCAGCGTCGGGTCCTCGGCGTGCTTGGCCAGGTTGCTCGTCAGCTCGGCGACGACGATGACCAGATCCGCCGTACGCGCTTCCCCCAGTTCGAGGTGGCGGCCGAGACGCTCGGCAGCCCGCCGTACGACGCTGCCGGTGCTGCCCTGCTCCATCCGGAACCAGAGCCCGTGGTCGGTGACCGCGTCCTCGCTCACCGAGCCCACTTGGTGACGGTGATCCGGGTGCCCTTGCCGATCCCGGTGTCGATGTCGAACTCGTCGACCAGCCGGCGTGCGCCGCTCAGCCCCAGGCCGAGCCCAGCGCCGGTGGTGTAGCCGTCGGTGAGCGCCAGGTCCAGGTCGGCGATCCCCGGCCCGGAGTCGGCGAACACGATCCGCACCCCGCGGCGCCGCCCGTTGTCTACGGTCGTCACCTCGACGCCGCCTCCTCCGCCATAGACCAGCGTGTTCCGGGCCAACTCACTGGCCGCGGTGACCACCTTGGTCTGGTCTACCAGCGACAGCTTCGCAGCCACCGCAACCGTACGCACCAACTGCCGGACGCGTACCACGTCCTCGTCGCTCCGGATCGCCTGTGCCTGCGGCTGACTCAGGTCGATGCCCGTGGTCACGGTGAATCCGTCGTCGCGGGTTCGTCGATCTCGTCGTCGTCCTGCGGTTCGTCGGGGCGCGCGGCCGCGATCAGCTCCATGCCGCGTTCGACGTTGAGCGCGGTCCGGATGCCGTTGAGCGACAGGCCCAGCTCGACCAGTGTGATGGCAACGGCCGGACGCATCCCGACCACGACTGTCTCGGCGTCGAGCACCTTGGAGATCGACGCGATGGTGGAGAGCATCCGCCCGACGAACGAGTCGACGATGTCCAGCGCCGTGATGTCGATGATCACGCCGTGGCTGCCGGTGGACACGATCCGCTCGGCGAGATCCTCCTGCAACTGGAGCGCCGTCTGGTCGGACATGTCGACCTGGATCGACACCAGCAGGATGTCGCCGATCTTGAGGATCGGTACCCGCTCCATCAGGCCCCCCGGCGGGAGCGGCGCGACGTCTCCACGCCGGACAGGCGCAGCACGTGGCGCAACGCGTCGGCGAGGCTCGCCTTGGTGGCGATGTCGCCGAACTCGATGCCGAGCGCCACGATCGTCTGAGCGATCTGCGGCCGGATGCCGGAGATGATGCATTCCGCGCCCATCAGCCGCGCGGCCACCACGGTCTTCAAGATGTGCTGGGCGACCTGGGTGTCCACCGCCGGTACACCGGTGATGTCGATGATCGCGTACGGCGAGCCGGTGTCGACCAGGGTCTGGAGCAGCCGCTCCATCACCACCTGGGCCCGGGCGGAGTCGAGCGTGCCCACCAGCGGCACCGCGACCACGCCGTCCCAGAGCTTGACGACCGGGGTGGAGAGCTCGAGCAGCTGCTCCGCCTGGTCGGCGATCAGACCCTCCCGGGTGCGTACGAAGCTCTCGAAGGTGAACAGCCCCATCTGGTCGATCAGGCCGGAGAACGCCACGAAATCGTGAAGGACGCTCTTGCCGCCGCGGGCCTCCAGCAGCTCCAGCAGCACTTCCTTGAGGGCGTAGACGCTGCTCGCCGTCTCGGTGGCGGAGAACCCCTGCCGGGCCCGCCCGCGGGACAGCTCGCCGAGCACGGCACGCAGCTCGGCGGCGTGCTCGGCGTCGAGGTCGACGATCCCGTTCTCGGCCGTCGTGAGGATGGCCCGATGCAGTTCCTGGAGCTGCCTGCGCAGTTCGGCCTGGCTGAGCCGACCGCGCAGCGACGCCGTCACGGCCTCCGTCCAGCGCTGCGTGACCTGGTCGACGTGCTCGCTCAGCAGAGCTGCGAGCCGGCTGCTCTCCTCGGCGTTCAACGCCATTACCAAACCCCCTCGACCCGGACCGGGCGGACTCTATCACCGGAACCCGCCCAACTACTTGCCGCGAAGCAACGGAATGATGCTGGCCACCAGATCGCCGCGCCCGTTCTGCGTACGGCGGGGATCGTGGGATACCGTTCCACCGATAACAGGAGGTCTGGCGAATGTCCCTGACGGTGCACACGGAACAACGCGGCGACGTGGTCGTCGTGTCGGTCGCTGGCGAGCTGGACATGGCGACCGCACCGCAGCTGCAGGACCAGATCACCGACCTGCTCGACAAGGACCGCAGCCGCCTGGTGTTCGACCTGGCGGAGGTCTCGTTCTGCGACTCCACCGGGCTGTCGGTGTTCGTACGGGCCAAGAACAGCTGCGACGAGGTGGGTGGCGTGGTCCGGCTGGCCGCCCCTCAGCGGGGCGTGCTGCGCATCCTCGAGGTCAGCGGCCTGGTCGAGGTGCTTCAGACGTACCCGACGGTCGACCAGGCGGTCGCCGGGGACCCGACCCCCGCCTCCTCCTGACCGCTGCGACTCAATGCTCGTCCTCGATGTGCCGGGGACGGGCGATCACCATGCCCGCGCTCGCCTGCACCGCGAGGGCGACCAGCAGGAGGACGATCGGCGCGGTCCAGCCGCCGGTCTGCTCGTAGAGCACGCCGACGAGGAACGGGCCGAGCGCCGCGATGAGGTAGCCGGCGCTCTGCGCGAACGCCGAGAGCGCCACCGTTCCCTCCGCCGTGCGGGCGCGCAGCCCGATGGCGGCCAGGATCATCGGGAAGGCGCCCTGGCCGACCGCCAGCAGGGCCACCCAGAGCAGCGCGCCGCCGTGTGGCGCCAACGCCAGTCCGACGTACGCCAGGGCCGACGCGACGGTCAGCCCCAGCACCAGCGGGTGCAGGGTTCGCAGCCGACCGGCCACCGTCGGCATGAGCATGGCGATCGGCACGCCGAGCGCGGTCACCCCGGCGAGCAGCAGGCCGGCCTGCTCGGGCTGGAAGCCGGAGTCGCGGAAGAGCTGGGCCAGCCAGCCCATGATCGCGTAGCCGCTGAGCGACTGCGCGCCGAAGTAGACCGCCATGGCCCAGCCGAGCCGGGTCCGCGCGGGCCGGATCCGGGCCTGGGCCTGCCCGGCCGTGACGGCCGCGGCTCGCGGCGATCGGGCGCGCCGCGCCAACGGCACCCACGGAAGCACCGCCAGCACGGCCAGCGCGGCCCAGACGCCCAGGCCGGCGCGCCACGAACCGAACGCGTGCGCGATCGGCACCGCCGTGGCGGCGGCCACCGCGGTCCCCGCGGTGAGGGTCATGGTGTACGCCCCGGTGATGAGCCCGGCGCGGTGCGGGAAGTGCTGCTTGACCAGCATCGGCAGCAGGATGTTGGCGACCGCGATGCCGGCCAGGGCCAGCGCGCTGGTGAGCAGGAACACCACCGCCGAGTCGGTGACCACCCGCAGCACCTGACCGATGACGAGGACGACCATTCCGGCCACCAGCATCCGGGCGGGCGCGAACCGCCGGACCAGCCACGGGGTGAGCGCCCCGAGTCCGGCGAACGCGATCGTCGGCAGGGTGGTGGCGATGCCAGCCGTCGTGCCGGAGAGCCCGATGCCGTCCCGCACCTCGTCGAGCAGGGCTCCGAGGCTGGTGACGGCGGCGCGCAGGTTGAGCGCGACGAGGAGCATGCCGGCGAGTACCAGCGCCCCTCCGGTGGCTGGACGGCCGGCGGGACGCGGCCCGAGCGCCGGCGACTCCGGGCCGGTGGGCACGTCGGCGACGGTCGCGGAACCGGCGGCGGCCGGTGGGGGCGGCGGTGTCATGCGGTTGAACCTACAATCATGGGATGAATTCCGGGCGGGTGATGTAACCAGTGACACCATCAGTCGATTCCCCACCAGTGCCGCCCCGTGGGCAGCGGATACGCGAGACGATCGCCCAGCTCAGGGAGCGGATCCTGGCCGGCGAATGGCCGGTCGGCAGCCGCATCCCCACCGAGCCCCAGCTGGTCGCGGCGCTCGGGGTCGGGCGCAACACGGTCCGCGAGGCGGTCCGGGCGCTCCAGCACGCCGGGGTGCTGGAGTGCCGCCAGGGCTCCGGGACGTACGTGGTGTCGACCGACGAACTCGCTCCCGTGGTGGCCCGTCAGCTCACCGACGACCGGATGACCGAGGTGGTCGAGGTACGCCGCGCCTTCGAGGTGGAGGCCGCCCGGCTCGCTGCGCTCCGGCGCACCCCGGAGGACCTGGCCGCCCTCGGCGACGCGCTCGCGGCCCGCGAGGCGGCGTGGCACGCCGGCCGGGCCGACGAGTTCGTGGAGGCCGACATCGCCCTGCACACGGCCGTGGTCGCCGCCGCGCACAACCGGATGCTCGCCGAGCTGTACGCCTCGGTCGGCACCGCGCTGCGCAGCAGCCTCGCGCAGACGATCGGCGCGACGATGACCCCGGAGCATCCCATCGACCACGCCCGACTGGTGGACGCGATCCGGGCCGGCGATCCCGAGGGGGCGGTGCGCGAGGCCGCGGCTTTCCTGGAGCCGCTGCCCGAGGCATAGGTTGTCCCGGACGGAAAACCGGACAGCGCGGGAGTACGGATGCTCAAGGGCTTCAAAGACTTCATCATGCGGGGCAACGTCGTCGACCTGGCGGTCGGTGTCGTCATCGGCACCGCGTTCACAGGATTGGTGACCCAGCTCACCGACTCGTTCCTGAAGCCGATCATCAAGTTCGTGGGCGGTGGCGAGGATCAGTTCGCCGGCTCCTGGGAGATCAGCAAGGGCAACTTGGTCACCTGGGCAGACTTCCTCAACGCCCTGATCACGTTCCTGCTGACCGCGGCGGTGCTCTACTTCCTCGTGGTGTTTCCGATGAACAAGCTGGCCGAGCGGCGGCGGCGGGGCGAAGAGCCGCCGCCCGCCGCGCCCAGCGAGGAGGTCAAGCTGCTCACCGAGATCCGCGACGCGCTGGTCGCGGCCGGTCACCGGACGCCTGCGCAGCAACGCGGCGCGCTCGACGACATGCTCGGTCGGCACGAACCGCCCACCGCGCGCTGAACCCGGCGGCGGCACATCGGCCCCTGCGGGATTCCCGCGGGGGCCGCACATTCTCGAACGTATGTTCGATAGAGTCCGCGCATGGAGCAGCGGAAGCACTGGTGGAACGGGAAGTGGGGGCGGCTGGCGCGACGGGACGTGTTCCTCCGCGTGGACGGCGACCGGTGGCACGTCGAGCAGCGGGCCGGCGGCGCCGAGGGCATCTCCCGTTTCTACGAGTACGACAGTGCCGACGAGGCCGAGGAGACGGTCCGCGCGCTGCTCGAGGGCCCGGACAGCTGGCGTGAGTTGTCGCCGCGCCCGCCGGGCGGCTGGGGTCCACCGAGCACCTGACCGCTCAGAAGCGGGCTCACCGGGCGGGTCGACCCCGGGTGGCGTTTAGCGTCGCGTCGCCCCGGGAACCGCGTCGGGATGAGGCAGCAGGGCGACCAGCAGACCATTTCCCGGATCACCACCGGGATGCCGGTGATCGACGCCGACGGAGTCGAGGTCGGCACGGTGGATCTCGTCCAGCGGGGTGACCCGAACGCGGTGACCGTACAGACGCCGACCGCCGACCCGGGCAGCAGCCTGGACGAGCTGATCGAGTCGACCGCGGTCCGGGAGCCGGACGTGCCGGCGGACCTGGCCGCCCGCCTGATGCACGGTGGATACCTGAAGGTGAGCTCCGAGCACGCCGACACCGGGGCGGTCTACGTGCCCGCCGACTGGATCGGCACCGTCGCCGACGGCCGGGTACGCCTCGACGTCCCGGCCGCCAACCTGCCCGCCGAGGAGTGACCCGAACCGGATCGGTCAGCGCCGGCTCAGCACCGGCTCCGCGTCCGGTACGGGATCCGGCTGGGCACGTCGGCGGCGGCGGAAGAGCAGCAGCATCAGGCAGCCCGCGACCAGCCCCCAGAACGCGCCGCCCACGCCGAGCAGGGTCACCCCGGAGGCGGTGACCACGAAGGTGACCACCGCCGCCTCGCGTCGCTCCGGCTCGGCCACGGCCGAGGTCACCGCCGAGGTCAGCGCGGTGGCCAGCGCGCCGAGCAGGGCCAGCCCGGCGACCGCCTCGATCAGCACCGGCGGGGCGATCGCCACCAGCGCGGTGGCCGCCCCGGCACCCAGCCCGAGCAGGGCGAGACCGACCCCCGCCGTCACCGAGGCGATCCAGCGCCGATCGGGGTCGGGGTGGGCGTCCGGGCCGGCGGCCAGCGCGGCGGTGATCGCGGCGAGGTTCACCGCGTGACCGCCGGCCGGGGCGGCCAGCAGGCTGGCGACACCGGTGGTCCGCAGCGCGGCGGTGAGCGGCGGCCGGTAGCCGTAGCCGACCAGCACCGCCGTGCCGGGCACGTTCTGCGCGGCCATGGTGACCAGGAAGAGCGGTAGCGCGAGCCCGACCAGGACCGGCACGTTCCAGGACGGCGGAGTCAGCTCGACCACCGGGCGCAGGCCGACCGCGCCGAGGCCGGCGCCGGACGAGGTCGAGGCGATCGCCGCCACCGCGACCACCAGCGCCCCGGGGACCGCCCAGGGACGGGCGTACCGGTGCAGCAGCAGCCAGGCGACGACCACCGGGCCGGCCAGCCGGGGCACCTCGACCAGGGCGCGTACCGGCGCGACGCAGAGCGGCAGCAGCACACCGGCGAGCATCGCGCCGGCGATCGGTTTCGGGATGGCCGCCACCGCGCGGCCGAGCGGCGGGACCAGCCCGGCAGCCACGATCAGCGCCCCGGAGACGAGGAACGCTCCGGTGGCGGCGGGCCAGCCGCCGGGCACCGGCCCGGTAGCGACCAGCAACGCCGCGCCCGGGGTGGACCACGCGACGCTCATCGGCACTCGGTGGCGCAGGCCGAGCCAGGTGGCGGCGAGACCGCACGCCACGCAGAGCGCCAGCAGCCCGGAGGCGGCCTGCTCGGTGTCGGCCCCGACCGCCCGCAGGCCGGCCAGTACGACGGTGAACGAGCTGGCGAAGCCGACCAGCGCGGTGACCACGCCCGCGAGCACCGGTTGGAGCCGTCCCGCCACGCCATCCTCCCCTCCCACAGCGTTCCGTTTACGGAACGACGATTTGTAGCACCATAGCGAGGTGCCTCAGCCACCACCAGGCCGCCGTGCCCTCGACGCCGATCCGAGCGTGATCGGCGCCCGGGTGCGTGGACTGCGCGAGGAGAAGGGGATCTCGCTCTCCGCGCTGGCCCGGCTCGCCGGAGTGGGCAAGGCGACCCTGTCCGGCCTGGAGAACGGCACCCGGAATCCCACGCTGGAGACGCTCTACGCGGTCACCACCCAGCTCGGCGTACCGCTGACCGCGGTGCTGGCCGAACCGGCCGCGGCACCCACCGTGCACGGCGCGGCGGTGCACGCCACACTGCTCGAGGTGTTCACCGACGCCGACGCGACCTACGAGCTCTACCGGATGCGGGTCACCCCCGGGACCGGGCAGCTCTCCCCGGCGCACCAGCCGGGCGTCACCGAACACGTCACGGTCTTCTCCGGGGTGCTGCGCGCCGGTCCGGCGGACGCGCCGTCGACCGCCGCCGCCGGCGGGTACCTGCGCTGGAACTCCGACGTGCCACACAGCTACGCGGCAGTCGGCGACGAGGAGGTCACCGCCAGTCTGCTGCTGCGCTACCCGCGGCGCTGACGGCCGTCCGCGCCGGACCCGACCGGCGCGGACCCGGGCCGCGCCGGCTCAGCGCTCGACCGGCGCGGGCACCGGGAGCCGCCGCCGTACGGCCCAGAGCGCGACCTCCGTCCGCGAGGCCGCCCCGGTCTTGCGCAGCAGGTTGGACACGTGCACGGTGACGGTGCGCACCGAGATGCCGAGCGCCTTCGCCACCTGCTTGTTCGACATCCCGGCGACCAGGCAGCCGAGCACCTCGACCTCCCGGCCGGTCAGCTCCGCCTCGTCGACCCCGGACGTCCCCGCCGGCAGGGCGGGACGGGGCGCGGACCGAGCCGGCTCCATCGAGCGGGGAGAGCCCGCCGGACGAGCCGACTGCCGGGGGCCGGACGTAGCGATCAGCGTCGCCATCGGTTGACCGGCGTGCGCGGCGAGCAGTTCGGTCAACGCGAACGGGTTGCCGCCGGTACGCCGCCAGACCGCGGCCGCCAGCCGCCCGGACGGTCGCGAACCCGGGTACACCTGGCTCAGCACCTCGGCGACCTCGACGCTGCGCAGCGGCCCGAGATGCTGGCGGACGGCGCCGGGTACGCCACAGAGCCGGGCGAACGCGCGGACCGCGAGGTCGGGCGCGACGGCCTCCTCGGCGGGCCGGGTGGCGACCACGAGCAAGGCGGGCAGTTCGGCGGCGGTGGCCAGCTCGCCGATCAGGTTGAGGCTCGCCGGGTCGAGCGCGTGCAGATCCTCCACCACCAGCACGGCCGGACCGGCGCCGACGAGCAGCCGCACCGTCCGGACGGCGAGCCGGAGCAGGGCACCGGGGGCGTACCGCTCCAGGGGCGAGGCCGGATTCTGGGCCAACCAGGCCAGCGCGTCCGGCGGCAGGTCGAGCAGGCTGGTGTCCCGTCCGCTGAGCACCGCGGCCAGCCAGTCGTACGGGGCGGGACTGTGTACCCGGGCGGCGCCGGAGAGCACCACCGCCGGGCGCGGGGTCAGCGCGTCCAGGGCCGCGGCGACGAGCAGACTCTTGCCCACTCCCGCGCCGCCGGTGACCACCGCCACGGTCGGCGCCGCCCGTCGCCCGGCAACCACGGTGGACCATGCCCGGTCGAACTCGGCCAGCTCACGGGCGCGCCCCACCAGCGACACCGGCATCATTGCTCAACCCTACGCAGTAGTGCGTAGAGACGCGGGTGGGGTGTTCTTGGCAAGCTAAGCGCATGACGCTCATCCTCCGCTCGGCCATCCTCAACGACATCGGCCTGGTCCGGACCAACAACGAGGACTCCGCCCTCGCCGGTGACCGGCTGGTCGCCGTCGCAGACGGCATGGGCGGACTGCCCGCGGGGGAGGTGGCGAGCGAGATCGTCATCCGGATCCTGGACGAGCTGGCTCCGCCGGGCGAGCCGGAGCCCGCCATGGACGCGCTGCGGGCCGTGGTGAGCACCGCCAACCAGCGCATCCACGCCGCCATCATCGTCGACCCGGCCCGCGACGGCATGGGTACGACGCTGACGGCCGCCCTGCTCGCCGGTGAGACGCTGGTGCTGGCGCAGGTCGGCGACTCACGCTGCTACCTGCTGCGGGACACCAAGCTGACCCAGCTGACCCGGGACGACACGTTCGTGCAGGCCCTGGTCGACCAGGGGGCGCTCACTCCCGACCAGGCCCGGCACCACCCCCAGCGGTCCCTCGTGACGCGTGCCGTGCAGGGGGCGGACAGTCCACCGACGATCGGCACGTTGACCGTCCAGGCCGGCGACCGGCTGCTGCTGTGCAGCGACGGCCTCTCCGACTACGTCGAGGACGCGGCGATCGCGGTGACCCTCGGCGCGTACGGCGATCGGCAGCTCTGCGGTGAGCAGCTGGTCAAGCTCGCGCACCAGGCCGGCGCACCGGACAACGTGACAGTGGTGGTCTCCGACGTCACCCTGGTCGCCTGATGGCGGCCGTCCGCCGGATCAGTTCCGAGGAGCGTCTGACCACCAGCTTCGTGCTGAGCGCGTACGCCTTCGAGGCGACTCCGCGTACCTTGCGCCGGGCCGAGGAGTTCCGGAACTACCTGCCGTACAACGAGGGCAACCGGACGCTGATCGTCGAGGAGAACGGGGAGACCCGGGCGGCCGCCTCGGCCATCCCGATGCGACAGAACCTGCGTGGCGCGGTGCTGCCGATGGCCGGCGTCGCGGGCGTGGCGACCCACCCGCTGGCCCGCCGGCAGGGGCACGTCCGGACGCTGCTGCACCAACTCCTCGACGAGATGCGCGACGAGGGCCATCCGCTGACCGCGCTCTACCCGTTCCGTCCCAGCTTCTACGCGCGGTTCGGCTACGTCGGGCTGCCCAAGCCGCGTACGGCCACCTTCTCCCCGGCCGACCTGTCCCCGCTGCTCCGCGCCGAGCTACCCGGCGAGGTGGATTGGCAGCGGATCGGCACCGGCTACCCGGCGTGGCGGGAGTTCACCGAACGCTGCCTGCACGACCGGCACGGGTTCGCGCTCTTCCCCGACTACCGGGACGTCCGGCTGCGCGACGACGACGACCGTTGGCTGCTCACCGCCCGGGTCGACGGAGCACTGGCCGGCGTGGTCACGTACCGGATCGACGAACACGGTGGCGAGCTGGTCGCCGACGATCTGCTGGTCGCCGACCCGTACGCCCGGGCCCTGCTGTTGCAGTTCTTCGCCCGGCACGTCGACCAGGTGGAGCGGGTCAGTGTCCGGCTGGCCGCCGACGAGCTGCCGGAGTTGTGGCTCACCGACCTCGCCGTGCACGTGGAGGCGCGGGTGGCTCGACCGGGTTCCTCTGCTCCGATGGCCCGGCTGCTCGCGCTGGACGCGCTGACCGGTCTGCCGGCCGGTCCGGGGCGGGTACGCGTCGAGCTGACCGGCGACCGCTGGCTGGCGGGCACCCACCTGCTCGACGGCACCACCGGCTCGCTGGAACTCCTCGACGGTACGACCACCACCTCGTCGATGCCGACGGCCACGCTCACCGCCGCCGGGCTCTCCGCGCTGGCGTACGGGGTGCTCGACCCGATCGAGGTTCAGCTGCGTGGGCTCGGGCAGGTGCCGCCCGAGGCCGCCGCCGAACTGCGCCGGATCTTTCCGCGCCAGCTGCCGTACCTCTTCGCCGACTTCTGAGAGTTCCGGCCGTTCCCGGTTTCCGGCCGCGACCCGGTTTCCGGCCGCGTACCGGGTTTCCGGCCGAGTCCGGCACGGGTACGGTCCCGGAGTGCCGGAGTGGTTGCAGGCGGGTGGTTGGGGCTGCTGGTGGCCGCGATCACCGCACTCGCCGCCGGGGCGATCCTCGCGATGATCACCGACACCATGGTTTCCGAGGCGTTCGAGGACGCTCACCTGCTGGTCGGTCTGATCACCGTGGCCGGCTTCCTGACCGCGTACGCCCTGGGCCACGTCTGAGGCCGGCGCTCGCACTGCCGCTCGCATCGATCCGGTCGCGGGCGGCTTAGCATCGGGTTAAGCCGGCCCGGCGCGGCCCTCCGGCACGGCGCCCGCTCCCTAGCATCGTGGCGTGCGCACCAGAACCCCCCTCACCCTCCTCGCCGCCGGCCTCCTCGCCCTGCCCGCCTGCGGCACGGCCGACCCGCCGACGACGGCGCCGCCGGTCACCCCCTCGGTCAGCGTCGGGTCGCCGACCGGCACGCAGCAGGTGGCCCCGGCGGCCCGGACCGGGTTCGGCAGCCCGAGCCCATCCCCGTCGAAGCGGCCGGCGACCGCGTTCCGGGCCGGGAACCCGAAGGGGGACGCGCCGGTGCCGGCCGAGGCGCGAGCCGTGGACACCTCGAAGCCGACCCGGACGGTCGGCAGCGGAACCCCGGCGAGCTGCACGTCAGCCGCCGTGGTGAAGGCCGTCGCGGCCGGCGGCGTCATCACCTTCGCCTGCGGACCGGATCCGGTGACGATCCGGATGACCGCCACGGCCAAGGTACGCAACGCCAACGGGCGGAAGGTGGTGCTGGACGGCGGCGGCAAGGTCACCCTGAGCGGTCAGGGCAAGCGGCGGATCCTCTACATGAACACGTGCGACGAGGCGCAGGGCTGGACCACCTCACACTGCCAGAACCAGGACCACCCGCAGCTCACCATCCAGAACATCACCTTCGCCGAGGGCAATTCGACGGGCGAGCAGGCCGAGGGCGACGGGGGTGGCGCGGTCTTCGTCCGGGGTGGCCGGGTGAAGGTGGTCAACGCACGGTTCGTCGGTAACCGCTGCGACCGTACCGGGCCGGACCTGGGCGGCGCCGCGCTGCGGGTGCTCAGCCAGTACGAGAACAAGCCGGTGTACGTCGTGAACAGCACCTTCGAGAGCGGTTCCTGCTCGAACGGCGGCGCGTTGAGCAGCATCGGCGTGTCCTGGACCGTGCTGAACAGCGTCTTCACCGGCAACGAGGCGATCGGCAACGGCGCCAACCCGGCGAAGTCCGGTACGCCGGGCGGCGGCAGCGGCGGCGCGATCTACTGCGACGGCAACCGCTTCACCGTCCGGATCGCCGGCACGGTGATCGAGAACAACAAGGCCAACGAGGGTGGCGGCGCGATCTTCTTCGTCAGCAACGACCGGACGGGCACGATGACGATCGACGACTCCACGCTCCGCCGTAACCGCAGCGGCCAGTTCGAGACCCCCGGCCACCCCGGCATCTTCTTCCTGGGCGCCCGCCTGACCTGACCCCCCTCCCTGTCCTGTCCTCTCCCCCTCGCCTGTCCGCCCGTGATCATGAAGTTATTGCCCGCCCCATCGGCGTGTCGCGACGATAACTTCATGATCACCGCAGCTGGAGGCCGGTGCCGAGGGTGGGGGTCAGTAGGGGTTTTGTTGGGCGGTGGGGTTGCCTTTCAGGAGGGCGGACGGACGGCCGGGGAGGTCGGGTGCGGCGGACAGGGGCGGACCGGCGGCGTGGGCGCGCTCGGCCATCCCGGTGAAGAGCTCCCTCAGTGCGGCGAGCCCATCGACCCGCGGCTGCCAGCCCAGCTCGGTCTCGGCGCGTTCGCTCGACATCAGCGGCGAGCTCAGCGCCAGCTGCACCCAGCCGGCGTCGATCGGTTGCAGCCGCGCGTACCAGGTCAGCTTCGCCGCCGCGAGCAGCACGGGGGCGGCGATCGGCACGGTCCAACCGTGGAAGTGCCGGGCCACCAGCTCCGGCGTCAGCACCGGGTCCGCGGCCAGGTTGAAGGCGCCGCGCGCGTCGCCCAGGACCGCCCGGGTGTACGCCTCGGCGACGTCGTCGGTGTGCACCGCCTGCATCCGCAGCCGGCGGTGGGTCGGTACGAGCGGGATCCGGTTGAACCGGAGCAGTTGAACCGGCACCAGGGGACCCAGGAAGTAGCGGCTGATCTCGGTGGACGCGTCCCGCTGGAAGTTCAACCCCGGTCGCATCCGCACCACCCGCAGCTCCGGATGCTCCCGTTCGGCGTCGTCGAGCAGCGCCTCCACCTCGGCCTTGTCCCGGCTGTACGACGATTCGGGCACGCCCGTCGCCGGCCAGCGCTCACTCACCGGGTGGTCCTTCGGGCCGGGCGCGTAGACGCCGACCGACGACGCGTACACCAGGGCCGGCACCTTGGCCCGGACCACCGCGTCGATCACCGCCCGGCTGCCGCCGACGTTGGTCCGGTGCAGTACCCGCTGGTCGTGGCTGGGCTGGATCTGCCAGGCCAGGTGCACGACCGCACCGGCTCCGGCGAACACCTCGGCGAGCTGGTCGGCCGCGCCGGGCATGCCGATGTCGCAGGAGTGCCACTCCACCTGGTCGTACGGCTCCCCCGAGTCCGGTCCCGGCAGCCGGCGGACGACCCCGGCCAGCTCCACGTCCCGCTCCCGGCGCAGCCGGCGCAACAGGGCCGTCCCGGCGTTGCCGCTGGCCCCGACCACCACGATCCGCATGCCCGACCGTACCCGCCCAGACCGCCCCTATACGTCCGCATCCGGGTGGACGCCAGTCAGGGACGCGGCGCGTGCCGGATCCAGCCGTGCTTCTCGTCGCGGCGGCGGCCCTCCGTCGCGGCGAGGCAGCGCGGGCAGATCCGACCGACCGGATCCGCGTCGGTGAGGACGTCGGTCGAGGAGTAGTCGAACGGTACGTGCGGAAAGCGCCGCAGCCGGGTGCGGCTCAGCGGGAGCCCGCAGACCGTCTGGTTCTGCCCGGGCAGCCAGGCGTGCACCTCGCCGCCCGGCTCCCGTACGCCGTCGCGGCCGACCTCCTCGCCGGAGGCTGCGACGGCCGGTTTACCGCTCGAACGCATACCGGGCCGGTTCCCCGGGACCGCGATTCCACACCTGGCCCCCAACGCGTCCCGGGTCCTGGGGCGGGGTCGTGCACGGTGCCGTCGGGACGGCAGAGCGCGCCGGCCGGGTGGGTTACCCCACCCGGCCGGCGTCCGGACCCGTCCTGGAAGCCGGCGCGGGAAGGCCGGTGCTGGTCGGGTGCCGGTCTGGGACCTACGGTCTCAGTGCTTCTTGAACACCGGCATGGTGTCCAGCGTGGTGGTGATGTTCTGCGTGGTGCCGCCCCGGTACGTCTTCCCGGTGAAGATGTCGGTCCAGTCGTTGCCCGGCGGGAACCACACCGACGTGGTGGCGGTGTTGCCCGGCGTCGTCACCGGTGCCACCAGGTAGTCCGGCCCGTACAGGTACTCGGAACCGGCGGTGGCGTACGCGGCCTGCTCGTTCGGGTATGCCAGGTACATCGAGCGGACGATGGGCGTACCCGTGCGGGTGGCCTCCTCGGCAGCGGCGTAGGTGTACGGCAGCAGCTCCTCCCGCAGGTTCAGGAACTTCTTGGCCGACGCCTCCGCCTCCGGGCCGTACTGCCAGGGCAGCCGGTCGCTGTGGTTGGAGTGCAGCCGGTCGATCGGCTGGAACGTGCCGAACTGGACCCACCGGGCGTAGAGGTCGTCAGGCAGCTTCGTGCTGCCCGGCTCGCTGCCCGGCTCCTGCAGGCCGCCCGTGTGCCCGCCGATGTCGTGGCTGACCGCAGCCAGCCCGGTCGCGGCCGACTCGCCCGGCGTGTAGCCGACCTCCATCTGCAGCGTCTGCCAGTTGGAGGTGGTGTCGCCGGTGAAGTGCAGCGTGGTGCGCTTGTCGGCCCACGGCCCGGTCGGCACCGGGGTCGGGCTGCTGTAGCCACCGGCCTGCAACGACCCGTACGCCCGGGAGAACGCGAACCCGGTCTTGTCGGCGTACTGCTGGTTGATCCAGGCGTCCGGGGTCACCCCGGCGAGCGAGGACTTCGAGTTGTCACAGCACCAGTCCATCCACCACAGGTCCGGGCCCTTGCTGCCCTTCGGCACCATCTCGTCGTGGAGCTGCATGTACGCCTTGAGCTGGTCCGGGTCGCCGAAGTCGAACGCGTAGCAGTCGGCACCGCCGTTGCAGCCGACACGCTGCAGCTTGCCCTTGGCGGTCGCCTGCGCCCGCGCGAACTTCGGGTCCGAGCCGAGGATGCTCGGGTGAATGTTGATACCGGTGTGCAAGCCCTGCTTCTTGGCCCACTGGAAGAACGCCTTCGGGTCCGGGATCCGGGTGTGGTCGATGCTCCAGCCGTTCCACTTGTCCGGCCCCTTGATGTCGGTGTCGAGGACGAGCACGTCCATCGGCACCCCCTCGGCCTTGGCCTTGGCCACGAGGTCCTGGAATTCGGTCGCGGTGCGGTCGTAGTACTCGGACCACCACACCCCGTACGCCCACTTCGGCAGCAGCTTCGTGGGCCCGGTCAGGGCCGAGAGGTCCGTCAGACCACGGGTGAAGTCCTGCCCGTACGCGAAGACGTAGCCGTCCTGCTCCGCGGCGGGCCGCGGCTTGGTGTTGCGCAGGGCCGAGGCCGAGTCGTCGAGCAGGTACCAGCCGTCCTGGTAGAGCAGGCCCGCACTGGTGAGCGCGGAACCGTTCACGCCGTCCAGGCCCCGGCGGTAGCCGCCGAGCGGCGCGTGCGGGGCGAGCAGCGGAGAGTCGGCGCTGGTGACGGCGACCGTGTCCACGTTGACGTTGCAGCTGGTGTCCGTGGGGCAGCCCAGCGTCACAGTGTTGGTGCCGCGGTCGAGGTGGACCGGGACCGAAACCGTGTTCCAGTAATCCCACCCGCTGGTCGGCGGAAGGGCCGCCGTGACCGGCGCAGCCGTGCCGGCCGTGACCGACATGGTGCGTGTCTGGACCGACTGCGAGCCGGCCTGGCCGTTGGCGTAGCGGACCTGCACCCGGTAGTCACCGGCGGACGGGACGTCGGTCACGGTGAGCGCGACGGCGGACGAGGTGCTCTCCAGGCCGGCCAGGAAGCCCGTGCCGGAAGCACCGTTGTGGTCGTTCGCGGGCTTCGCACCGCCGGTCAGCGCGCCGGTCTCCGCCTCGCCCAGCGTGCCGAACCGCAGGGGCTGCGGCTGGGGCGCGGCCGGCGCCGGGAACGAATCGCCCGGGTTGACCACGGCGAGACTGTCGATGTTCACGTTGCCGGAGTCGCTGGGGCCGCGTACGACACTGATCTCGTGCCGGCCCGCGGTGAGGTCGACCGGCACGCCGGCCAGGTCCCAGGTGTCCCAGTTCGCGGTGGGCGGCAGCGTCAGCGTGGGGCCGGCCTCTCCGTCGACCTGCACCGTCAGGGTGCGGGCCACGGTCTGGCCGTCGCCGCCGGCGCTGTTGGCGTAACGGACGGTGAGCTGCTTCGTGCCGTCACCTGAAGCGTCGAGCGCGAACTTGACCGAGTCGCCGGAGGAGGCGAAACCGGCCGCGAAGCCGCGTCCGGTGTATCCCCGGTGGTCGGTGGCCACGCCGGGACCGTTGAGCTGCAACGATTCGGCCTCGCAGAGCACACCGAACGCGCAGTCCGGGGCGGCGCGGTCGGCCCATGGCCGGCCCTGCACGACCTGCTCACCGGTCTTGAGCTGCACGGTGAGGTTGTCGGCGTTGAACGCCCCCGAGCCGACCCGGTAACGCAACGTCATCGCGCCGGTGTCGATGGTGATCCAGCCGTTCTCGACGTGCTTCGTGAAACGCGTACGGGGGAAGTCATCGCGCCCGATGGCGTTGAACGTGGCGGCGTCGGTGAACTTGCCGTCCTTCTGGTACTCGGTGCGGATCAGGGTCGGGGACAACACCTCGAAACGTGCGTCACCCGACCGTACGGCTCCGTCTTTCGCCTTGTTGGGGCTGGCCTGGGCCGGTGCCGACGGAGCCAGTATCAGCCCCGTGACGAGGATGCCGGCCGTGGCGGCTGCTGTCGCGCCACGGCGGCGTGAATTCCGATAGAGCAACGTGCGCCCCTCGTCTCATATGGAGGAAATGAGTCGATGACAACGTTGTCACTTGCTCGAAACACATGTCAACGGACCTGAGAGGGTGTCAATTCTCTCTTCCATTCGCTCTCCGTCAGCGGCCCCGCCAGTCCGACTGTCGACTGCTGGCGCCGGACATTCCAGTCCGCCCCAAGGGTCGCCTCGGATGCCCTCCTGCCACTGCCGGGCATCCGGCGCGCGGGGGCAGCGCAGCGGGAGGGGCTGTCACGTCCAGCGGCGGCCGGACTCAACTCGACGGCTCATGCGGTAGCCAGCAGGGCCGGCAACTTACGCATGCCATCGGAGACGACGGTGTCCGGGCCTTCCAGCTGAGGTGGGCGCCCGACTGGTGCCGGCTAGTGCGGTGTCCAGGAACGTTGGCGGTGTCGCGGCGAGGTCCAGGCGGCGGTCCGGCAAGGCGGAGTCTGGCCTGGATACCGGTGTTGTATCCAGGCCAGACTCCAACGCGGCCGGTCGTCGTCTGGGCCCGGCGCGGCCCGGTGAACGTTTCTGGACACCGCACTAGGTTGTGGCCTGCGTCAACGAGCAGGTGCAAGGCGCCGTCGGATGAACTTCAGATCGACCCGTGCCGAGGCTCGGCCGCCTGGGTCACAACTTCCGTGCATGGCCGGCAGAGCGGGCCGCGCCGAGCGATTCGACAGCTGTCAGCAGCGCGGCACCGAAAAGCACCGTGTCTTTCAACAGGAATTGCCCCAGCTGAGAGATGCTGAACATCCCCTGCCCTTCCTGCCGGGCCTCAGGCGTCGTGACCAGGAAACTGAGCGTGGTGAGGAACATCCCGGCCGCTCCGAGGCTGCCGATCACCGATGCCCTCGGCGCAAACGGCTTCGCGGCGATCAGGGAGCCCACGGTGATCTCCGTGATCCCGATCAGTCGGTTGAGCTTCTGTGCGCCCAACCTCCGGCGGACCGGCGAGAACATCGGACTCGAAGTCAACAGAGGTTCTACGTTCTCGACCTCGTACTGCTTGAACTTGAGCGCACCGATCCACAAGATGTTCGTCGCCAGTCCGTAACGCAGGACCGAGAAGCCGACGGCGGCGAGGTCATCGGTGGAGGCTTGTCGTATGCCCATCGCTCGCTCCTGGTCGCGGTGTCGGCGGCTGGCCCCGGGAGCCATACCCGCTGGAGCCAGCCACATACCGAGGCACGTCCCACGCCCTTCTTCGGCGTGCACGAACGATCAGCCGCCGGCGAGCTACGTGAGAAGCAGGACCAGTTGCCCGAACGACCGGCCAGGGTTCACGGTTGTCCGGCCTTGCTCGGCCGACCGCGACCCAGTCGGTCACCCGCCTGGATTCCTGCGTGCGAGCAGACGGAGGGTTAGTAGATCGACTAGGAACATGCTGGTGAAACGGGCTTGACGCTGGATCGAGCCGCTCCCAATTGGCGTCCGCGAGAAGCCGGCTGCCCCAATTGCCAGTGTCACGACGGATACGAATGCAGACATGAGAAACACCAGAACGCACGGAATAATAAAAATCGCTTTCGCGGTCTGACCAATCATGCCGTTGGTCGACAGGGCCGTGATCAGTGCGCCAGCTCCGAGCGCGAGCAACAAGCCCCGCCAGGACAGTACGAGTAGACGGTAGGACTTCCGGTTCCTGATTGTGCGCCGCTGACCACTCCAGGATGCCTAGCCGCGTTGCCAACCACCAGACAAAGCCCTCACCGCCAAAAGACGCGCTACCACCGAGCAGTGCCACCGCCTGCCACACCCTAGACGAGAAGATCATGAGCGAGGCGCTCATGCGCGTACTCGTCCCCTAGCCGGCCGCTGGTCGGCCGGCTAGGGGACGAGCCGCCTACAAGGAGCGCCTGTACGGCAGGGACCGTCCTCGTCCGCGACCTCGGACGGCTGTCCGCACTCGGCGGTCGGCGGCCGCCCTCGTCTCGGACGGCTGTTTGTCAGCCGTACCCGGGTGTCGATCTGCCCCATACGATCCTGCTCATGATCGAGTCAGGATTCTGGGCAATCGGCCTGCTGCTGTGCGGCGGCTTCAGTTGCTTGATGCTCTGCGCCGTGGCAGCGGCGTGGGCTGCCTGGCCCACAAGACGAAAGTGATGCTGCCGAGCCGGGCCGCGTCAGACGTTGAACCTTGAACCTATGGATTGCCGGCGAGCCGGTCGGATCGGGTGCGGTGCGGTGCGGTGCGAGGTCATCCGGCCTGCTGGCATGCGTCGCTGACCTGCTGCACCGTGTGTCTGGATCCGGCCGAGACTGCCGGGTTTCCACCACCGGAGGGCGGGGACGCGAGACAGGAAGTGGACCCTGGCTCTCGCCATGACCACAGGGAGGCGACATGAGCTTCGAGAGGGCGACCGAGAACGTCGAGAAGCTGGCCGGCCCGGCCCGCGCCCGTCTGGGCGACATGACCCAGAAGGAGCGGGCACAGGCGGAACAGGTGGCGCAGCGGGACGAAATCCGAGGCAGACGGCCCGGCGAACACGTCCAAGAGGACGCGCGGGACGTGAACGACGATTTCACCAGCTGACCTGCTGTACGGCGGCGACCCCGGCCCGGAGGCCGGGGCCGCTGCCGTACGGGCCAGTGCTGGCAGGGACGCCGCGGCAGTGAGGTACCGGCGGAGATCGTTCGGGACCGGCCCTCGCTCGAGCACCCATTCATCGGCAAGCGACGCCACCACCAGGTCGTCGTGTTCGAACCGCAGTTGGACACCGCCGACCGACAGCTCTGCCGTGTAGCCGTGGATTAGTGAGGCATCGAGCGGCTTGACACCTGTCCGGTCGGCTCGCGCGCCTGGTCCTCCCACTCTCCCCGCTGCCCCGGTCCACGACCGTCCGCGCTTGCTCGCCCGCTTGGCTGCTCGATTGGCTGCTCGGCGAGTCCCGGGGTCCGCGGCCTGTCCACATCAGACGCGGGCGGCGCGCCCAGCTGAAGGCCGAGAACCTGAGGAGGTCGACGCAGCCGGGATCAACCGGGCGGACGTCCCGCTGTCGCAGTAGATCATTTGCTCGTCTCAGCTTGCGGCTTCCTGTTGCTCGGGAAGCGGGAACACCCGACAGCTTTGGGACCTAGCTCGCACCGGACCCGGGATAGGGTCGTCTATGGCTTCGGGTTCTCCCCCCTTCCGGATCTGGTGGTTTCTGATCTCAGTGATCGTGGTGGCCGGGTGCGACTCCTCACCCGAGACCCGATCCGAGCCCTCGCCCGAGGCCTCCGTCTCTGGACAACGGCAGGTAGCTGAGCCTGCGCCGCCTACCCTCTCGGGGTGTCCACCGACCGCCCAGTTGGCCGGGCCCGGGATTCCTCAGGACCGGCAGGGCACCGGTGACGGTGCAACGCTGTGGGCGCTGCCGTTTCCAACGGAGCCGCCTGTGCTGGTGGCCGGCAGGGAGCTCAAGGTGGTCTGGCGCATGACCGGCAGCGGCGACTTCGCGATAAGCGCCACAGGTCCTGAGGGACAGGTCGTCAAGCCTGTCTGGGGCCCCGAGCCGCATGACAGCAGCAACTGGGAGCGGCCGGGCGACGAGTGGGGCACCGGCTGGGTCTTCCCCGGTGCCGGTTGCTGGACGATCAACGCGACGCGAACCGTCGGGTCAGGATCCCTGGTACTGCGGGTCGCCGAATAGCCGGGATGGTTCTCGGAAATACCCACCGGGCCGTCTCCAGCACAGCCCGCGTACCCGGCAACTAAGGTCAACTGACGGAACGCCCTCCAGTTCGCCAGCTACAGCTAAGCGAATTTTCCACGGCCTGGCGATCCAGCTCCTCGCGCTCCGCTACCTGGGCGGCGCGCTCGACCGGTGACGGGCCCTACTGCCGTACCGGCCCTGATCACGGCGTCCGGAAGAGTAGCCAGCGTCGCTGACCTGCGGAAAAGTGGGCCGCCAGGGACTCGAACCCTGAACCTATGGATTACCGGCGAGCCGGCCCGATCGGGTGCGGTACGAGGTCATCCGGCCTGCTGGCGTGCTTCTCGGCCGGGTGCGGCTGGCACGGTTGCTGTACTTCACTGCTGTACTGCTGGCGTTAGATCAGGCGTTGGATGCGGACCTTGGGGCGCTCGTTCCTGAGGTGGCCTTGTTTGTGCTGGCGGACCTGCTCTTCCCAGACCACCTGGTCATAGTCCGGATCCGGCGGGATCCACCGGTGCGAGCCGTCGCTGTAGTGGAACTTCTCGTCACCGGGTCGGAGAATGCTCATCGGGTCCAGCCGACGAATCGGTGGTGCAGGTGGCCGGCGGGGACGTGGGCCAAGTCCTGGGCGGCGTCGACGAGTTGCGCAGCCAGATAGAGGGCGAGTGACGCCGGGGCGCGGTGGTATTCGGCTCGCAGCTCGCGCCGTCGCGTCTGACAGGGCCAGTCGGCACCGCATCCGCCGCATGTCCAGGCCGGTGTGACCGGGAGGTGTGTTGTCATCGCGGCGTCCTCCGCGCCGCCGACCGGGCCTCTGGCGGGGCACCTTGCAGAGCCTGGTCCGACGGCCAGTGGCCCCGGTTGATCGGGATCCGATGCCTCTTGCGGCAGGGCAGTTCGCTTCCGCATCGGCAGACCTTTCGCCACCGCTCCCATGACCAGACCGGCTGGTGCCGCCTGGCCAGGGTGAGCGCAACGGCCACCAAGTACTGCTCATACGAGACGCGAGGCACCGGGTCTCCCTCAGGGGTGGGTCAGCGTCATGGACATGGCGCGCTGCAGCTGCCCCTCGACGTAACGCCGCAGCTCATATCACCGTAACGATGTAGGACTGTAGATACAATAAGATGTAGAACTGTTGGACACGTAGCGTCACATTCGTGATCGACCCCAGTGCGGATCGCGCCGTGTTCCGGCAGCTCGCAGACCTCCTGCGAGACCGGATCACGTCCGGCGACCTTGCGCCCGGGGCGTCGCTACCCAGCGAGCTGCGGCTCGCTCAGGAACACGGACTGAGCCGCACGAGCGTCCGACAGGCGATAGCGCTACTCCGGTCGGAAGGACTCGTGATCGTGGAACCACCGCGCGGCACGTTCGTCCGCGCCGTCGAGCCGACTGAGACGGTGACTCTCCTCAAGGGCGACACCGCCACCGCTCGGATGCCTACACCAGCGGAACGGCGCGAGCTGGAGATCGGTGAGGGCATCCCGGTCATCGTGATCTTCCGCGCTGATGGATCGCGCGAGGTGTTCGCCGCCGACCGCATCCGAGTCGGCCGCTGACCCTGTCGCAACCATCGGCGAACCCCGTCGGGGGGAGGCGGGCACAAGTTGTCAGTCGGTGGCGGCTGCTGCCGACCGATGCTGGTTCAGGCCTGGCGCAAAGCGCTGGTTGATCCGTCGTCCCGGCCTGAATCGTGGCGCTTGCTGCCTCGATGCTGCCTCCAGCTCGTCCTCGCCTCAGCTGACGTTCTCAACCGCCCGTTGGCATCGCAGGGGCAAGCGGGCAGGATCGGCCCGTGGCTCACGAAGAAGACTTTCTCCGCTGCGAGGTGGTCGCATGGGTCAGCCAGGACTTCCCGGGCTGAGTGCGCGTCCTCCTGGTCGACGCTGACGGAAACTCATGGTTCTTCGTCGACAAGGTCCGCCGTCTTCACCAGCCGTCAGCTAAGGGCCGACACTCGTCTGCCAGCACCGGTTCGCCTGCGATGCAGTGTTGCCGGCAACGACGAAGACGGTGCCCTACTCGTCTCTACCCATCCGGATGGGGTCGCAGCAGAGGATGGCCAGACGGTGTTCCAGGTGCGCGAGAACCAGCTGGACCGACACACGGTTTAGGAAGGCAGTTGCGCTGCAAGCTGCAATAGCACTTTGAGCAGCGGAAGCGCTGGTTGCCCGTCACCTACCATCCTTGATCGTTCCGCGCATAGTCCGGATCTTGGCCTCTATCGCTGTGTGACGGGCCAGTGCGGTGCTCCGGCCGGCACTACCATCACCCGATGACGACCGACAGGTGGGCACAGTGGCTGTTGACGCGCCGAGACGGCGGAAGCGCCACCCTGCGCGCCCGGCACGCCCCAGACCTGGCGTGGTTCCGCGACGGCGTCCTGGACCGAGCCGATCTGAAACCCGATGACGTCCTCCTCGACGTCGGATGCGGAACCGGATTAATTGGGTTTGGTGCCCTCGACCGTCTCGGTGCGGACGGCCGTGTCATCTTCAGCGACGTGTCGCAGGACCTGCTCGACCAGTGCCGGCGGATCGCCGACGGCGATGAGCGGTGCAGCTTCGTACAGTCGCCGGCCGAGGACCTTGCCGGCGTTGCGGATGCCTCCGTCGACGTCGTCACCACCCGGTCAGTGCTCATCTACTCCGACCGCAAAGCCGCCGCGTTCGCAGAGTTCTTCCGAGTGCTGCGGCCAGGCGGAAGGCTCTCCCTCTTCGAGCCCATCAACCGCTTCATGCTGCAGCACCGCCCCGACGAACTGTTCGGCTTGGGCGGCTCCCCGGTCGACGACCTGGTCGCCAAGGTCCGCAACGTGTACCGGGGACGCACAGCAGCGGCCGAGCAGCCGATGGTCGACTTCGACGAGCGCGACCTCATCGCCTGGGCAGAGACTTCGGGCTTCGAGGCGGTGGAGCTGGACTACCGCGCCCAGCTCGACGTACCCGCCGAGCCGATCAGCGACTGGGACGCGCTCAAGCGGGTCGCCCCCAACCCCCTGGTCCCGACGTATGGCGAAGCCATCGCCGCCGCGCTGACCAACGACGAGCGCGAGCGCCTCGACGCGCACATGGCTGCCCTGACAGCGGCCAGGACGCCTACCCGCCGCACTACAGCCATAGCGTTCCTACGCGCGCTGCGGCCCTGAGGCGCAGGTCCGGGATTGTCCGCTCCTGCTCGCCGGTTTGGCTGCCTGCTTGGCTGCTCGGGGAGCCCGGACGCCTCGTTTACAAGTTCTGGGCGCGTCGTCCGGCGGGGTCCATCCGTGTCTGCGACCTCGGGCGAATGTCCGCGCCCGACCGCCGGCGGCTGGCCACGTTCCGGATCGTTGCTGTCACCGTAGCTGTCGGCAGCCGTGGCGAGCTGTGCAACCTCAGAGGCGTCTCGGTCGCTCGGCGGCCTTACCCGTCTCGTATGGCAGAGAAATCCCTAGCTCTCGCCAGAGCGTCTGGAGGACCTCCCCCAGCCGACGTGCCTCGTCCGTGGACGTCGGAGCGATCGGCGCTCCAGCCGCAAGATGCTCACCAACGTCGTAGAGCATGTCCGCCAGGTGCTTCGCCGTCATTCGATCGAGCCGGAGGACGATCTCGTCTGCCATGTTGAGACTTTACGGCCGCATCAGAATCCGGCGTACAGGTCGACTCGTCCGTCGCCCAACAGGCCAGCCGCTGTCACACGGCGTCTGGCCTGGCGTTTCTCCGGGTACTGCTGGTTGTCGCCGGTCATCGTTGGTCAGCGTTCGACGGCCCAGAGACGGCCCAGACGGCCCCGAGATGGCCCGAGCTGAGGGCTGCCCCGACTGAGTGGTCCGCGCACCGCGACCCGATCACGTCAGACCGCTTGGTTAACCTTCGCTGCCGATCAACATCGGGGCATCCAGCACGGCAATAGAGCGGCCTCCCTGGTCTGCGTGGGGGTCGGTTCGGGAACCAAACCGGGCCTAACCAGCGTCCAGGCTTCGTCGAGGGGCAAGGTGTGGCCTGTCAGCGTTGATTGAGCAACCCGAGGGGTCGGGCGACGAGCGAGCTTGCTTCCGCTCGACCCCTCGCTTGTAAGGCGCTTCCCGCAAGAGTCTGACTGTCCGCTGACGGCCGCTGAGTCCAGATCGGAGGGGAAGTCCGTGCGAGCGCGTACGGCCACGGCTGCCACCGTTGATGTCAACCGCTGATGTCAAGCCGCCCCTGTCACCGCTCAGGCTCGCCGACTCAGCGTGCGAACATTGCTCGGTGCCTGAGCAGCCGTCGATCGACACCTTTCAGCGCCTCGTCGACAACATCCGTGGCGAACTCGTCGCCATCAGCGTCCCGCTGAACCTGCCGGTGTTGGCCGCTGGATCGGGCACGGATCGGGCACGTCCTTGGGTGAGGCTGAGTCTCTAACCCGCGAGGCGGTGGCAGTTCTACCGAAAGTAGAGCCATCAGCCCTTTGACCTGGATCGCGTCCCTCGGTGTCACTCTGCGGCAGCTTCCGGCCGCTGTTGTGGCCCGGCTCAACTAGTGTCAGCCAGCTGACACAAGGGTCGTGCCACGGCAACAGACGGACAACGATCGACCACCATGGCGGATACCGGCAACTTGCAGCAAGCCATCAACTGGGCGGCGCTTGCACCGAAGCAAACTGAGCTAGACGCCCACTCGGCCCTTGCGCAAACCGCAACCGCATATGCCATTATCGCCGTCGCGCAGGAGCTGCAGGCACTCCGGAAGACCATCGAAAGCCTGCGAACTGCAGTAACCGACCAGGACGGCTTTAGCTCGGCTGATCACCTGCGGGCCATCAACGAGTGGGTAGAGCGGATTGCTAAATCCAATTAGGCGGCGTCTCAACATCCGCCTTGCACGGTAAGCAGGTTCATGGCCCGTGCACACGACACAGAAGCACCGTTCCAAGTTCGAATTTGGAGGGCTGGATGGCGGGCCTGAGTGACGGCTTCGAGAGTTTTCTGGTGCCCTCGGAGCAACAGATTCGGGAGGCTATAACCGAGGGGCTCGTCGTTCTCGACACCAACGTCCTTCTTGAAGCATACCGATTCGCGCCTACCGCTAGAAGGCAGCTCCTCGATGTGCTCATCAACCTCGGAGACCGGCTCTGGATTCCCCATCAAGTAGCACTTGAGTTCCACAAGAACAGGCTATCCGTCATTGCCAGCTTTGATGATTCATATAATGAGGCACTGAAGGCAGTCGACGAATTTCGACTCACTGTCGAAGAGGTCCTAGGCCAGAGAGCGGCAGAGCTAGCGAATAGAGTTAGCCTACCTGAGCGCGAACGGAAATCACTGCTAACCCCCATCCGTGACGCATTAGACCGCACTCAAGAGCATCTTAACCAGATGCGTAAGCGACATGGCCTAGCGCCTGCATCCATAATGGATGATTCGATCCTAACAGCCCTTCGGAAAGTGCTCGACGGTAAGGTCGGAGAGAGTCCACCATCAGAGCAAAGAGACGAGATGATTAAGGAGGCGGCTCGCAGAGCCGCAGCCAAAGTCCCGCCAGGCTACAAAGACTTCGCGACGAAGAGCGATGGGAGCGGAGATTATCTTGTGTGGGCCCAAACCCTCGAGGAGGCGGCGCGCCGGAAGCTTCCTCTCTTATTCGTTACTCGAGACGCCAAAGAAGACTGGTTTATGCGAATAAGAGGAAAAACTATTTGTGGTAGATCAGAACTGATCGCCGAGGCACAACAGGTTGCCGGCGTACGGGCGATCATAATGCAGACCCACACGCTGCTATTCCATGCGCGGTCGTTCCTCCAGCCGGAAATCAGCGACGAAACCATCCGTCAAGCAGCCCACGCGGCCGAAAACGGCGGTTCGCGAGGGTCTAAAAGCCGCGTTGTCATTCGCGCTGACATCTTCCCGCAGATGGTCGAACATCTGGAATCCGAAATTCAACATGCCCTCGCATATCACCAAGACGTCGTCGCTTTTAGGAGAGAGGTTCGACAAGCGCAAGAGGAGGCGACGTTCGACACCGAAGCGGATACTGAATCCGTGACTCGTCACGTCCAGCTCAGTGAAGCACGCCTAGACGATGCCGAAGACCGACTACGTCGCGCCCGGAGGAATCTGGCCATTCTACGAGGCGGGAAGACGGTCGGCCGCGATATCGTGATTAATTGGTCCGGTCCCCCCCAGCCCTGGACATTTAAAGCGCTGGCAGACAAGCTGGGGCGTTCGGCGAGTTAGCCCTCAAACTGCCATCCCGTCTGCCGTCGACCCGCCCTCCTGGGGAGCGGTCCGCCGCCCGGCCCGCCATGACGGGCGGACCTTGACGGCTTGTACGGACGCTGGCGGGCCGGGCGGTGGTCTGCTCGGCTTGCCCGGGTCGATGGCAGGCGGGATGGCTCCCACCGTAACCACCCACGGACCGCGACCCCGCCGACGGAGCCCCAGCCATCCTGGAGCCGGAGCGCCCCCGCCGGAGGCGCAGTGACCGCAACCCCGCGACCGCCGCCAGCTCGTCGACGCGGCCGGCGTGCGCTCCCCTACGCCGCGCGGGCTCGTGGCCGCGCGGCCCGGCCGGCTGCCGGCCCACCACCACCCGGTCAACGCCCCTGTCGTGCTGCGGCGGCCCACCGGGCTTCCCGCTTCCCGCGCCAGCCGCCGGGCATCAGGCGTGACGGCCGCAGAGCGACAGCGGCAGCGGGCGGCGCGCGCCCAGGCGGCGGCGCGTGCGGCCCGTCAAGGGCCGCCTTGATAGACGTACAGAAAGTCCTCCCACACCGGCCGACAGCCGGCCGCCCCACCCCGACCGCAGGAGTCACGACGGGTTGACGTGTCGGTACCCGGTGCTACTCTGACGCTCGTCGAGCACGACAGCGCGGCCTTTCTGCCGGATTGCTGGACTCGACTTCGGAGATGCTGAGCGGCCTTCCTGCCGCTGATGCGGGCCACGTCCCGCCGGCTCTCGATCGCACCGGCAGCTGTGCCGGTATCCCGAATCCGCTGAGCGGCCCAGCACGGTTTTCCCTGCCGTCCACGATGGCCCGGATTCGCGCACCTTTACGGGTGGGGGCAGCCTGCGGCAACCCGCCGGATGCCGACATCCCAGGCTCCCCACCCGTGCCGGCCCACATTGACAGCTCACGAGCGTGAAAGGACATGACCCATCGGCGGGAAGTGGCACGACCACGACTCCGCCCTCCGGCGTCAGCCGCCCTCTCGGCGGTGCCAGGAGACACGACGCACACCACCAGCGGACAGACGTCCACGGCTGGTGGTGCTTCGTCTCCCGTCCCTGCCACCCCCTGAAGAGGAGACAGTCATGTCCACCACCCCGCTCACCCACTACCGCCCCGGTGTCACCGTCGGCCGTGATGCCCAGGTCATGCACCGCGCCGCCTCGCCCGAGTTCTCCGGCTGGCTGGAGCACACCCGCCCCGCCGACGGCTGCTCCCGCCCGATCCGCCTCACCGGCACCATCGCCGCCGTCGACCGGAACACCGGCCGCATCACCGGCCAGCTGCACACCGACGAGCTGCCCGACCGCACGCTCTACAAGGCGTGCGGCAACCGCCGCGAATCGGTGTGCCCGGACTGCGCCTGGGTCTACCAGGGCGACGCCTACCAAGTCGTCTGTCGCGGGCTCACCGGCGGCAAAGGCATCCCCGCCTCGGTAGGCCGGCACCCGGTCGTCTTCGCCACCTTCACCGCCCCGTCCTTCGGCCCGGTCCACCACCGCCACGTCCCTCGCCATACCTGCCGCAGCCGGCAGCGCTGCGACTGCCGGCCCGCTCCCTGCCGCGCCCGGAGCACCGCCGGTGCCTGCCCGCACGGGCAGCCCGCGGCGTGCTTCGCCCGCCACGAGGCCGACGATCCGGGGCTCGGCCGGCCGTTGTGCCTGGACTGCTATGACCACGCCCACCAGGTCGTCTGGAACCACTTCTCTGGCGAGCTGTGGCGACGCACCAAGCAGGCCATCGAACGCCACCTCGCCGCCCTCTGCCGCAAGCGCGGCATCCCCCTCGTCCGGGTCGTCACGGCCTCCGGCAAGGTGCGCTGGGTGCCGCCAGTGCGGGTGTCCCACGGCAAAGTCGCCGAGATGCAACGCCGCGCCGCCGTGCACTTCCACGTCCTGCTGCGCCTCGACGGCATCGACCCCGACGACCCAGACGCTCCCGTGCCGCCGCCGGCCGACATCACCGCCGACGACCTGGAAGACGCGATTCACGCCGCTGCTCGGCAGATCACCGTCACCACGCCACTGCACCCCGACAAGCCCGACGGCTGGTTGGTCGCCTGGGGCGAGCAGGTCGACGTCCGACGCATCAACAGCACCGACGGCGAGCTGACCGACTGCAAGGTCGCCGCCTACCTCGCCAAGTACGCCACCAAGGCCACCGAAGCCACCGGCCACTCGTCCGCCCGGCTCACCTCGGCCACCATCGACGACTACGCCAATCCCGAAGGCGACCACCTCGCCCGCCTCATCGACGCCTGCTGGCACCTCGGCCGCCCCACCCCCACCGACACCAGCAACGGCGCCGCATCCGCCGACCACCATCAAGACAGACTTGACGTCAAACCCAACGTCTACGGCGGCCTGCGCCGCTGGGCGCACATGCTCGGCTTCGGCGGCCACTTCCTCACCAAAGCCCGCCGCTACTCCGTCACCTTCCGCCTGCTCCGCGACACCCGCGCCACCTACCGTCGGGAAGAGGACGACCAACCGGCCGACACGATCACCGTCGGCACCCTCACCTACATCGGCTCCGGCTGGCTCTCCGAAGGTGACGCTTTGCTCGCCAATACCGCCGCTCGGCAGCGGCGCGAGAGCAGACGCATCGGCCGGGAAGAACTCGCGCATGCGGCGTGGCTGGGGGTGGCGGCATGAGCAGGAACCTCGCCCCCCGCTGGTACTCACCCGCAGAAGTCGCCGTCCTGCTCGGTTTCGGTCTGTCCAAGGTCAAGATGAAAATCGCCACTGGTGAGCTGCGCTCCATCAAAGACGGCAAGTACCGCCGCATCCTCCCCGAATGGGTCGACGACTACATCCGCGAGCAGGTCGAGCGCCAGGAGGCCGCCTGATGCCGGGTCGCTCTCGCGCCAACGGCGAAGGCTCGATCTTCCCGTACCGGAACGGCTTCGCTGCATACGTCTGGGTGGAGAAGCCCGATGGGAAGCGGGGCCGGAAGTGGGTCTATGGCAAGACCCGCGAGGAGGTCCACGACAAGTGGATCAAGCTGCATGGGCAAGCGAAGGCCGGCCCCGTGGCGACCCACTCCCCGACGGTAGGGGAGTACGCCGGCTACTGGCTGCGCGAGATCGTCAAGCCGAACCTCACCCCGGGCAGCTACGTCACCTATGAGGTGGTGGTCCGGCTCTACCTCGTGCCTGGACTGGGCCGGAAGCGCCTCGACAAGCTCCGGGTCAGCGACGTGCAGACCTGGATCAACGAGGTCGGGCGGACCTGCCAGTGCTGCGCCCAGGGCAAGGACGAGCGGCGGAAGCCTGTCCAGCGTCGCTGCTGTGCCCTTGGCCGCTGCTGCCAGGATCTGCCCTCGGCGACCAGTGTCACGCATCTGCGGACGGTGCTCCGGACGGTGCTGTCCCAGGCGATCACCGAAGGGCTGATCACCCGCAACGTCGCGTCCCTGGTGAAGCTGCCACCGGTGCGGAAGCGCAAGCGGAAGGCGTGGACGAGCGACGAGGCGCGGCGCTTCCTGGAGTCGGCCCGTGCCGACGACGACCCGCTCTATGCCGCCTACGTCCTGGTCCTGGTGCTCGGTCTGCGCAAGGGCGAGATGCTGGGGCTCACCTGGGCTGACGTCGACCTCGACGCGGGCGAGCTGACCATCGATAGGCAGCTCCAGCGGGTCGGTGCCGAACTGCTGCACCGGGAGACGAAGACGGCCGCCTCGGACGCCACCCTGCCGCTGCCGGACATCTGCACCGTGGCCCTCAGCCGTCGCCGTGTCGCGCAGGCCGCTGCCCGCGATGCCGCCGGCCCCGCATGGCAGCCCTCGGACCTCATATTCACCACCCGCTACGGCCGGCCGGTCGAGCCGCGCAACTTCAACCGCTTCTGGGACCGGCGCTGTGACGCAGCTGGAGTCCGACGCATCACGGTGCGAGACGCCCGGCGGACTTGTGCCTCGCTCCTGGCGGACCTGGACGTGCACCCCCGGGTGGCGATGCAGATCCTCCGGCACGCCCAGTTCGCCATCACCATGGAGATCTACACGGTGGTTTCCTCGGCGGCCACCCGCGACGCCCTCAAGCGGCTCGGCAGCGCACTCGACCGGTGAGCCGTGATTCGTCTACGTCATCAAGTCCATAGGTGGTTACTGCTGTACTTCGCTGCTGTACGAGCCGTGCTGACGAAAACAGCGGCCCCGGGAAGGGCCACTGAGCTGGAACGGAGTGGGCCGCCAGGGACTCGAACCCTGAACCTATGGATTAAAAGTCCACAGCTCTGCCATTGAGCTAGCGGCCCGACGACCACCTAGGCTACCCGACCCCCACGGCGAGGCGCGCGGCTCTCAGGGCAGCTGCGCCGCAGCCACGAAATCGGCGGCCTTGCAGCTGTCCTTGCCCGGGGAGCGGAGTAAGCGCCGTCACTCACGCCGGGAGGCGATGAATCGTCTCCAACCTTCTTCCGAGTACGGCCCGGCTGCCCTGGCGGCACGTGTCGACCGGGCCGTGGGGCGCGAGCACGGTCTGGCCGCTGAGCAGACCCGAAGGAAGTTCGGAATCTCCGTCGGCTCCGCCCGAGCCTCGACGCTCGGGCACCGCCGGGTGGATCCGGCGCGTCCGGCACGCGGGCCCTCTTCCTGTTGCCCGGTTGAGATAGCGTGTCGCCCGTCTATCTGGGTTGGCCCCCAGGATCCGTCGGGGAAAGAAGTTGTCGCGTGTCACTTTGGAAGAAGACCACCGTCGTGGCCGTCTCCGCGCTCACCGCGCTCGCGGTCGGCGCCTGTGGCTCCAAGCCTGGGTCGTCGGAGGAGCCGAAGCAGCCCAGCGTGCTGGAGCTGCTGGCCAGCGACCTGAAGGGCTCGTTGCAGAAGACGATCGACGCCACCGACAAGAGCGACTCGGTGACCGTCGCGATGGAGGGCACGGCCGCCGGCCAGAAGCTCTCGATGCAGGGCGTGCTGGACCTCGGTGACCCGGTCAAGGCCGAGATGAAGACGACGGGCCCGGACGGTACCCCGGTGACCGTCCGGATGATCGGCACGGCCGTATACATCGAAGTTCCGGAGGCGGAGCGCGCCAACGCCGACGGGAAGCGCTGGATGAAGCTCGACCTGGCCGCCGCCGGCGCCCCGGCGGGGATGGACTTCTCCAAGCAGTTCGAGGACGTCGATCCGGCCAAGCAGGTCAAGACGCTGCTGGCCACCGACGGCGTGAAGGTCGTCGGCGAGGAGACGGTCAACGGGGCGCGTACGGTCCACTACACCGTGACCGCACCGGTGGCGACGTACCTCGGACAGGTCGACGCCGAGATGCGACCGCAGGTCGAGGAGCAGCTGGCGAAGCAGGGCGTCAAGGAGGTCACGGTCGACCTCTGGGTCGACGAGGAGTACCGGCCGCGCCGGACGCACATGGTCATGGGCACGATGAGCGACATGACGATCGACTACACCGACTACGGCAAGCCGGTGAACATCGACACGCCACCTCCGGCGGAGACGGCCGACCTGGCCGAGATGCTGAAGGGCCTCGGGGATCTGACCGCAGGGAACTGATCAGCGCCGAACGCTGCCCGGCCGGTGATAGTCACCGGCCGGGCGCCGTTTCCGGAACAAATCCTCTCTGGGGCGCGAGCGGCGGCTCTCGGCGAACCACTGTGCGCTCACCGCCCCAGTGATCTCCGTCACTGTCTTCTGTAGACGGACGATGATGCGTAACGGCCCCGACGCTCAGGACGCCGAGTCAGTGGTGGAAGTGAGCTCCACCACGGCCTTCCGATCGGACCGGCCGAACCAGCGACCTGAGGACGTCATGCAAGCCAGCGCACCCTCCCGCTCCATCCGTCGGGCCCTTGCCACCTCCGTGTCCGCGCTCGCCCTCGCCGGGGCCTCGACGGCGCTCGTTCCGGCCGACGCGGCGGCGGCCGGACGTACCGAACCCGACCTGTTCGTCAACCTGATGACGGTCGACGCGTTGAACCCGGCGGAGGGCGAGACCTTCCGCACCCAGATCGACGTACGCAACGGCGGCACGGGCACTTCGGGCCCGGTCAGCCTCACCGTGTCCGTGCCGGAAGGGCTCCGGACGGCGGAGCCCGGTTGGTCCGACGGTGCGTGGACCTGCACGGCGGTGAGCGGCACGAGCTACAGCTGCCTCCACGCGGAGCTGGCCCCCGGATGGGCGGAGCGGGTCTCGCTGCCGTTCGTGGTGGCGGGCGCCGAACCCGGCTCCCGCGTACCGGTCACCGCGACGGTCGAGCCCCAGCACAAGGAGAGCAACATCGAGAACAACACCACCTCGGTAAGGGTGCCGATCTCCGGCACCTGCGTGGTGCGGGGCGTGATCTGGCACGACCTGGACCGGGACGGGCAGCGCGACGAGGGCGAACCGGGCATCGCCCCAGGCCCGGACGGCGTGCTGAGTGTGAAGGTCGGGTCCCAGCAGAACGGGACCACCGGCGGGGGCACGGCCACGGTCAACCCGGACGGGACCTGGTCGCTCACCACCCGCACCGAGCTGCTCTACCGGGTCTGGATCGAGGCTGCCAACACGTACGACACCACTGCCTCGAACGTCGGCGACGACGCCACCGACTCGGACATGGTGAACACGTACGAGCGGGACCCCATCCTGTTGACCGCCAGCGCCGAGTTCAGCGCCACGAACGGCGGGGAGTACGTGGTCGACGCCGGCCTGGTCACCCGCAGCTGACCGGCGCGCATTACGCGGAGCGGCCCCGGTGCCGGTGCACCGGGGCCGTTGCGTCGGCGGCCGCCGGACCATCGGCGGTCGGCCGGTCCAGCGCCGTCAGTGCTGGTCGAGCCAGATCACGATGCCGGTCAGGTCGTTGAGCACGGCCGCCACGCCCGCCCGGATGGCCGCCGCGCAGCGTTCGGCGGTGAAGGAGTTCGCGTCGTACGTCGAGGACATGCCCAGCCCTTCGCCCCGGAACGACGCGCCGGACCAGTCGGCCGCCGTCACGTTCTGGGTGGGCTCGGCGACTTCCGCGCCGACGACGAGGAACTGCTGTGACAGGTGGCTCGCGGTGACCATCGCGAGCGGGTCGATCAGGTCGTTGCCGACGCTGACGATGAGGTCCGGGCTCATCTTGACGGCCCGGTCGATGCTCGGCACGAAGTCGTGCGCGTCCTTGGGGGCCACCGTCCGCAGGTCGACGTCCTCGTCCTCGGCCCATTCCTCGACCGCCTTGACGAGGGCCTTGGTGGGGGCGTCGTCGCCGGTGGTGAGCAGCACCACCCGGTAGCCCTTCGGCGGGTGGACCGAATTCCAGGACCCGGGCCGCGGCGTGATTGTCCCCTCAGGCTTGGGCGGGTCGGTGGGGTCGACGAACCCGGTGCCGAGGGCGCCGACGGGGCTGGGTTTGGGGCGGGGCAGCGACCAGTCGTCGCCGGAGCCACAGCCGGTGAGCAGGGCGGCGACCGCGGCCAGGGTCGCAACGGCCCGAAGCGGGGGACGCAAGGTGGTCGTCGTCCTCTCGAGGCGTACGGAAAGTGCGGGCTCCTTCCTATCCCAGGTCCTGCCGGATACCGACAGTCCAAGGCCTGACCTGGGTCTTTGTTTGCCAACGGTTCGTCGACCGCCCGGTTGCCGTTCATCCGCGACATGCACCGTGCACTGGCCAACAGAAGGAAAGAGCATGTCGCAACGTATTCGCAGGAGCCTCGCCGTCACCGTCGTCGGGCTCGCCGCCGCGGTGATCACCCTGCTGAGCGCCGGGCCGGCCCTCGCGCACGGGTTCACGTCGACCGTGTACGGAGACGTCACAGCCGGTGACGAAGGCCATGTACGGACGAAGCTGGAACTGGAGTACGACCTCTTCGTCGTCTCCGCCGCCGACTACGAGAAGGACGACCCGCTGTTCAAGCAGGGTCAGCCCGCCTTCGACGACCGCGACGCCGCAGGCATGGTCGCGGCGCTGAACGCCCACCGGAAGTCGACGGTCGGGTACGTCACGAAGCGCTTCTCGGTCGCGTCGAACGGTGTGACCTGCGTTCCGACGCAGGTCGGCGACTTCACTCTCGGTGTGCGGGAGGGGGTGCCGTACGCCGGAATGCTGCTCGACTGGGCGTGTGCCGACAGCGGCGCCGAGCACGAGGTGCGCAGCGGCCTCTTTCCCGACTCGGAGGAGTACGTCAAGGGCACCAAGACGATCCTCACGTACGACGTCGACGGCAGTTCGGGCAGTGCCGCGCTGGACGCCGAGCATCCGTCCTTCTCGACGGGCCAGGCCTGGTACGAGCGGTTCTGGGAGTTCCTGCGCCTGGGCGCCGAGCACCTGCTGACCGGGCTCGACCACATCCTGTTCCTGCTGGCGCTCATCGCCGGATCGCGGCGGTTGCGCGAGATCGTGCTCGCGGCCACCAGCTTCACCCTGGCGCATTCGGTGACGTTCATGCTCGCGGCGCTCGGTCTGGTCGACGCACCGGCGGGCATCGTGGAGCCCGTCATCGCCCTGTCGATCGCCGTGGTGGCCGCCTGGCACCTGTTCGGGATCTGGCGTCGCGGCAATCACGCGACGGATCTGGAAGCGGCGGGCCACGGACATTTCAGTCTGGACCGGGCGGGCTGGCTCCGTCTCGGAGTGGTGTTCTGCTTCGGCCTCGTACACGGTCTGGGTTTCGCGGGTGCGTTGGGCATCGACGAGGCTTGGTCCTGGCAGTTGCTGTGGTCGCTGCTGGTGTTCAACGTCGGAATCGAAATCGTTCAACTCGCGATTATCGCTGTCCTCTTTCCGCTGCTGGCGGTGCTGCGTCGGCGGTCGCCGAGGGTCGGCCTCTGGGCCACGGGCGCAGTTTCCGCGGGTGTGGCCGGTATGGGGCTTTTCTGGTTCGTGCAGCGCGTATTCGGATTCTGAGAAAACGCTGGTCTTCCTGGGCGCGATACCGACCGGCCGGACCGCATTCATGATCGGTTCACCGAACACCGCCAGGTTGAGGACGCTCTCGCAACACCTCTCATCCGAAAAGGACGGAAATTGATGAGACTGGGCACCTCGGCACAGGCCGCTCGGCTTGTGCGTCGTCGCGTGGCCACTGGGGCCGCCGCGGCGATCTTCGGCCTCGGCGTGGCCCTCAGCGGTGGCCTGACCACCGCCGCCAGCGCCGCCGACGCCACCTCCTACAGCGGCATCGTCCTCGGGGTGGGCGCCAACGAGACCCAGCGCATCGTCACCTGGTACTCCTCGGGTGACACCGCGCAGAAGGTCCAGGTCGCCCCGACGGCCTCGATCGTCAACGGCGAGTTCCCGGCCGATGCCGTCACCTTCGACGCCACCGGTGCGGCGAACACCTCCACCACCGGGTTCAACCGGCACGCCACGATCACCAGCCTGAAGGAGAACACGGGGTACTCGTACCGCGTCGGCTCCGAGGGCAACTGGTCCACGGCGTACGCCTTCAAGACGCAGGACTTCGAGGGCGACTACGACTTCCTGTTCTTCGGTGACCCGCAGATCGGCTCCTCCGGCGACGTCGCGAAGGACCAGGCCGGCTGGGCGGAGACCCTGCGTTACGCCACCACCGCGAACCCGAACATCGAGATGCTGGTCTCCGGTGGTGACCACGTCGAGTCGGCGAACAACGAGACCCAGTGGGACGCGTTCCTCGCCCCCGACCAGCTGCGGCAGTACCCGCTCGCGGCGACCATCGGCAACCACGACGTCGGTGGTAAGTCCTGGGAGCAGCACCACTTCACCCCGAACACGGACCGCTCGAGCCAGTACTACAACGGCGACTCGGCGACCCGCTCCGGCGGTGACTTCTGGTACGTCTACAAGGACACGCTGTTCATCGACATCAACAGCAACAGCTACGTCAACCCGTCCGACGGCTCGCTCGGCGGCGACGCGGCGCACGTCGCGTACGTCACGGACGTGATCAACAAGCACGGCGCCGAGGCGAAGTGGACGGTTCTGGTCTACCACCACGCGATCTACTCGGCGGCCACCCACTCCACCGACGGGGACAACAAGCAGCGGCGGAAGGACTTCACCACCGCCTTCTCGGAGCTCGGCGTCGACCTGGTGCTGCAGGGTCACGACCACGACTACTCCCGTAGCTACTCGATCAAGAACGGCCAGAAGGAGAACCCGGCCGAGCAGCCGGGCGCGGCCGACGTGTTCCCGGGCCCGGGCGGCGTCATCTACGTGACGGCGAACTCGGCTTCGGGCTCGAAGTACTACGACATCAAAAAGCCGGACAACTCCGGTACCGGTGTCGAGGGCCTGGGTCCGGACCCGCTGAACCCGAGCAACTACTGGTTCAACTCGGTGCAGAACCAGGAGCACGTCCGCACCTACGTCAAGGTTGGCGTGAAGGCCGACAAGCTCGTCGTGGAGAACATCCGCAGCGGCACCTGCGCGGCGCCGAACGCGGCTGTGGAGAAGGGCCTGTCCTGCACCAACACCGCCGAAGGCCAGCCGGTGGGCTCGATCGTCGACAACGTGACGATCCACCCGTACCACGGCAACGGCCAGGACATCCAGGTCAACGTGCCGAACGCGACCGGTGAGTTCGGCTGGACGATCGACGGCTACAACGGCCTGGTGGACCTGGGCACCGCGAAGGAGCGCGACGCGTTCTCCTTCGCGGCGACCGGCAAGATCAACCCGATCCTCGTGTCGGACAGCCGTTTCTCGCTCGCCCCGTGGTCGATCTCGGCCAACGTGAGCGACTTCAAGGACGGCGACAAGACCATCGCCGGCTCGTACCTCGGTTGGGCACCGCAGGTCATCTCGGCCGGGGCCGGTGCCACGGCCGGTGCTCCGGTGGCCTCCGGTTACGACGACCAGGGCCAGGGTCTCGCGATCTCGCGCGGCCTCGGTGCGGCCGACCAGGGTCACGCCCGGGGTACCGCCAAGCTCGGCGCCGACCTCGACCTCAAGTTCCCGAACGAGGTCGCCAAGGGTAGCTACCGCGCCACCCTCACGATCACTGCCCTGAGCAGCTGATCGAACCTGCTCCACCGGCGGGGTAGGCACCTTCGGGGCCTACCCCGCCACCCGTTTCGACCTCCCCAAGATCACATCTAGCAAGGACCAGAGATGCACGCGCCCGCAACGCGCTGGACGACCCGGACCGCCAAGCTCCTCCGTACGACAGTCCTGTCCCTGCTCGCCGCCGTCGCGGCCGCCGGCATGACCGCCGGTCCCGCGCTGGCAGCCGACGGCGACGTCACCTGGACGGTCAGAACGGCCTCCAACAGCTACGGCGCGACCCGGTCCAGCTACAGCTACAACGTCAACCCCGGCGGCACCGTCGAGGACGGGATGGTCGTGGCCAACCGTGGCACCGCCCCGCTGAACCTCACCGTCTACGCCGCGGACGGCTTCACCACCGAAGCCGGCCAGCTCGACCTGCTCACCCGGGACAAGAAGTCGGTCGCCATCGGCGCCTGGGTACACCCGGACAGCGCCAGCGTCGCGATCAAGCCGGGGAAGACCGCGACCGTACCGATCAAGATCAGCGTCCCGGACAACGCCACGCCCGGTGACTACGTCGGCGGCATCCTCACCTCGCTGACTCAGCCCGACCAGGCCGAGGGCATCAACGTGGACCGGCGGCTCGGCATCCGGATCAAGCTGCGGGTCGGCGGCGAGCTGAAGCCGGCCCTCGCGATCGAGGACTTCGACGTCGCCTACCAGGGCACCTGGAACCCGTTCGGCCGGGGCGACGCCACCGTCACCTACAAGATCCACAACACCGGCAACGCCGCACTGTCTAGCCAGCAGGCGGCCTCGGTCTCCGGCCCGTTCGGGCTGCTGCGCACCAAGGCCCACGACCTGCCGAAGACGCCGGAGCTGCTGCCCGGCGAGAGCTGGCAGGTCACCGTGCCGGTCAAGGACGTGAGCCCCGCGTTCCGGCTCGCCGCGACCGCGACCCTCACGCCCCTGCTCACCGACCCGTCGGGCTCCGTCACCCCGCTCGACAAGATCTCGGGCACCGCGCACACCTGGGTCGTCCCGTGGACTCTGTTGCTGCTGATCGTCGTGGTGGTCGCGGCCGTCGTCGTAGCGATCCGCCTCACCCGCCGCAACCGGGTGCGACGCAAGCAGCGCGAGGACGCCCGCGTGCAGGAGTCCGTCGAGCAGGCGCTCCGCGGACAACGGCAGCGGTGACCGCCGCGGAGCCGAGATGCGGCGACCGAATCGGCCACCACGAGACCCGGCGCGCTCTTGGCTTCGGGTCACGACGGTCCGGGACGGCGCGCCGTCCCGGCGCGGACAACGCGGACGGTTCAGCCGCCGGTGAGTCGTACGGTGGCACCAAGGTCAGCCCGGCGCGAAGACCCGGGACCGGTCGACCGCGGCCACCGCGACGAGGACGGCCGTGGTGACCGCGGTCGCCACGAGCAGTGGGAGATCCGCCGCGACGAGCCCCACGACAGCCAACGCGGGCAGCCCGAGCAGCCGGGGCAGCGAGAACCGCCGATCGATGGCGGCGGCGAGCAGCAACCGCCCGGCCAGGAAGAGCGCCGGACCGGCCGCGACGACAGCCACCGCCCCCGGCTCGCCGGGGTGGCCGATGGCCAGCTCTGCCCCCACAGCGGTGGAGACCACGCCAGCGATCATCACGAGGTGCAGAAGGTTGGAGGCCGCGCCGAGTCGCGCCGGTTCGGCGCGCTCGATGGCGGAAGCCAACTGCCGGCCGCCCGGCGTCACGTACAGGAGCCCCAGCAACACCGCCGTCGCGAAGATCAGCAGGAAGGCGCTGGTCTGCGCCACGCTGGTGCCGCTCTGGGCGTACGCGAGACCGGCCGACAGGATCAGCTCGCCGAGCGAGATGATGAAAACCTGCTGGAATCGCTCGGCGAAGTGAGCGCCACGGAGCCGCAGTTCCCCCGGCCGCGCCCGTCCCAGCCGAAGCGTCGGCCACCCCGCGGCCGGCCCGGCGTACTCGACGATCACGGCGAGCGCCCAGAGCGGGACGCGCGCCGCCGGCAGGAACAGCCCGGCCAGCCAGAACACACCGCTGACGGCGAACCAGCACAGGATCCGCGCGATGCGTCGGCGGAGCGGATGGCCGCGCAGTACGAAGAGGCCGAGCAGGCCCCGGACCGCGTTGACCGCGAGGTAGGCGCCGACGAAGAGCGCGGCCCGGCCCTCCAGCGCCGACGGGACGGCTGCTCCCATGAGCAGACCGCCGAGCGCCGACCCGACCAGCACCACTCGCACGACGGGCGCATCCGGGGCGTACCAGTCGGCCGACCAGGTGGTCGTCACCCAGAGAAACCAGACCGCGGCGAGCAGCAGGGTGGTCCGCAGCGCTCCGCCGACGCTCAGATCGGCCAGCAGGACAACGGCCACCTGGTTGAGCGTGAACACGAACGCGAGGTCGAAGAAGAGCTCCAGGAAGGAGGCGCTCACCGGGTCCTCGCGGTGCCGCAGCAGCCGCTCGGGCCTGCTCACCATCCGCGCTCCTCCGCCCGCCTCCCGCTGATGTCCTACCACCCGGCTGAACGCTCGCGTCGCGAAAACAGGGAGACGGCCGCACGGGCCGCGACCGTCCCCCACCTCCACCCGCGTTCTAGTCGAGTCTCGACCAGAACGCGTACGCGTGGTCACGGGTGAAGTCGGTAGCCGTCCAACGTTCCGAGGTCAGCGACTCGACGTACGGGCGACGCGGCGTGAACGCCGTCCAGCCGCGGTCCCTGCCGCCGTTCGGGTCGCCCGCCGTGGCGAACCGGGTCCACGCGCCGGTCAGCCGGTCGGCGAGCCGGTCCTGGGTCCGGTCCAACGGCAGGAAGAGGTCCATGTCGAACAGGTAGGCCAGCTCGGCCATGTGCTGCGCCCGCCACTCGAAGCTCGGTTCCCGGTAACCCGCGAACCATGGGGTGTCCTCCTCGGCGAACTCGAACATGTAGGTCCTCGTCCACCTCGACAGCAGAGCGGCGGTGTCGTAGGTCGGCTTCGCCCAGTTCCGGTCGGTGCCGAGGGTCGACAGCGCCAGGCCGGCCGAGGCGCCGTACGCGGACAGGGGGTAGCGGGCCAGGATCGCGTCGGCGTCGTCGCCGTACTCCGCACGGACCGCCGGCTCGTACGCCTCAGCGGGGATGGGCGCGCCCCCCGGGTTGACCTCCTGCCCGGCGTACCTGCCGTTCTCCTCGTCGTGGTTCGCTCCGATCAGGACGGGAACCCGGTGGAACCGCCCGGTGCGGAAGGCCTCGGCCGGCGAGAGCGGGAGCAGTGGCGTGCCGGACACGGGCCGCGGCTCGCCCCACGGGCCGTACGCCGTCAGCAGTTCGGCGACGGTCGTCTCGTCCGACCGCAGGCAGGCGGCCACGTCGGTGACGCCGGCGCAGCCGACCGCCTGGATCACGGCGGCGCTGTCGGCCTCCGCCTCCGCGCGCGTGCGGGACCCGCCGGTGGCGCAGGGCGCGCTCTGGACGACGGCCCGGTGGAACAGCCCGGCCGACATCGGGGACGCGAGGTGGTCGCAGACGGCGTAGCCGCCACCGGACTGACCCATGATCGTGACGTTGCCCGCGTCGCCACCGAACGCGCCGATGTTGGCCCGCACCCAGCGCAGTGCGGCCTGCTGGTCCTCCAGGGCGAGGCTGCCGGAGCCGTACGCCGTGCCGGCGTCGAGCGCGGGGTCGGTGAGGAACGACATGACGCCGAGCCGGTAGTTCATGGACACCACGACCGTGTCCTCGGCGAGGCGCTCCGGCCCATACATGTCGCCGGTGCCGAACATCATGCTGCCGCCGTGGATCCACACGATGACCGGCAGGTCGTCCCCCTTCCGGCCGGTGGTGGTGACATTCAGGTAGAGGCAGTCCTCCGCCTCGCTCGGCACACCGATCGGCAGCCCCTGGGGTTGGGCGCACGGCGGCCCCGGACGGGTGGCGTCGCGGATGCCCGACCACGGCGCGGCAGGTTGGGGAGACGCCCAGCGGCCGGGCGGCGCGGCGTAGGGGATGCCCTGGAAGCTGCGGACGGCACCGGTCACGGTGCCGCGGACGGCGCCTTTGTCGGTCTCGACCAGGGCGGGCCGACCGGGGGCGGCGGTCGTGGGACCGGCCGCGCCCACCGTCGTCGTCAGGGCGGCCAGGACGAGGCCCGCGAGGACCCGCATCCGGCGCCGGAGTGACGTGTTCATGGCGGTTCTCCTGTCTGGTCATGCGACCTGAGGTGGTGTCGAGGAGAACCGTAGGGCAGATTTGGGCGATCGCGCAAGGCAATCGCCTAAGGCGTGCGCCTAAGTCAATTGATCCAGGGTGTTGGTAGCCTGGCGACATGGGAAACCGGGAGGCCCTGCTGGCCGGGGCGAGGACCTGTCTGCTGGAGAAGGGCTTCGACCGCACCACCGTGCGCGACATCGCGACCGCGGCCGGCGTCAGCATGGCCGCGATCGGCTACCACTTCGGATCCCGGGAGAACCTGCTGTTCCAGGCCCTGTTCTCGATCCTCGACGAGTGGGGTGACCTCGCCGGGCGCGCACTCGTCCCCGCCGAGACGCCCGACCTCAATCCCGCCGGGGCGTACGAACGGATGTGGGACGACCTGCTCGCGCAGGCCCGCGCCTACCCCCGGATGTGGCTGGCCTCCCTGGAGTTGTTCATGCAGGCCCAGCGGCAACCCGACCTGCTCCCCCATCTCATGGAGGGGATCCGGCAGGGGCGTAGCGGCATGGCGGCGATCCTGGAGAGCGTCCCCGAGGCGGACGTGTCCGCGCGTTCCGTACGCACCCTCGGCATGGTCCAGGTCGCGCTGATGTCCGGCGTGGTCATCCAGATGCTCTCCGATCCGGAGAACGCACCCACCGGAGCCGACGTCGTCGAAGGACTCCGCGCGCTCGCGAAGATCACCGGGTAGGTCGACGTACGTGCCGGATCGGCGGCCGGCACGGTGCGGGACGACCCGGTGGGAGGTCGTGTCGTTGATCCGGCTGCACCCCACGACACGCGCGAACCACGGTGGGGGCACCGACCGTCGAGGAGGACGCCGATGACCAGTCAGCGGGAGACCGTCCAGGTCGAACCGGACCTGTTCCGAGCCGTCTACGAATCGCCCGCCGCGCTACCCGGCCGGCACCGCTGGACCACCCCCGAGTCGGACGTACGGCGGTTGGAGAAGTTGCTCGGCATCCCACCGCGCAGCATCGGCGCCCCGCTCTGGGTCAGCGGCGACGAGCCGGACTGCCCGAAGTGCGGCCGGCGGCTGACCTGGTACGACATCGTGTCGTCCGCGCTCGACGGCGTACACGATCGGACGATGATCGCCATGGTGATCCTCGGTGAGCGCAAGTACGTCAACACCGAGGTGCCCGACGCGATCCCCAACATCCGCTGCAGCGACTGCCACACCGCCATCGACGGGCTGCGCAGCTTCAAGTGCCACAACTGGGCGTACGCCTTCGAGGCGCTGGAGAAGGTCCGGGAGCGGATGTCCGGCGGGCTGGAACAGTCCTGATCCTCAGTCGACTCTCCCGGGTCGTGGCCGACCCGCCCGTGCGGCTGGTGGGACCAAGGTCAGGTGAATCTCCTGCCGTTCGGCACTGCCGTTGAATCTCGGTGATCCGTACCCTTCATCAGGATTAACGGAGTATGAACGGTTGGTGAGGTGATTCATGGTGAAGACCGGCACGCTCGATGTACCGGAGTTCAGCGCCGACTGGTATCAGGACATCGTCGACGCGGCGGCAGGCAGCCCGCAACCAGTGCAGTGGTTCGCCGGGCACTTCACCGAGGGGGCGATCGTGCTGCTCGGCCTGCTGCTGCTGGCCGCCGCGGTCACCCGCCTCGGCGCCGGCCCACGGGACCGGGCGCTCGCCCTGGTCGCGCCGATCCCGGTCGTCCTCGCGTACGGCTGCAGCGAAGGGCTCAAGACCCTGGTCGACGAGGAACGGCCGTGTCGCGAGGCCGTTCAGGCGATCATCGCCGGATCCTGCCCGCCGACCGGTGACTGGTCGTTCCCGAGCAACCACTCGACGGTGGCGGGTGCTCTGGCGGTCGCCACGCTGCTGCTCGCCCGCCGGATCGGCCTCGTGGCGCTGCCCGTGGCCGCGCTCGCCGCTTTCTCCCGCGTCTTCGTCGGCGTGCACTATCCGCACGACGTGGTCGCCGGTCTGCTGCTCGGCACGGGCGTGGTCCTGCTGCTCGTCCCGCTGCTGGTGCGGCCGGTCGCCGTGCTGCTGCGCCGCCGGTCGCCCGCCGAACCGCCGCTCGCCGACCCGATCGGTGGTTCCACCCGCCGCTGACCGGTCGCGGCCGCTCGGTGCTCATCCCGTCATGAGCAGCGCGGCGATCGTGCCGAGCACGAGGAACGGACCGAACGGCACATGACCGGACCAGCGGACCCGGCGGGCCGCGAGGAGCCCGAGGCTGACCAGGGCGGACAGCCCGAGCGCGAGCAGCAGCCCGGCCACCAGCACCGGCCAGCCGTGCCAGGCGAGCAGCGCCCCGACGCCGAGCGCCAGTTTGGCGTCGCCCAGCCCGAACCCCCGCGCGCCCAGTAGCAGGGTGGTCACGGCGAAGAAGAGCGCGAGCCCGACGCCGCCCAGCACGGCCCGCAGCCAGGGGCTCGCTCCGACGCCGGTCATCGCCGCCGGCCCGAGCAGCGCCCCGACCCCGGCCGCCGCCGGCCAGGTGAACCGGTCCGGCAGGCGGTGCACGGCGACGTCGATGAAGCACAGCGGCAGAACCCAGCCGAGCCACCAGGCGACGGCGAGCGTCTCGGCCGTGGGCGGACCGAGCAGCACCAGCACCGCAATCGCCGCGATCGCGGCCAGCTCGACGGCGCCTGGTGGCGCCCCCACTCGGGCCCGGCAGCGCCCGCAGCGCGCTGCCGGGCCGAGCTCCGGCCACGGTCGCCGCAGGTCGACGGGCTCACCGCAGGCCGAACATCCGGCGCGGAGGGCGGATCCGGCCGGTACGGAGTGCCGCAGCACCGCCAGCCGCAGCAGCGGGGTGAGCGTGAGACCGGCGAGCGTGGCACGCCGGGCGCCGGGTCGTCCGGCACCGCTGGGCGGTACGCCGCGCGACGTCGACGCACGCTCCCGATCGGATCGGGGCGGGCTACCGCTCAGCTCCATGACCACCGCCAGGCTTGATCACCCGAGCCGCCGAAGGCGAACACGGAACGTAACTTAACGATCGCTTGGGTGTAGCGGATGGCGCGGAAAGTGACCGGGCGCCTCCACTGCGCGACGGCGCGCGCGGCGGCGGCGACCTGCCGGGGCGGGCGCGGCGATCCCGATCGACGACGAGGGGACGGATCGGGCGAGATGCCGCGAGCGGGTCGAGTCGCCTCCACCGTCCGGCCAGCGCGGATCCCACCCGGCGTCGATCCACGCCGCCGGCCGGAGCGCGGGCCGATCCGTCGGTGCGCGACCGGGCCGGACTGGTTGGTCGCCACCCGCCACCACCACCTGTCATTACTCAGCGTATTCACGCGGGTTTCCTCTGTTGCATCGGCGAACGTCAGCCTATGCTCGCCCCTTGGGTGTGACGCAAGCCTCACCGACACGATGGGATGGCATCGAGCTTCGCTTTTACAGGAAATCCGTGAGGGTAAATGCGGTCGCGCATTCCGCAGCCCCGGATGTGACCATTCGGGCGCGCTTCCGCATGCCCGGCGGCGACGAGGAGGTGACCGCCGGGTCGCCACCGAGGAGGCACGGCGGTGCGAGGAAGGCAGCTCAGCCGAGCGGCAATCTGCCTGATGACGGTCACAGCGACGACGTCGATCACGGCGTGCGGCGCGGGCAGGGAGGCGGTCGTCCGGCCGCCGGCACCTGCGGCTGCCGAAGCCGACGCGGACCGGGACGCTGATGAACAGGCCGCGAGAAAAGCCGCGCTCGACGCGTATTCCGGCTATCTCACCGCGTCCCGTACGGCGAGTCGACACAGCGATCCGTACGCGCCGGAACTGTCCAGGTTCCTCGCGGATCCGCTGTTGACCCGGGTCCGAATGGCAATTCGTGACGCGAAGGAGCACGGCGCGATGCGTACCGGAACGTTGAAGTCCGACCCCACCGTGACCGCGGTGAGCCTGATCGGCGTACCGGCCACCGTGGAGATCCAGGACTGCCTTGACGCGACCGGATACCGGCTGGTCTACACGAAGGACCGGCGGGCCGTCCCCGGCAGCGGCGGGAAACGCTACCTCGCCACGGCCACCGCCACCCGGTACCCCGACGGCCGCTGGTTGATCAGCGCCGGCGCCGCCCACCAGGATCAGCCGTGCTGACTTGGGGAGGAACGGCTGCCCCGGCCCGATCCCCGCGGACCGGGGCAGCCCGCCGGGCCGGCACCCGACACCGGACGGCCCGGGTCGCCGGTCTCGGTCTGGCAGTCGCGCTGGTCGCCGCCGGCATCGGGCCGGCGACCGCCGCCAAGCGGGCCGACCCGGGCGGATCGTGCCCGCCGGAGCAGTACGACTGCAGCGTCTGGGACGACGATCCGGGCACCCCCGGCGGAGGCGGGGACGGTGGTGGCGACGGCGGCGGCGGGGACTCCGGCGGCGGGGGCGGCGGCAAGTGCCAGTGGAACGGCCGCACCGTGAAGTGCTACGACGACCTGCTCGGCTGGTTCAACAACGCCGACGGCTGCTACTACAAGCTGGAGCATCCCCAGCCGCCGGACACGCCCGAAGGCAAGCAGTGGTACCTGGTCACCTGCAACGGCGGGGACCGCGGCGACCAGCACCCGGAGTTGCTCGACGGTCCCCCGCCCGGCTACGGCGTCCCGCCCGACCCCGAGGAACTGGCCCGGCGCGCGCTGGCCCGGATCAGCATCCGGCCGCCCCGGATCGCCGTCGCACCCCGCCGCGCCACCGGCCCCGGACTGGTCGGCCTGCCGGTCTGGCTGTGGGGCGAGAACACCCGGCAGACGTTCGGCCCGGTGATCTCCGACGCCGAGACCGAACGGGGATTGACCGTCGAGATCACGGCGGTCTTCGACCGGATCGTCTGGGACATGGACAACGGCGAGCAGGTCACCTGCACCGGCCCCGGCACCGAATACAAGGTCACCGGCCCGCACGCCGGCAAACGCTCGCCGACCTGCGGCTACCACAGCGGCTACCCGAAGGCCGACACCTACGAGGTCAGCGCCACCACGTACTGGACGGTGACCTGGGAGGGCGGCGGCGAGACGGGAGTGATCCCGGTGCAGCGCAGGACGGGGATCGTCCCGATCCAGATCAATGAACTCCAGGTGGTGACGCGATGAGCGCGAGAAACGAGCCGATCGGAACGGCGGTGACCGGGTGAGCCTGGCGACGCGCAACGCAACGAGCCCGGCCGAGGCGCCGGTCACCCCGCCCAGGGTGGTCCGGCAGCGGCGGATACGCCCCGGGCTGCTCGGCCTGGCCGTACTGCTGATCGCCCTCGGTGGGCTGGGCGCCGCGTTCGCGGTCACCTCGGTACGCGCCACCGGTAGCTACCTGGCGGTGGCCCGCCCCGTGGAGGTGGGCCGGCAGCTCAGCGCCGACGACCTGAGGCCGGTGCAGGTGGCCGGCGGACAGGGGCTCAGCCCCGTGCCGGCCGACCGGATCGACGAGGTGCTCGGCAAACGGGCCGCGATGTCGCTGGCCCCGGGCACCCTGCTGACGATGGGGCAGCTGACCGACGCCCCGCTGCTCGGCCCCGACCAGCAGCAGCTCGCGCTCGGCCTGGGCCCGGCCGAGGTGCCCGCCCGGCAACTGCACCCCGGCGACAAGCTGCTGCTGGTCAGCACCCCGGACGGCAGCGCCGGCGGCTCCGCCGCGGCCGGCGGCACCCGCTTCCCGGCCACCGTGATCGACACGGGTACCTCCGACACGAACGACGACATCGTGGTCTACCTGGCGCTGGCCGTCCGGGACGTACCGGCGGTGGTGGCGTTGAACGCGCAGGACCGGATCGCGGTCGTGCTCACCGGGACGGCCTGACCATGGCGATCATCGCGCTCGTCTCCGCGAAGGGCTCACCGGGCGTCACCACCTCCGCGTTGGCCGCCGCACTCACCTGGCACCGACGGCTCGTACTCGCCGAGTGTGATCCGGCCGGCGGTTCGATACTCGCCGGCTTCCTCGGCGGCGCGCTCGACGGGCCACGCGGCATAGGTGAACTCGCCGTCGGCGAACTGCGCGACGGGAACCTGGAGACCGCGTTCTGGTCACAACTGGTCGACCTGGACGCGCCGCGGCGGGAACGGCTGCTGCTGCCCGGGGTGGTCGACCCGGCCCAGTCCGGCAGCGTCGCCCCACTGTGGCAGCGGTTCGCCGACTTCCTCACCGGCCTGGAACGAGGCACACCCCCGTACGACGTGCTGGTCGACTGCGGTCGGCTGCACGTGACCAACCCGCCCTGGCCGCTGCTGCGCGCCGCCTCGGTGGTGCTCGTGGTCACCCGTGCCGAACTGCCCGACCTATCCGGCGCGCAGGCCATGGTCAGGGCGATCGAACGGGACTTCACCGAGCATCGGGTTCCGCCGGGCAACCTGCGGCTGCTGCTGGTCGGTGACGGGCACGGGCGCACCGAGATCAGTCGGGTGCTGCGCCTGCCGGTGATCGCCCGACTGCCGTACGACCCGCGTACCGCCCGGGTGCTCGCGTTCGGCGGAACCGTGCGCGCCGGACGACCGCTGATGCGCGCGGCCGCCGCGCTGGAGGTGCCGGTCGGCGCGCTACTGGACCGGCGCCGGGCCCGGCTGGGCTGGCCCGTCCCGCAGGGAGTCCCCCATGCGCTTTGAGCCCGTCTCAGCCGACCCGCGGCAGCAGCCGCCGGCCGTCGGCCCGGTCGCGCCGCCGAGCGCCACCTCGGTCGCGCCGCCGCTCGCCCCGGCAAACGGCCGGCACCAGGCACCGCCGCTCCCCGGCGCGGCCACCACCTCCCCGCCCCGGCCACGGGTCGACTTCCAGGTGGTCCGGGAACTACGCCGACAGCTCAGTGAACGTCTCACCCTGTGGCAGCGCGGCCGGGAGTTCACACCCGACGAGGAGGACACCGAGCGGGCCCGGCTCGCCGTGGCGGTCGTCTCGGAGTACGCCGACTCGGTCCGCCGGGCCGGTACGCCGATGCCCGCCGACGAGGAACGGAACCTGCTCGACCAGGTGACCGCGGAGCTGGTGGGGCTGGGCCGGCTACAGACGCTGCTGGTCGACGAGACCATCGAGGAGGTGCACATCCTCGGCTGTGACCAGGTGCGCATCACCCGGCACGGCGGCGGCTCCGACTGGGCCGAGCCGATCGCCGACAGCGACGCCGAGCTCGTGGAGATCCTCCAGGCGGCGGCCCGGCGGGCCGGGGCCACCGAACGCTCGCTCTCCACGTCGAAGCCCACCCTGGACCTGCAACTTCCCGACGGCAGCCGGCTCGCCGCGGTGTTCCTGGTCAGCCACCGCCCGTACGCGGTCATCCGCAAGCACAACACGTTGGACGTGAGCCTGGACGACATCGCCGGCTCCCGGCCCGACCTGGACGAGATGATCGATCCGCTGCTGCGCGACTTCCTCCGCGCGTCCATGCGCGCCGGGTTGAACATCATGGTCGCCGGGCTCGCCGGTGCCGGGAAGACGACGGTGATCCGGGCTCTCATGAACGAGATCCCGCCGGACGAGCCGTACGTGCTGCTGGAGGAGAGCCGGGAACTGCTGCCGGCCCGTCGCCAACCGCGGCACCGGGCGGTGATGAGCTTCGAGGCCCGCGAGGGGCACGGCGAACGGGGACACGACGGCCGTCCGGCCGGTGAGGTCACCATCGCCGACCTGATCCCAGTCTCGCTCCGGATGGGCGTACTGCGGATCATCGTCGGCGAGGTCCGGTCCCGGGAGATCGTGCCGATGCTCCAGGCCATGACGACCAGCCGGGGCTCGATGTGCACCATCCACGCCCGTACCCCGGCCGGAGTCGGCGAACGGATCGTGGAGCTGGCCCTGGCGCACGGCCGGGAGATGACCGTCGACCAGGCACGCCGGATGGCGGGCAACGCGCTCGACCTGATCGTCTACGTGACCGTCGAGGACGAGACCGCGATCGGTGGCCGCAAACACCGGTTCGTCTCGCACGTCGAGGAGGTGATCGGTGCCGGCGACGCCGGCCGGATCACCACGACCACGGTGTTCGGCCCCGGTCCGGACGGCCGGGCGGTCCCCCGGCATCTGCCGGAACGCGTACGCGACCAACTGCTCCGGGTCGGGTACGACGCGCGGTTGCTGACCCGCTGGATCGAGGCCGGCGCCGGCGCCTGGCGGCGGCCACGGCAGACCCGACTGGCCCGGCGGTGACGGCGTGCGCGACGACGTCGAACTGATCGCGGTGGTCTCCGGCGCCGCCTGCGTGGCCGGGCTGGTCCTGGCGGTGGTCGCGCTCGTCGGCACCCGGCGCCCGCCCGGACCTGCCCCCGGCGCCGGGCCCGGGCTGCGCCGCCTCTGGTACGGGTCGGGCGGCACCCCCGGCGAGCGGCGCAAACACCAGGCCCTGCTGATCGGCGCGCTGGTGGCCGGAGCGGCGGCGTTCCTGCTCACCGGCCTGCCCGTGGTCGGTCTGCTGGTCGCGGTCGCGGTGCCCGGCACTCCCTGGCTGTTCAACGTGGGCCGGGCCGAGCAACGCGCCATCGCCCGGGTCGAGGCGGTCGGCGAATGGACCCGCCGGCTCAAGGACGTCTCCGCCACCGGGCAGGGACTGCAACAGTCGATCATCCATACCGTCGACACCGCGCCGGAGGAGATCGAGGAGGAGGTACGGCTGCTCGCCGCCCGGCTCCAGGCCGGCTGGCTGGCCCGCGCCGCCCTGCTCGCGTTCGCCGACGAGATCGGCGACCCGGTCTGCGACCAGGTGGTGGCCGCGCTGATCCTGCACCTGACCGACCGGGGCGACCGCCTCGGCGACGTGCTCGGCTCGATCGCCGCCGCGGCGGCCGCCGAGGTGGCCACCCGGCGGGAGATCGAGGCGAAGCGCACCCAGCCTCGGTTCGCGGTGCGGTTCCTGACCGGGATGACCCTCGCCACGCTCGGCTACGGGTTACTCAACAGCGAGTACATCCGCCCGTACGCCACGCCGATCGGCCAGCTGGTGATGGCGGCGCTCGGTGCGATCTTCATCGGCCTGCTGGCCTGGGTGCGGTCGATGAGCCAGCCGCAGCGGCCGGCCCGCTTCCTGCCCGCCCCCGATCCGGAGGAGGCGATCGCGTGAGCGCGAGGAGCGGACCCGTGGAAACCACGGGTGGGAGGCCGGGCCGGTGATCACCTACCTGAACTGGCAGCTCGGGATCGCCGTGGGCGGTGGGGCAGCCGTCGGGCTCGGCCTGTTCCTGGTCGTACGCGAGTTGGTGCCGGCCTCCCCGGCGCTCGGGCCCGCGCTCCGCCGGCTGCACCAGCCGGCGGGCACGACATCGCTCGCCGTCCCGGCCGGACGACGCCTGGACTGGCTCAGCGGGTTCTCCCGGTGGCTGCGCCCGCCGCACCGGCAACTCGCGCTGATCGACCAGACCCCCGAGCAGTACGCGCTGTCGCTACTGCTGTCCGCGCTGGTCGGGCTGGCCGCGCCGACCCTGCTGGGGGTGGCCTGCCTCGTACTCGGCATCTCCCTGCCACTGGCGCTGCCGGTGCTGGGCAGTCTCGGGCTCTCCCTGGTCGCGGCGCTGCTGGCGCACCGGTCCGTGCTGGCTCGGGCCGCCAAGGCTCGGGAGGAGTTCCGGCAGGCCGTCTGCACCTACCTGGACCTCGTGGCGTTGCAGCTCTCCGCCGCGCACGGACCGGTGCAGTCCCTGGAGCGGGCTGCGGCGGTCTGCGACGGCTGGGTCTTCGACCGGATCGCCGAGGCGCTGCGGATCGCCCAGATGCAGATGCACTCACCCTGGGACGAGCTGCGGGACCTCGCCGACCGGATCGGCATCCCCGAACTCGGCGACGTCGGCGCGATCATGCGCTCATCCGGCAGCGAGGGGGCGCAGGTGCACGAGACCCTGCGCAGCCGGGCCGACTCGCTGCGCGACCAGATCCGTACCGACAACCTCGCCCGGGCCGAGGGTGTGACCAGTCGCCTCGACATTCCCGGCGCGCTGCTCGTCTTCGTCCTGCTCGGCTTCGTCGTCTACCCGTTCATCGCCCGCATGTGAACCCCCGACCCGAGAAGGAGCACGCCATGTCCCTCTTCACCTACGTGCACGTCGCGTTGACGACCCGCCTGGCCGAGTTGCGCCGCGACGGCGAACGCGGGGACAGCCCCGTGCCGACCGCCGTCATCATCTTCGGCCTGGTCTTCGTGGCGACGATCGTCACCGGTCTGGCCCTCGCCAAGGCGGAGGACTGGATGAACGGCATCCCGGCCCACAGCAACCCGACCAAGCCGTAACCGCCGATGCACCGGGCCGCTCAGCGCCGGGGGCACCGGACGGTACCCACCGTCCGGTGCCCCCGCACGTCCATGACCGGCCGCCTCGCGCGCCGTGCCGCCCGCCGGCTGGCCGGCGCGGCGCTGCGGCGGGCGACCGCCGGCGGCGCGGACCGCGGCGCCAGCCCGGTCGAGTTGGCGGTGGTGATGCCGGTGATCCTGGTGCTGCTCTTCGCCTCGGTGCAGATCGCCGTCTGGTTCGTGGCCCGATCGACCGCGCTGAACGCCGCGCAGAGCGCGGTGAACGCGCAGCGGGTGCACCAGGCTCCCGCCGACGCGGGTGCCCGGCGGGCCACCCGCTTCCTCCGCGCCTCGGGTGACTGGCTGGTCGGCTGGGAGCGGCCCGGTCCGTCCTGCCAGGCCGGTGCCGCCGAGGTGACCTGCACCGTGCGCGGCCGATCCCTCTCGGTGATCCCGCTGGTGAGTTTCCCGGTGGTGCAGACCGCCCACGGGACGAAGGAACGGTGGACCACGCCGTGACCCGCGACAAGGGACGCGGTTCGGTCTCCATCGAGGTGGCGGTGCTCGCCCCGGCGTTCATCGCGCTGATCGTGCTGGCCGGGGTTACCGGCCGCAGCGCGGTGGCGGCCGAGGCGATCGAGGCCGCCGCCCACGACGCGGCCCGGGCCGCCTCCATCTCCCGGGACGCCGGCACCGCCCGCGACGAGGCGCGCAGAGCGGCCCGGCAGCAGCTGAAGTGGGAGGACATGACCTGCGTCGACGGCCCGACCTTCACGTTCAGCGGCTCGGTCGCCGGCCGTCCCACCAGCTTCCGCGCGGCCTTCCAGAGCCGGGCCGGCCGCGAGGCCACGGTCACCGTCGAGGTGAGCTGCACCCTGTCCTACGCGGACCTGCACCTCTCCGTACTGCCCCGCATGCCGAGCGGCAACGCGGTCTCCGCGAGCTTCACCTCACCGCTGGACCGGTACCGGAGTCGCGGATGACCGCCGGGCCGGGCCGCGACGCCGGGCGGGTGAGCATCTTCCTCGCGGTGGCGATGGTGGGGGTGCTCGCCATCATCGGGCTCTCCTACGACGGGGCCGGTCAGCTGCGTACCCTGCAACGCGCCGACAACCTGGCCGCCGAGGCCGCCCGGGCCGGCGGGCAGGCCGTCGACCGGGCCACCGCGATCGCCGGCGGGCCGAAGCGGATCGACAAACGGCAGGCCCGCGCCGCGGTGGCCGACTACCTCGCCGCCGCCGGCAGCGCCGGACACACGGTCGGTTTCCCGGTGATGGACGGCGAGACCTTGATCCACGTACGCGTCACCGTCACGTACCGCAGGTCGATGCTCGGCCTGTTCGGCCTCGACGACACCGTCACCGTCACCGGTGAGGCGACCGCTCGTGCCCTCACCGGACCGTAGAAGGAAGGCAGCCATGGGTCGCTCCGCTCTACGCCGGACCGGACGGATCCTCACCGGGTTCGGCGCGCTGATCGTGCTATGTGCGGTGCTGGTGGGCGCCCCGGTGGCGCTGCTCGCCCTCGCCGGCAACCCGCTCCCCGACCACGTACCGGCTCTCGCCGAGGTCGGCGCCACGCTGACCAGCCGCGACGACGGGCAACTCTTCCTGCGGGCGTTGGCCGTCGTCGGCTGGTTCGGCTGGGCCACGTTCACCCTCTCGGTGCTCATCGAGCTGGGTGCGCAGGCGCTGCGCCGGCCGGCGCCCCGGCTGCCGGGTATGAGCCGGCAGCAGCGCGCGGCGGCCGCTCTGGTCGGCTCGGTCGCGCTGATCGTCGCCGCCGCCCCGGCGGCCAGCGCCGCCACGGTCGCCACCCAGGCGTACGCCGGACCGGCTACGAACCTCACGGCCACTACCACCCAGGCGTACCCCGGACCGGACGCCGCCGGACTGCGGGCAGCTCCCTCGGGCGCGCGGGTCACGTTCTCCACCGCCCCGGCGGTCGCTTCCGGTGCGGGCTCGGCGGTGATCTCGAACGTGCGGGACACGTCGACCGGAGCACCGCCCGTGTACCGGGTCGCGAAGGGCGACTACCTCGGCGCGGTCGCCGACCGCTACCTGGACGAGTTCGCCGACTACCGCGAGCTGGCCCGGATCAACCAGCTCGCCGACCCCGACCGGATCCGCCCGGGACAACTGCTCAAGCTACCCGAGCAGGCGACCGACCGGGGCGTACGACCCCATGCCACCGGTCGCCTCGTGGACCGTCCCTCGCCACGTCCCACGCCGGCCCCCGAGCGGGTCGCCGGGGCACACGAGACCCGGCCGGCGCCGGGCACCCCGGATGGCGGGAACTCGCACGGCGACTCCGCGCGGTCCGACTCCGAGGCGCCCGCGATGGCGGTGGGCGCGGCCCGCGCCGGTGAGCCGGACCGGCTGAACCGCCCGTTGGCGGTCTCCGCCGTACTCGCCGTGGCCGGCATCGTCGGCGCGCAGATAGGTGCCGTCCTCGGACTGCGCCGCCGCCCGGCCACCGCCGGCACCCGGACGGGCGCCCCGAGTGCGGCGACGCGCGGACGGACGGGTCCGCCGGCGACCAGGGTGGTACGCGCGCTGCCCAGCGGCCAGGCCGGGGCGCACGCCCGGGCCGCCGGTGAACTACCGGGCGGCCGACACCGCCGCGACTGAACCGGTCCCGACGCCGCCCGCCGCCCGGCAGAAGGCGTGCCCCGCCCGCTCCGCCGCACCGGCGCGCCGCTCAGGGCAGTCGCGCCTCGAGCATGCCGTTGCGGACGCGGGTGGGCAGCACCTGCGCGTCGTTGCCGGACGGGCCGTGCACCACCTCGCCATCGTCGAGCCGGAAGGTGCTGCCGTGCCACGGGCAGACCACGCAGTCGTGCCCGTCGACCTGCTGCACCTCGCCCTGGCCGAGCGGGCCGCTCTGGTGCGGGCAGCGCTCCAGCATCACTGTCACGTCGTCGCCGTGCCGGTAGAGGATGACCGAGACGTCGTCGATCTCCTTGGTGATCAGCTGCCGCTGCGGGAGACTCGCCATGTCACCCAGCGCGTGCCAGCCCTGGCTGATCAGGTGCAGCTCGGAGATGCTCTGGCTGACCTGAGCGCCCTGCTTGTACGCCAGGTGCCCGCCGATGTAGGCGCCGAGGCTGGCGACACTGAGGCCCGCCATGCCGAGCGTGCGACCGAGCCGGTGCTGACCGGAGAAGCGCGCGGCCAGCGAGCCGGCGTAGCAGGCCACCGCCAGGGAGTTGCTGGCGGCGTGCACCAGGCCGACCCGGCGCTGGTCGGGTGCCAGCGCCGCCCAGTCGTTGAACCCGGCGACGGCCGCCGGGACGGCACTCACCGTGCCGACCGCGGTCAGGGTCGTGGCGGCCCGGCGCTGCCCGGGCATCAGGTCGAGGATCGCCGCGCTGATCCAGGATCCGATCGTCACCTGCACCATCGCCGGGTGCAGCGGGTGGCCCAGCGGGACGCCGTGCAGCAGGTCTCGGATCCGCTGCGGTCGCAGGACCGCCTGGACCGCGCGCTGCAACGGGTCACCCACCCGGTCCAGCCGGGTGTTCTGCTCGATTTTCGTCAGGAGTGCTCGCACGGGTACCGACTTCCCGGTCCTCGCCGTCGCAAACCGGTCGCCGGGGACGGATTCGTAGCCGGGCGTGACCACAGTGCGATCCCGCCGTGACGGGTTCCGCAGGTGACACCGGCGGCCCGGTCAGTCGGCCGCCGGCCGCCAGCGCTCCGCGTGGATGGCCTCGGCCAACGGACGCTTCTGCCGCCAGCCGTGGCGGGCCAGGTCGGGCACCTTCTCCAGGTGGGTCACGGGCCCGACGCAGAGCCAGGCGATCGGCCGGATGCCGGCTGGAATGCCGAGCAGTTCGGCGAGCCAGGGCTCCCGGTAGAAGGAGACCCAGCCGACGCCGAGCCCTTCGGCGGTGGCGGCCAGCCAGAGGTTCTGGATGGCGAGGCAGGCGGAGTAGAGGCCGGTGTCGGCGATCGCGTGCCGGCCGAGCACGGTCGGTCCGCCGCGGGCCGGGTCGTACGTGACCACGATCGACAAGGTGGACTCCCGCACCCCTTCGATCTTGATTCGCGCGAACCGCTCGGCGGCCTCCCCGGTGAGCGTGCCGGCGAAGGTGTCCCGCTCGGTGCTGACGTGCTCGTGGAACCGGTGCCGGGTGTCCGGGTCGCGGACGACGATGAAGTCCCACGGCTGGGAGTAGCCGACGCTCGGCGCGGCGTGCGCGGCGGCAAGGATCCGGTGCAGCGTGTCGTCGGGCACCGGAGCCCCGGTGAACTGACCCCGCACGTCCCGGCGGCGATGGATGACGTCGTACAGGTCGGTGTTCACGGCACCCCTCATGATCACTTTCGCGGCATGGTAGCCCCTGGCGTACCGGAACCGCCGCGGGCATGCTGTGTCGATGGGCGTACGGGTCGAACGTCACGGACCGGTGACCACGGTCATCCTGGACCGGCCGGCGGCGCGCAACGCCGTGGACGGGCCGACCGCGCGGGCGCTGGCCGACGCGTTCCGCGCCTTCGACGCCGACCCGGACGCCTCGGTCGCGGTGCTCTGGGGCGCCGGCGGCACGTTCTGTGCCGGCGCCGACCTGAAGGCGATCGGCACGCCGAGCGGCAACCGGGTGGAGCCGGACGGGGACGGACCGATGGGCCCCACCCGGCTGGCCCTGGGCAAGCCGGTGATCGCGGCGATCTCCGGGTATGCCGTCGCCGGTGGTCTGGAGCTGGCGCTCTGGTGCGATCTGCGGGTCGCCGAGGCCGACGCGGTGCTCGGCGTGTTCTGCCGACGCTGGGGCGTCCCACTGATCGACGGGGGCACCGTCCGGCTGCCCCGGCTCATCGGCGAGAGCCGGGCGATGGACCTGATCCTCACCGGCAGGCCGGTGCCGGCGCCGGAGGCGTACGCCATGGGTCTGGTCAACCGCCTGGTCGCGCCGGGCACGGCGCGGGCCGAGGCCGAGCAGCTGGCCGCCGAGCTGGCGCGGCACCCGCAGCCCTGCCTGCGCAACGACCGGGCGGCGGTGCTCGCCGGTGCCGGGCTGCCCGAGCCGGCGGCGATGGCAACCGAACTGGCGTACGGGATGGATTCGCTGGCCGCCGACGCGGCGGCGGGCGCGGCCCGGTTCGCCGCCGGCGCCGGCCGGCACGGCGCCCCGGCCGGCTGACCGGAACGGCGGACGCCGCCGGGAGAGTGCTCTCCCCCGGCGGCGTCCAGGTGTGGGCGGTCAGTTGCGGATGATGGTGAACGTCGAGGTGGTGTTCCTGATGTCGACGTCGTTGCCGGTCAGGCGGAGGTTGTTGAAGGTCGCCGAACCGACCGCCGGGCCCTGACCCGGCTCGGGCATCTCGTTCGCCCAGACGGCGAAGCCCGACTTGGCATCGAAGGCGTCACCGCTGCGCCGCGCCCCGGAGATCGAGACGTTGGTGAAGACGGTGTCGGTGACCGGGTTCTCCGGCTGGCTGCCGGTGTACTTGGTCTGGAACATGATCCCGGAGTACGTCGGGTCCACGATGTCCACGTCCGTGATCCGGATGCCGCGGAACTCCTTCGACGCCGAGAAGACCCAGATCGCTGGGAAGGTCTGCGCACCCCAGAAGTGACCACCGGACCGGATCAGTGAGATGTTCTCGAACCGGGTGGGTGGGCTGGCTCCGAACCCGATGAACGGGTAACCGAAGTCCAGCGAGCTGATCGTGATGCCGGAGTACGTCAGCTGGTCGGCGATGTAGAGGTTGCGGAACACGTTGTCGTAGCCGCCGTACACGGCGATGCCCGCCGCCCGCCAGGTCAGCGTGGCGGTCAGGTTCTCGAACACGTTGCCGTGATTACCGGTCGACGCGCCCTGGTCGGTGGCGGAGAAGAGCGCGAACGCGTCGTCACCGTTGGACCGGCCCTCCGAGTTGGCGACCAGGTTGCCGGTGCTGCCGTTGGTCATGTTCACCGCGTCGGCGAACGTGTTGCGGAACCGGCTGTTCGTGATGGTGAGACCGCTGACGCTGACCCCCCAGTACGCGCAGACGGTGTGCTCGACCCAGACGTTGTCCAGGGTCATGTCGTCGACGTCCTTCAGCTCACCCCAGACCTTCCCCGGCCCGTCGATGCGGTTGGTGTAGTTGCCGAAGAACGCGAGGTGCTCGAAGGACGACCCGCTGGCCGAGGGTTCCACCCGGAACCCGGCGTCGGTGTTCTGCTGCGACGTCGGCGTCTGGAAGCGGGTGAACCACATGCCCGCGCCGACGACCTTGACCGGCTTGCCGTAGACCTGGAACTTCTGCGACGTCTCGTACGTGCCGGCCGGCAGGTACACCCCGGTCAGCGTGCCGGAGGTGTCCATCCGTACCGCGTCCAGGGCGTTCTGCACGTCGGAGTGGCTGAACCCGTTCGGTACCGCGTACCGCGCCGGGTCCGGGTTGGCCCGCGGCGACACCTGCTCCAGGTTGATGAAGTCGATGGCGTACGTGGTGTTGTTGGCCGGGTCCTTCTGAAGCCGGATCCGGCTGCCGGCCGGGATCGTGGAGTTCAGCAGGACATTCGCCTCGTCGTAGAGGTGCCGGGGCGGCCCCGCGCTCGGCGAGTCGCTCGGGCCGGCCTCGGCGCCGTACAGCCAGATGTGCTTCGAGGTGAGGCCGATCGGCTTGTGCAGCACCCCGTCGACGTAGATGTTCAACGTCGAGTCGATGCCCCCGCCGCCCGGCGCGTCCGGGATCGAGAAACGGGTCACCAGCGCGTTGGCCGGGGCCTTGGTGGTCCACTCGACGTACGCGCCGGTGTTGTTGAGGGTGACCGCTCGTCGGCCGGACGCCTCACCGGCCAGGTCGCCGATGGTCCGGTTCGGCGCGAGCACCTGCGCCCCGCCACCGACCGTGCCCTCCTCGGCCTCGTACATGTCGTACGGCAGGTTCGCCCCGCGCCCCACGAAGAGCGGTCGCTCGCTGGTGTTGTTCTGCCGCTTCACCGGCAGCTCGTTGGCGTCGTCGGCGAGCACCACCCGGACGGTGTACCGGCCATTGGCCGCCGTCCAGCCGCCGAGGCTCACCGGTCCGGCGGTCGCACCGGCGGCGATGGTGCCGCTGTACGAGCCGGTCAACGTGCGGACCACGCTGCCCGAGTCGTCGACCACGGTCAGCGTGATTCCGTGCGCGCCGCCCGCCGAGGCGACAGTGCCCTGGTTGCGGATGGTCACCGCGAAGTTGACCGTGGCTCCCGCGCTCGGCGTGCCGGGCGACCAGGTCACCGCCGAGGCCACCAGGTCGGAGCTGGCCACCGGGCTGACGGTGAGCGCGTTGGGGCTGGTGTAGCTGTTGTTCGCCTCGTTCTGCTCGATCACCGTGTCGGCCTCGTCGACCTTCGCCACGAGTTCGTAGCTGCCCGCGTTGCGCGGGCCGATGTTCGCCGAGACGGTGGTCGACGCGCCGGCGGCCAGCGCGCCGACGTTGGCCGTGCCGACCTTCGTCGTACCCAGGTAGAGGCCGACGGCGGTGGCCGCGGCGCCCGCGGTGCCGGCGTTGCGGACCGTGGCGGAGAGGGTGATCGAATCGGTCTCCACCGGCGACGCGGGCGACGCGGTGAGGCCGGTGACCGTCAGGTCCGGGTTCGGCGCGGGCACCCCGATCACCTGGAGCTCGGCGACCTGCCCGTTCGACGAGCCGGAGTTCGCGGTGAACTGGAGCCGGACGTCGGCGGCGGTCGCCGAGACCGGGATGGTCACCGTGTTGCCGCTCGCCGGATTGAACGAGTAGGTGGCCGACCCGGCCAGCGTGCTGAACCCGGAGGCCGACTGCTCCCGGCCGAGCACCTGGAACGTCTGGGTACGCGGTCCCCAGACCGGATCGGGGTTGAGCTTCACCACCAGGGAGCTGATCGTCGCGTTCGCGCCGAGCGACACGGTCAGCGTGCTCGGGTACGCCCCGGGCGCGCCCTCCCAGTAGGTGGTGACGTCGTCGTCGTTGGCGTTGACGGCGTTGAAGATGTGCACCACCGAGGAGGCGGTGATCGGCTTGCCGACGGCGAGGTTGGTGCCGCCCGGCGTGCTGCCGGGGCGGGTGACGATGTTGCTGTTCGCCGACACGTTTCCCGCCGCGTCCCTGGCGCGAACGAGGTAGGAGACGGTCGCCGACGCGGGTTGGCTGTCGGTGTAGGTGAGCGTGGAACCGTTGATGCTGCCGCGCAACGTGCCGTTGGCGTACACGTCGTAGCCGGTCACCCCGACGTTGTCGGTCGACGCGGTCCAGGTCAACCGGATCTGGCCGCTCGCCGGCTGCGTGTAGGCCAGGTTGCCCGGCGCGGTCGGTGCCGTCGTGTCACCGGTCTCACCCGGACGGGTCACCGAGTTGCTGTTCGCCGACTGGTTGCCGGCGGCGTCCCGGGCCCGTACCTGGTAGGTCACCGTGGCGGAGGCGGGCTGGGTGTCGGTGTACGTGAGCGTCGAACCGCCGACGCTGGTGCGCAGCACCCCGTTGGCGTAGATGTCGTAGCCGGTCACGCCGACGTTGTCGCTCGCCGCCGTCCAGGTGAGCCGGACCTGGTCGGCGGCCGGTTCGGTGAAGGCGAGGTTGCCGGGTGCCGAGGGCGGTTCGATGTCGCCGGTCGCCGGGCCGTACACCTCCAGCTCCGAGAGCTGCCCGGCGGGCCAACCGGTGTTCGCGGTGACCAGCAGGCGGACGTACCGGGTGGCGGTGTTGGGCACGTCGACCGTGACGGAGTTGCCGGAGCCGGGGTTGAAGGCGTACGACGCCGAGGCGACCAGGGTGCTGAAGCTCGACCCGTTGGTGCTGCCCTGCACGGTCAACGTCTGGCTGCGCGCGCCCCAGCCGCCGGGCAGTTTGAGCACCAGCCGGTTGACGTTCACCGTGGCGGCCAGGTCGACCTGGATCCACTGCGGGAAGGCGTTGTTGGCGCTCTCCCAGTAGGTGCCGGCGTTGCCGTCGTTGGCGTTGCCCGCGCCGTAGACGTCGGCGTGGCTGCTCTCCCCCATCGTCCTGCCGAGCGCCAGGTTGGTCGACGAGGTCGCCGCGCCGTACACCTCCAACTCGGCGAGCTGGGCGGCCGACCAACCGGTGTTCGCGGTGACGTGGACGCGGACGAACCGGGTGCTGGTGGCCGGGAAGTCGATGGTCACGGTGTTCCCGCCGGCCGGGCTGAACGACCGCCCGGCGGCGGAGACGATGGTGCTGAAGCCGCTGCCGTCCGCGCTGCCCTGCACGGAGAGCGTCTGCGTACGTGCCTCCCAGCTGCCGGGCAGCTTGAGGACCACCTGGTCGATGGAGTGGCTGGAGCCGAGGTCCACCTGGGCCCACTGCGGGAGGGCGCCACTGCTCTCCCAGTAGCTGCCCTGGTTGCCGTCGGTCAGGTTCGCGGCGACGTACGGCGCGTTGGTGCTGCTCGCGGTGGTGTTCCTACCGGCGGCGAGGTTAGGGCCGCCCGCTGCGGCGGCGGGTGGCGCCGGGGCCGCGGTGACGGTCAGGCCGATCACGGCCAGTACCGCGATCGCTCGGGTACGGAATCTGGACATGGTTGCGGACACCTTCTTCCCGGGGACGTGGAGAGGCGTGTGCGGTGTGCGGGGTGTGTTGCGGGCGCGCCGGTGGGGCTCCGGTCGGCGGCGGAGCCCCACCGGCGCACGTCAGGTGGCGTAGACCTCGAACTCGGCGAGCTGGCCGGCCGGCCAGCCGGTGTTGCCGGTGAAGGTCAACCGGACGAATCGGCGGTCGCCCGCCGGCACGGAGATCGACACGGTGTTGCCGGACGCCGGGTCGAAGGGGTAGCCGGCCGGGCCCTTCAGCGTGCTGAACGAGGAGCCGTCGGTGGAACCGAGCACGGCCAGCGTCTGCGTACGCGTCCGCCAGGCCGATGCCGGTGGGAGCTTCAGCACCAGCCGGGACACCGGTCGGGCGCTGCCCAGGTCGACGGTCACCGACTGGGGGAAGGCGTTGTTCGCGCTTTCCCAGTAGGTGTTCGGGTTGCCGTCCACCGCGTTGCCGGCGACGTACACGTCGGCGTGGCTGGTCGCCGAGACCGGCCGTCCCGCCGCCAGGTTCCCGGTCGGCGGGGTGGTGGGCGGCGGGGTGGACCCGTCGCCGTACACCTCGAACTCGGCGAGCTGGCCCGCCGGCCAGCCGGTGTTACCGGTGAACGCCAGCCGGACGAACCGGCGGTCGCCCGCCGGCACGGAGATCGACACGGTGTTTCCGGACGCCGGGTCGAAGGGGTAGCCGGCCGGGCCCTTCAGCGTGCTGAACGAGGAGCCGTCGGTCGAGCCGAGCACCGCCAGCGTCTGCGTACGCCGTTCCCAGCCGGCCGGCAGCTTCAACTGCACGCGGTCGACGTCGCGCACCGCGCCCAGGTCGACGGTGAGGGACTGGGGGAAGTCGTTGTTCGCGCTCTCCCAGTAGCTGGCGGCGTTGCCGTCCACCGTGTTGGCGGCCACGTAGTTCTGGGTGGAGCTGGTCGCGGTGACCGGCCGGCCCAGCGCCAGGTTCCCGCCCGTCGGCGGCGGATCGGTGGGCGGGGGGTCGGTCGGCGGCGGGTCGGTCGGGGGCGGGTCGGTCGGACCGCCGCCCCACTGCGGGTCCGGCCACGGACCGCAGTACGGCGTGGGCGTGTACCAGCCGGAGTTGCCTTGACCCTGGGTGATCTGGAAGCCGCTGCCCACGCAGTTGTGGATGGGGTTCGACTGCGCGATCCCGGTGGCCCGCACGTTGGTGAACGACACCTGGCTGGTCGCCTGCACCTGCAGGGCGTACGTGCCCGTGCCGTCGATGCGGACGTTGTCGAAGTTGATCCCGCTGGTGGCGCCCTCGATCCAGTGCAGCGCCGCGTACGAGCTGTCCAGGACGTCGGTGTCGGTGACGTTGATCGTGGCGTTCTGGATCGGTTCGTTGAGCGCGGAGAACCAGATCGCGCCCACGCCGAACCGCCAGTTGTAGTCCGAGTTGCCGTTGCGGATGAGCGTGTTCCGGGCGACGGTGATGGTGCCTGCGACCGCCGTCGGGCCGTTCACGCCGGGATAGCGGTTGGCGACGTGGATCCCGCCGCCGTTGGTGACCGAGTCCGCGGTGACGTTGTCGGTGATCTTGATGTCCCGCCCGCCGTAGGTCACCAGATGGTTGGCGAGGACGGTCACGCCGATCGTGTTGAACGTGAACGAGTTGTTGACGTTCGGGACGTTCTGCGCCCACATGGCCAGCGCGTCGTCACCGGTGTTGCGTACGAACGTGTTGGTCACCGTCGAGTTGGTGACCCCCCAGTGGAAGTTCACCCCGTCCGCGGTCTGGTCCAGGATCCGGCTGTCGCGGATGGTGAAGTTGTCCATCGGGCCGTCCATCCAGGCACCGACCTTGGTGTGCTGCATCCAGACGTTGTCCACCACCGAGTCCGACATGGCGCCGCCGATGGCGTTGACCTGGTCCTCGTCCACCCGCTCCCGGATGTCGCCGATGATGGCGAAGTCCCGCAGCGTCACGTTGCGGCTCGGACCACCGGCCTCGTGGGAGCGGATCTCACCGCTGTAACCACCGCCGGGGACGTACTTGCCGTAGATGCCGGCGGCACGTTTGCGGTCGGTGGGGTGCCGGCCACCGAGCACCGAATACCACGGACCGGCCCCACGCAGGGTCACCCCGTCAACGACCACGTGATCCCAGAGGGTGAAGGTGCCGGACGGGATCCAGACCGCGCGTCCCTGCGCCTTCCCGGCGTCCACCGCCGCCTGGAACTCGGCCGTCGAGTCGGTGGCGCCGGTCGGGTCGGCACCGAAGTCGGTCACCACGTCCAGCACGTCGGCGGGCTTGTCGATCGGCGACCCGACCAGCTCGAAGTCGGCCAGGTCGATGGTGAAGCTCGGCGACTGGGCGGTCGAGGAGACCTGGAGCCTGATCTTCGTACCGGCCTGGTAGGTGGTCCCGAACACCGTCCGGGCCTCGTCGTAGAAGTGGTGCGGGTTGGTGTCGCCCGGGTTGTTGTTGAACGGGTAGCCGCCGTAGTACCAGCCGTACCGGGAGGTCACCGGCACGGCTTTGACCAGCGCGCCGTCGGCCCGCAGGTCGATGCCGGCGTCCCGCCCGGTGCCTGCGGCGTTGTCCGGGATGCTGTACCGGAAGGTGACGGCGTTGGCCGGCTCGGTGAGGGTGAACTCGACGTACTCGCCGACGGCGTCCAGGGTGACCGCCTCGCGGCCGGACGCCTCGGACGGCAGCGTGCCGTAGTACCGGTCCGGTCCGATCTTCGTGCCGGTGTGGGCGGACTCCTCCGCCTCGTGCTCGACGAACGGGACGTCGGCGCCCCGCCCCGGGATGTCGAACGGGGACAGCCCGGCCGCCTGGGCCGGGGTCGCGGTGCTGGTCAGCGCGATGGTGGTGAGCGAGGTCGCGGTGAGGGCGGCGGCGAGAGCGGCCGCCCCCGCGCGGACGCGGGCTTTTCGGGGTGGGTGGGCGGTGGCGTGGTCGGGCATGAGCTGGGCTCTCCCTCTCGTCGGTGGTCCAGGTCCCCCCGTGCGTTGCGGTCCCCCCGATGTGTTTGCGGTGTGCGGCGGCTACCTCCGGGTCGGTCTCGGCCGGCCGGGCCGGCGGGCGGGTGGAAAGCCGGCGGCGGGACGGCGCCGCCGGCACGGCCGGATCAGGCCGGGTCGGAGCCGGCGGGGATCGGTTCGGCGGTACGCAGCCAGACGGCGGTGTCCGGCGGCAGCAGGTCGTCGTCGAGCGGGCCGCTGGCGAGCAGCCGCTCGGTGTGCGGCGGCAGGGGCACCGCCGTGGCGGAGATGTTGACCAGGCAGGTGAAGCCGGGCGAGCGGTGGTAGGCGAGCACCCCCTTCGGGGCGGGCAGCCAGGTCATTCCACCGTCGCCGAGCGCCGGTTCGGACCGGCGGACGGCGATCGCCCGCCGGTACAGCTCCAGCATCGATCGCTCGTCGCCGGCCTGCGCCTGCGCCGTCCGGTCCTTCCAGTCGGCCGGCTGGGGAAGCCACGGCGCACCCGTCGCCTCGTCCGGGCTGAAGGCGAACGGGGGCGTCTCGCCGGACCAGGGCAGTGGGACGCGGCACCCGTCACGACCCGGGTCGACACCGCCCGAGCGGAAGTGCATCGGGTCCTGCCGCAGCTCACGCGGAATGTCCTCGACCTCCCAGAGGCCCAGTTCCTCGCCCTGGTAGACGTAGGTCGCGCCGGGCAGCGACAGCGACAGCAGCGCGGCGGCACGGGCCCGCCGGGTGCCCAGCTCCAGGTCGGTGGGGATCCCTTCGCGTTTCGCGGCGAAGCTGAACGTGGTGTCGGCCCGGCCGTAACGGGTGACGTGCCGGGTCACGTCGTGATTGGAGAGCACCCAGGTGGCCGGCGCGCCGACCGGGGCGTGTGCGCCCAGCGTCCCGTCGATGCTCTCGCGCAACGCGGCGGCGTCCCAGGCGCAGCCGAGGAAGTCGAAGTTGAACGCCGCGTGCAGCTCGTCCGGACGCAGGTAGTTGGCGAACCGCTGCCGGTCCGGCATCCACACCTCGCCGATCAGCGCCCGGTCGCCGGGGTACTCGTCGGCGACCCGCCGCCAGGCGCGGTAGATCTCGTGCACGCCGTCGAGGTCGCGGAACGGGTGCGGCTGCCCGGGCAGGGTCTCCGGCAGCGAACCGTCCTTGATCAGCAACCCGGCCGAGTCGATCCGGATGCCGTCCACTCCCCGGTCGAACCAGAACCGCAGGATGTCCTCGAACTCCGCGCGCACCCTCGGGTGGTCCCAGTTGAAGTCGGGCTGCTCGGCGGTGAACAGGTGCAGGTACCAGTCGCCGGGGGTGCCGTCCGGATTGGTGGTGCGGGTCCACGTCTCGCCGCCGAACTCGCCGATCCAGTCGGTGGGCCGCTGATCGCCGTTCGGGCCCCGGCCGGGACGGAACCAGAACAGATCCCGCTCGGGCGCGTCCGGTCCGCCGGCGAGTGCCGCCTGGAACCAGGGGTGCGCGTCGGAGCAGTGGTTCGGCACGACGTCGACGATGGTCCTGATGCCGAGCGCGTGTGCCTCCGCGATCAGCGCCTCCGCCTCCGCCAGCGTGCCGAACACCGGGTCGATGTCGCGGTAGTCGGCCACGTCGTAGCCGGCGTCGGCCATCGGGGAGGGGTACCAGGGGCTGAACCAGATCGCGTCGACGCCGAGCGTGGACAGGTAGTTGAGCCGGGACCGGATCCCGGCGATGTCGCCGATCCCGTCGCCGTTGCCGTCGGCGAAGCTACGCGGGTAAATCTGGTAGATCACCGCTCCACGCCACCACGGACTGCCGTCTGCTGTGGACACGAGCACCTGCTTTCTGCGTTACGTCGGCGGGTTTCGCCGGACCTGGATCTGTACCGGGCGAACGGTCGTTGTTCGCCGCGGGAGGGGTCACGCCGGTGCGTCCGGCCTCGTCGGGCGCAGCCGAGGACGCGCAGCGCCCCGGGGACGGGAGCTAACCCTTGAGGCTCCCCGTGGTCAGCCCGGACATGATGTTGCGCTGGAAGATCAGGAAGATGATCGCGGTCGGGATCGCGGCGATGACCGACGCGGCGATCACCACGTTCATCGGCGTACCACCCGCGAAGGCGTAGATGCCGACGCTGACCGTGCGCGTCTCGGGCGACGGCATCACCAGCTTCGGCCAGAGGAAGTCCTTCCACACCGCGGTCACGGCGAAGATCGAAACCACCCCGAGGATGGGACGCGACATCGGCAGGACGACCGACCAGAGCGTACGCAGCGCCGTCGCCCCGTCGATGAGGGCGGCCGCCATCAGATCCTCAGGGATCGAGTCGAAGAACCGTTTGAGGAGGAAGATGTTGAACGCGTTCGCGACCAGGGGCAGCCAGATCGCGAACGGCGAGTCGAGCAGGTTGATGTGCAGGATCGGCAGGTCGATCACCGTCACGTACTGCGGCACGATGAGGACCATCGCCGGGATCATCAACGTCGCCAGCATCATGGCGAGGATCGCGTTGCCGAAGATCGGGCGGAGCTTCGACAGGGCGTACGCCGCCGCGGTGTCGAGGACGAGTTGGAACAGCACCGCGCCGGCCGCGTAGTAGAACGTGTTGAACAGCAGCTTCGCGAGAGCCAGGTTGTTCCACGCGTCGGCGTAGTTCTGCCACTGGGGCTCCTGCGGGAACAGCGACGGCGGAGTCTGCGCGATCTCCTGGCCCGACTTGAGCGCGCCGGTGACCATCCAGTAGAGCGGCCCGAGGAACACGAGCGTGAAGCCCACGACCACGACCGCGATCAGCGTCCAGTAGATCGCTCTGCCGCGCCCCCGCCGGAGCTGGGCGTGCGAGATGAGGGTCCGGGTCCCGGAGTCCTGTGCCATTCCTCGTCCGTCCTAGTCCTGTTTCGCCGTCAGCCGCAGGTAGACCGCGGAGAAGCCGGCGAGCACCACGAGCATGATCACGCCCAGCGCCGCCGCGCCGTTGAGATCGTTCTGGAAGAACCCGTGCTGGTAGATGAGGTACGCGACCGAGGTCGCCGAGTCCTCCGCCCCCGCGCCGTTGGCGAGGATCAGCGGCTCGATGAAGAGTTGCATCGTGGCGACGATCTGCATCATCGCCAGGAGGGCGAGGATCAACCGGGTCTGCGGGATGGTCACGTTCCAGATCCGGCGCCAGATCCCGGCGCCGTCCAGCTCGGCCGCCTCGTAGAGCTCGCCGGAGATGTTCTGCAGCGCCGCCAGATAGATGAGTACGGCGCTGCCCATGTTCATCCAGGTCGAGGCGATCACCATCGCCGGCATCGTCATTCCCGGGGACTGCATCCACTGGGAGGTGGGCAGGTGCAGGGCCTTGAGAATCGCGTTGAAGAGGCCCGCCTCGCTCGGGTCGTACGCGTAGAACTTGAAGAGGAAGAGCGCCGAGGCCGGCGGCAGCATCACCGGCAGGTAGACCAGGATCCGCAGATACCCCTTGGCGTGGCGCAGCTCGTTGAGCAGGATCGCCACGAAGAACGGCACCGCGTACCCGATGACCAGCGCCAGGACCGTGAAGTAGAAGGTGTTCTTCCAGGCGGTCCAGAAGCTGGGATCGTCGATGATGCGGGTGTAGTTGTCCCAGCCCACCCAGGTGGTGACCCCGCGCCGGGTGCGCTGGAAGCTCATCACGATGCCGCGGATCATCGGATACCAGGAGAAGAGGGCGAAGCAGAGGACCGCACCGATCAGGAACGCGTGCCCGGTGAGGTTGTCGCGTACCTTGCGGCCCAGGCTCGTGCGCCGTGGCCGTTGCACGTACGGCGATGAGGGGCGGCCCGGTCTGGTGGTACCCGGGGCGGTGGTGATCGCCAAGGCATCTCCTGGTGAGTCGGTGACCGGACGTACGGCAACGGGGTGTGGGGGCCGGCGCGCCGGCCCCCACCCGGATCAGCCCTCCGCGGCGAGGAGCTGGTTGACCTTCTCCTCGGCCGTCTTCAGCAGCGCGTCGATGTTGGCGTTCGAGTTCGTCAGCACCCCGGACATCGCCGCGTCGAGCACCGCGTAGATCGCCTGCGCGTTGCGCGGCTCGCCCTTGATCGGGATCGGGTTCGCCTCGAAGAGCGCGAAGTTCGCCGTGTCGAGGTTCGCGTTCGCCTTGCGCAGCTCGAACTCCTGCTTCTGGGCCTCGCTGCCGTTGGCGAAGAGCAGCGGCTGCGGCAGCCCCACCGGGTAGTTCTGCGGCTTGGCCCGGACGTAGTCGAACTGACCCTTGCCCGGCGTCAGCTTCTGGTACGCGATCCACTTCAGTCCGGCCTTGACCTGCTCCGGGGCGAGGCCCTTCTTGAAGAAGTAGCCCTCGCCACCGCCGAGCGTCCCCTTCGCCGGGCCGTCCTGGCCGGGCAGCGGGGCCATCGCCCAGTCCTGGAACTTGCCCTGGAACTGGCTGACGATGGCCTGGGTGGTGTCGGGCGCGCCGATGAACATGCCGACCTTGCCGGCGGCGGCGTTGGTCAGCAGGTCGCCCCACTGGAGCAGCTGTCGGCTGCCCATGCTGTTGTCGCCGTACCGCATGTCCTTGAGGTTCTGCAGGACCTGCTTGCCCATCGGGTTGTTGAAGTCGGCCTTCTTGCCGTCCTCGGTGAGCACCTGGCCGCCCTGGGAGTAGAGCAGGGAGGTGAAGTGCCAGCCGCCTGTGTTCCCGGCGCTGTACTCCGCGTAGCCGGCGATGCCGTCATCGAGCGCGGCGATCTTCTTGGCCGCCTCGCGGACCTCGGGCCACGTCTTCGGCGGGTTGTTCACGTCGAGCCCCGCCCGCTGGAACAGGACCTTGTTGTAGACCAGACCCATCGAGTAGTTCTTCACCGGGACGGCGTAGAGCTTGCCGCCGTCGGTGAAGACCTCCTTGAGCGCCGGGTCGACACTGTCCCAGGTGGAGACCGTGTCCTTGTTGGCGAACTCGGTGATGTCCATCGCCTGACCGGAGTCGAGCACCTGCTGGAGATCGGTCATGTATCCGTAGAACACGTCGGTGACGGTGCCGCCGGACAGCCGGGCTGCGAAGTCCGGCGGGTTGTTGCACTGCTCGCCGACGCTCACGCTCTTGATGATGATGTCGGGGTTCTGCCGCTGGAACTCGGCGACGTCGTCATTCCAGTTCTGCAACAGCTCCTTCTGAGCGCCGACCGGCTGGCAGTCGACGGTGATGGTGACCTTGCCGCCTGCGTCGTTCGACGTGTCGTCACTCTTCGTGGAGCAAGCCGTGAGGCTGATTCCCAGGCCGGCCACGAGCGCTAGCGCCGCAGCCTTCCGGTACTGCGGTACGGACATCTGTCCATCCCTTCGGGAACGGGTGTCTCCATGACCTTCGCTGAGCTGCGGTGATCGCCACCGCGGCGATGCCCTGCCACTGATCTGCATCCGCAATGCGACCTGGCTCGATAGATGTACGTCGAGGCCAGGTGTGAGTGGAGTCACTGTAACGAGGTGGACTCACGGCGGCAAGGTATGGATCTCATGATGAAAAGACGCGACTTGATTACGAGATATCATGACAGGATCTTGAAAGCAGACCGAATGATGCGGTTTTGCAGCTCTTCAGGCGCCCGCCCGGCTAGGCGCTCCCCGCAGCCACCCGGACGGCTACCGCCGACCGCCGACGGCCAGCCCGCCGACCGACCGCCAGCAGACGGCGGACGCAGCTCGATGCGCGGCGGGCACAGGAAAGGCCGCCGACCGCTGATCGCGGTCGGCGGCCGGGGCGTCGTTCGGCAGCCGAGGGTGGGTACGTCGTCCGGCGGCCGGGCCTCCTTCGGCCGCCGGGATCTCGATCAGCCGCCGGTGGCGGGTGCGTCGATCAGCCGCCGATGGCGGGTGTTCCGATCAGCGGCCGGGGGCGGGGGCGGTGGAGCCGCGCACCACCAGTTCGGGCTCGAACAGCAGCTCGTCGTGCAGCACGCCGGCGCCCTCGATCTGGGTGACCAGCAGGTCCACCGCGGCCTGCCCCATCGTCTCGATCGGCTGCCGGACGGTGGTGAGCGGCGGATCGGTGCAGGTCATGAACGCCGAATCGTCGTAGCCCACCACCGACACGTCGCCGGGCACCGAACGGCCCAGCCGACGCACCGCCCGGATCGCACCGAGGGCGAGCACGTCGCTGGCACAGATCACCCCGGTCACCCCGCGGTCGACCAGTTTGCTCGCGGCCACCCGGGCACCCTCCATGGAGAAGCTGGACCGTTCGACCCACTCGGCCGGGTCGGCCCAGCCGGCGATCCGCGCCGCCGCGGCGAGCTTGCGCCGGGACGGAACGTGCCCCTCCGGACCGAGCACCATGCCGATGCGCTCGTGCCCGAGCGAGCGCAGATGCCCGTACGCCTGTTCCACGGCGACCGCATCGTCGGTGGACACCCGGGGGAAGCCCAGTTCGTCCACACCGGCGTTCACGAGCACCACGGGAAGCCCCCGGTCGGTCAACCGGCGGTAGTGGTCGTGCGGTGCGTCGGCCAACGCGTACGAGCCACCCGCGAAGATCACGCCGGAGACCTGGTGGTCCAGCAGCATCTCGACGTAGTCCGCCTCCGAGACACCGCCGATGGTGCGGGCGCAGAGCGCGGGGGTGAACCCCCGCTGCGCCAGTGAACCGGTGACCACCTCGGCGAGCGCCGGGAAGATCGGGTTCTGCAGCTCGGGGAGGACCAGCCCCACCAACCGGGCACGCTCACCGCGCAGCTTGGTCGGTCGCTCGTAGCCGAGCACGTCGAGCGCGGTGAGCACCGCCGTACGCGTCGTCTCGGAGACGCCACCACGCCCGTTGAGCACCCGACTGACGGTGGCTTCGCTGACGCCAGCCTTCCGGGCCACCTCGGTCAACCGTTTCGTCACGGCGCAATCCTATGCCGGACCATTGCAAGAACTGAACAGGCTGGTGCCGCCACACGTCAGATCAGTGCAGCTCATGCAGCGCGGCCTCGATCGTCCGATGAAACGTCGGGTACGCGTAAATCATGTGCCGCAGCAGGCTGAGCGGCACCGCCGCGTGCACGGCGACGACCAGCCCGGAGAGCACCTCGCCGCCGGCCGGTCCGGCCGAGGTCGCCCCGATCAGTACGCCCTGGTCGGCGTCCGCGATCAGCTTGATGAAGCCCTCGTCGCCGACCTGGTGGATCCAGCCTCGGGTCGAGCTGCTCAGCTTGCTGAAACCGACCTGGACGTTGATGCCCCGGGAACGGGCCTGCTCCTCGGTGAGGCCGACCGCGCCGATCTCCGGGTCGGTGAACGTGACCCGGGGCAACGCCCGGTAGTCGGCCCGGGGAACGGTGCCCGCCGTTCCACTCGACCCACTGGCGCCGAGCGCGCTGGCCGCGCCCATCGCACCGCCGACCACGCTCGCCGTGCCGCTGGGGTCGGCGCCGGGCCGGGTGTGCCGGGCACGGTCGAGCACGTCCGCGATCACGATCGCCGCCTGGTACATCGCGATGTGCGTGAACGCGCCCTCGCCCGTCAGGTCGCCGACCGCCCAGATTCCGTCGGCGACCCGCATCCGGTCGTCGACCGGCAGGTAGCGCTGGTCGGCGTCCACTCCCACGCTGTCCAGCCCCAGCTCGTCCAGGTGTGCCCGGCGCCCGGTGACCACCAGCAGCTGTTCCGCGGTGAACTCGGCCCCGCCCTGGGCGTAAAGGGTGAACCGTTCACCGTCGTGGTCGACCCGCTCGGCCCGTACGCCAGTGTGGATCTCGACGCCGTCCGCGCGCAGCGCCGACGCGGCCACCGCCGACGACTCCGGCTCCTCGACGGCGAGCACCCGATCCAACGCTTCGACGATGGTGACCCGTACGCCGAACCGGGCGAAGACCTGTGACAGCTCCATCCCGATCGACCCGCCGCCGAGCACCAGCAGCGACGCCGGCAGCTCCTCCACCTCGATGGCCTGGTGGTTCGTCCAGTACGGCGTCCCGGCCAGCCCTTCGACGGGCGGCACCGACGGGCGGGTGCCGGTGCCGAGCACGACGCCGTACCGGGACTCGAAGACCTGGTGGCCGACCCGTACCCGGCCCGGTCCGTCCAACCGGCCGCTGCCCCGCACGAACCGACCGCCCCGGCCGACGAACCGCTCGACCGCGACCCGGTCGTTCCAGTTGTCGGTCGCCTCCTCGCGGATCCGCCTCGCCACGGGCGCCCAGTCCGGTCGCACCTCGGCGCTGCCGGCCAGCCCGTCGATCCGGCGGGCCTCGGCGAGGGCGTTCGCCGCCCGGATCATCATCTTGCTCGGGATGCAGCCCCAGTACGGGCACTCGCCGCCGACCAGGTCCCGCTCGATGCCGACGACGCTCAGGCCGGCCTCGGCGAGTCGCCCGGCCACCTCCTCGCCGCCGACGCCCAGGCCCACCACGATCACGTCCACCTGCTCCGACTCCACCACGGACCCAGCATCCCCCAGTCGGACCGAACCCAACCGTCGGGGTGACCGCTGCACCCGGTTGCCCATCGAGTTGTCGCCGATCGAATCCGCGGGTCGCGGCGAGAAATTCCTGATCAATGTGGGCAAGGTCGTGGCGCGCCCGAAGGCCGGCGGATGGTTCCGGTCGGTGGTGCTCAGGAGGTGGCCGGTCGGGGCAGGGGCCGTTCGGCTGCCGCTGCTCGGGGTAGCGGAGGCCCGGGGAGGACCACCGGCGTGCCGGTCGGCGCGAGCAGGGAACGGGCGGCCACGCTGAGCCGTCGCCGCCCGGGCACCACGGCCCGCCGGGCGAAGACGTCGTAGTCCTGTGCGGCGACCTCGTCGAGGATCCCGCCGTAGAGGGCGTACGCGGTGCGCATGCAGGCCTGCGAGGCCGGCGCGAGCATGGTGATCCCGGGTGCCGCCGCGGCGTAGTGCGCCTGCGCCCGGGTCACCTCGAAGGCGACGAGCGCCCGGATCGCCGGGGTGGACCGGCCCAGCGCGGACGCCTCAACCAGCTCGTGCCGGGTCACCCCGAACCGGTCCAGGTCCTCGTCGGGCAGGTAGGTCCGTCCCCGGGCCAGGTCCTCGCCCACGTCCCGGATGAAATTGGTGAGCTGGAAGGCGAAACCGAGCTGCCGGGCCGGCTCGCGGGCCGCAACGGGGTCGGAGCTACCGAGGATCGGCAGCATCATCGTGCCGATGGCCGCCGCCGAACCCTCCATGTAGTCGAGCAGGTGCTGATAGTTGGGGTACGAGCTGACGGTCAGATCCATCGCCATGCTCTTGAGGAACGCGGCGAAGTCGTTCCGGTCGAGGTCGAACACGGCGATGGTGTGCAGCACGGCGGGGAGCAGCGGGTCGTCGACCTGTTCGCCGTGCAGGCCGGCGAGGAAGCGGCCCGCCCAGTCGTCGAGCCGGCTGGCCCGCTCGGCCGTGGAGAGGCCGTCGGTCCGGTCGACGATCTCGTCGGCGTACCGGGTGAAGCCGTAGAGCGCGTGAACGTGTCGGCGTTTCCACGCGGGGAGCAGTCGGGTGGCGAGATAGTAGGTGCGGCCGTGGCGTCTGTGCAGCTCACGACATCGGTCGTAGGCGACGGCGAGTTCCGTGTCCACCGGCCCTCCTCCAGTAATCGACGCACTAATCGACGCAACTCGTTACTCTAGGGTACGCTCGGCCGCATGGCCAAGGATGCGGACAGGACGGACACCACCCACACAGCGGGGATGCGCCGTGATGTACCCGCGGATCCCGCCACCACCACTGATCGGCGGGCATGATGGGCGGTCTCGCGCGAAGAGGTGGTGGCATGCGGACGGTGGACGGACGTACGGATCGGGTGGTGGTGGTCGGCGCCGGTCTCGGTGGCCTGGCGTGCGCGCTGCACCTGGCCGGGAGCGGCCGGCAGGTGACCGTGCTCGAACGCGAACCGGTGCCCGGCGGCCGGGCGGGCCGGCTCGGCGTCGACGGCTACGAGTTCGACACCGGCCCCACGGTGTTCACCATGCCGGAGCTGATCGCCGAGGCGCTCGGCGCGGTCGGCGAGGAACTCGGCGACTGGCTGGACCTGACCCCGCTCGACCCGGCCTACCGGGCGTACTACCCGGACGGCTCGACGCTCGACGTCATCACCGACACCACCCGGATGGCCGCCGAGATCTCCCGCGTCTGCGGCCCCCGCGAGGCCGACGGCTACCTGCGCTTCGTGGACTACGCCCGGCGCCTCTGGCAACTCGAACGGGCCGACTTCATCGAGCGCAATCTCGACAGCCCGACCGACCTGCTCACCGGCAACCTGCTACGGCTGCTGGCCGGGGGCGCCTTCCGCCGGCTGCACACCAAGATCGGTCAGTTCTTCCGCGACCCGCGCACCCAGCGCATCTTCTCCTTCCAGGCCATGTACGCCGGCCTCGCCCCACACGACGCCCTGGCCATCTACGCGGTCATCGCGTACCTGGACTCGGTGGCCGGGGTGTGGTTTCCCCGCGGCGGCATGCACAGCGTCTCCCGGGCGATGGCCGGCGCGGCCGAGAAGCACGGGGTGCAGATCCGCTACGACACCACGGTGACCCGGGTGGAGACGGCGCACGGCCGGGCCACCGGGGTGCTGACCGCCGACGGCGAGCTGATCCCGGCCGACGTGGTCGTGCTCAATCCGGACCTACCGGTCGCCTACCGCGACCTCCTGCCACCCGCGCCCCAGCGCCGGCTCAGCTACTCGCCGTCCTGCGTCGTGTTGCACGTCGGATCGACCCAGGGGTATGGAAGGATCGCCCACCACAACATTCACTTCGGACGATCCTGGAGGGGCACCTTCGATGAGGTCATCCGCCGGGGTGAGCTGATGTCCGACCCGTCTCTGCTGGTCACCAACCCGAGCCGCACCGACCCTTCGGTGGCGCCCCCGGGCCGGCACACCTACTACGTCCTCGCCCCGGCACCCAACCTGGAGCGGGCCCCGCTCGACTGGCGGGGAGGCCTGGCCGGCCGCTACGCCGACCAGCTCATCGGCACGCTGGAGGAGCGCGGCTACGTCGGGTTCGGCTCGGGCATCGAGGTGCTGCGTACGGTGACCCCCGCCGAGTGGGCCGACCAGGGAATGGCCGCCGGCACCCCGTTCGCCGCGGCGCACAGCTTCCGCCAGACCGGACCGTTCCGCCCCAGCAACCTCCACCGGACGCTCCCCAACGTGGTCTTCGTCGGCTCTGGCACCCAGCCCGGCGTCGGGGTGCCGATGGTGCTGATCTCCGGCAAGCTCGCCGCCGGCCGTGTCACGGGAGGCAGCCAATGAGCGAACGCAGTGAGCGAATCATCGGGCACAGCGCGTCCGAGCCTCAGGACGGCACCGACCGCAGGGAGGTGCCGGCATGAGCGAACGCAGTGAGCGAATCATCGGGCACAGCGCGTCCGAGCCTCAGGACGGCACCGACCGCAGGGAGGTGCCGGCATGAGCGAACGTGAGAAGCATCTCGTCGAGCTGGTCGACGAGGTCGGGCAGGCCCACGGCGAGATGACGGTCGCGGCCGCCCACCAGCCGCCGGGCCGGCTGCACCGGGCCTTCTCCGTCGTGCTCGTGTCGCCGGACGGCCAGGTGCTGCTCCAGCGCCGCGCCGCCGTGAAGACCCGCTTTCCGCTGCGCTGGGCCAACTCGTGCTGCGGCCACCCGTTGCCCGGCGAGTCGCTGGCCGAGGCCGCGAACCGGCGGCTCCACGAGGAACTGGGTGCCGGCCCGGTCGAGCTGACCGAGGTCGGGGTCCACCTCTACCAGGCCGAGGATCCGATCACCGGCCGGGTCGAATTCGAGTACGACCACGTTCTCCGGGGCGAGTTCCGTCCCGGCGCGCCGCTCGCGCCCGACCCGGCGGAGGTCGCCGAGTTGCGCTGGGTGGAGCCGGCCGCGCTGGAGGTCGATCTCGTCGCCGACCCGCGGTCGTACGCTCCCTGGCTCGGCGGCGTCGTGAACCGGCTGCTGCGACCCACCGTCCCGGGTTCTCCCGTGCCCCCGTCCGCCGCCGCCGCACGCGTTGCGGCCGGGCCGGACGCCGCCACGGTCGGATCGGGCGCACCGAGCGATGAGGCGCCGGAGCGGCCGGGTGGCCGTTGAGGCGCTGAGCGCGGGGGCGGTGGCCCGCAGGCTCGGCGTCGCGGTGACCACGCTGCGCACCTGGCACCAGCGGTACGGGCTCGGGCCCAGCCAGCACACACCCGGCCAGCACCGCCGCTACACCGCCACCGATCTGGCCCGGCTCGAGGTAATGCGGCGGCTCACCGCCGACGGGGTCAGTCCCGCCGAGGCGGCCCGCTGGGCACGACAGGCCCCCGAGTCGGTACGCGCCGGTGAGGTGCCCCGAGCCCGCCCGGCCGCCGCTCGTGACGGTGGCGGCCAGACCATCCCGGTGGGTCGCGCGGGGCCGGCCGCCCGGGGCCTCGCCCGCGCAGCCATGCGGCTGGACTCCGTCGCGATCGGGGACACGGTCGCCCGCGCCCTCACCGAACACGGCGTGGTCGCCACCTGGGACCGGCTGCTCCGGCCGGTACTCACCGGCATCGGCGACCGGCACGCCGCCACGTCCGCCCTGGTCGACGTGGAGCACGTGCTGTCCCGCTGCATCTCGGAGGCGTTCGCCGCCGTCGCCCGCACCGCCTCGCCGGCCGGCCCCCAGCGGATCCTGCTCTCCTGCGCCGACGAGGAGCAGCACTCGCTGCCGCTGGAGGCGCTCGCCGCCGCGCTCGCCGAAGCCGGGGTGGGCTACCGGATGCTCGGGGCCCGGGTACCGCTCCCGGCCTTGTTGGAGGCGGTCGACCGGACGGGTCCGGCCGCGGTGGTCCTCTGGTCGCACACCCCGGCCACCGCCGACCCGGGCCAGCTCGGGGCGCTGCTCGCCGCGCCCCGCCGGCCGCTGCTGGTGCTCGCCGCCGGCCCGGGCTGGGCGGCCGTGACCTTGCCCCCCGGGGTGCTGCGCCCCGGCCAGCTCGCCGAGGCGGTCGCCCTGGTCGGGGCGGTGCAGGACGCGTTGGAGCAGTCACCCGGGCGCTGACCGCCGTGTCGCCCGCGGGGGATGTCCACTAGCGTCGGGTGGTCCGCGTACCCCGACCCCTTGCGGGAGCGAACAGATGAACGCCCGAGCCGTGCTCGCGTGCGCCCTGGGCCTGGTCCTGGTCCTCGGCGGCTGCGCCGACACGGACCGCCGGACCGCCGACGGCCCCACCCCGAGCACCGCGACCACGCCACCGTCCCCCAGCCCGAAGCCGACCGTGTCGCCGAAGCCGACCCGGACCAGCCCCACCAGGCAGCCGCTGCGACCCCGGCCCACGAAGATGCCGACCGGCCTGCGCCGCACCACTGGCGTACGTCAGGTCGCGCTGACCTTCGACGACGGCCCCAGCCCGGCATGGACGCCGAAGATCCTCGACCAGCTGCGGTCGGCCAAGGTGACCGCCACCTTCTGCCTGGTGGGAAGTGAGGTGCGGCACCACCCCGAGCTGGTCCGCCGCATCGTCCGGGAGGGGCACCAGCTCTGCAATCACAGCTGGCGACATGACATCGACCTCGGCCGGCGGACGGCGGCCGAGATCCGGGCCGACTTGGAGCGTACGAACAAGGCGATCCGAGCGGCCGTCCCGAACGCCAAGATCAACTTTTACCGACAACCCGGCGGGGTGTGGACGCCCGAAGTCGTCGCGGTGGCCAAGCAGTTCGGCATGAGCCCGCTGCACTGGAGCGTCGACCCGCAGGACTGGCGGAGACCGCCGGCGAAGACGATCAGCAAGCGGGTGCTGGCCGCCGTCCGCCCCGGTTCCATCGTCCTGATGCACGACGGGGGCGGAAATCGGGCCGCCACAGCCGCCGCCTGCCAGAGCCTGATCGGCGAGCTGAAGCGCCACTACGGCGTGACCCGGCTCAGCTAAGCCCCTCTGACCTGCGGTTTCTCGGGTCAGCACAGATAGACCCATACCGGTTTGGTCGAGCGCCCCGGCATCACGTATGCTTTCCAAGCCCCCGGCGGGGCCGGATGGGAGCAAGTCCGCTTAACCTTGCGAATGTGCAATGATGGCGGGGCCGCCCTCATCGTCTAGCGGCCTAGGACGCCGCCCTTTCAAGGCGGTAGCACGGGTTCGAATCCCGTTGGGGGCACTGCCGGCGCAAGCCGGTGCAACAGAGCTAGGTCCTGTGGAGCAGTTGGAGTGCTCGCCGCCCTGTCAAGGCGGAGGTCGCGGGTTCAAGTCCCGTCAGGACCGCAGCGCTAACGCCGCGCGAAAGTTGCGCGGCGTTCTGTGTATCGGATCAGGGTGCCCTTCCGGCGGTTGAACCGCCCTCCGGGTAGCATGGTCCGAGCAACCCGGCCAGGTAGCTCAGTTGGTACGAGCGTCCGACTGAAAATCGGAAGGTCGGCGGTTCGACCCCGCCCCTGGCCACATAGCCTTTCGCCGGGCTATTAGAGCGCCGACCAGCGGAAACGCCGGTCGGCGCTCTTGCGTTTCCGGCTCGTCGGCGGCCCGCTGGTTCGACCCTGGTCGACCGCTGATTCCCGACGATCGTCCGCCTGTCGCAGGTAGATCGCCCAAATCGGCGACAGCGCCTGCTCGACACCGGTCACCGGTCACTACCAAGGTTCGCGTCAACGCGGCGCCACCCGGCGCCGTCGCCGATTTGGGCGATCTGCGCACAGCACCCGGTTCCTGCCGGCATCAGTGGAGCACACGTTGCGTCGCGAGCTCGAGCGAGGCTTGATGGCGCTCGCCCTCGCCTGCGTCATGCGGTTGAGGCGGGCGCCGCCACGGCGGCACGGGTAGGGCCGTGTTCGCGGAGCATGGTCAGCAGCCCGGGAAAGCGTCGCTCCACATCGTCGTAGCGCAGCGTGACCAGCCGGCGGATCCCGTCGACGCGCGTGCGGATCAGGCCGGCGTCACGCAGCACCTTCATGTGGTGCGACAGCGTCGACTTGCCGATGGTGACGCCGGTGTTCTTGAGGATGTCGCTGCCGCACGTCCAGTCCCCGGCGGCGTCGAGAGCGCGCACGAGCGTGAGCCGCACCGGGTCGGCAAGCGCGCTGAGCACGACGTCGATCGTCACGGTTTCGATGGCGGGTTCGATCACCTCGGTCACGAAACGAAGCCTAGCCGGATCTTGCGGAAAGTTCGACTCGCATCGTACTGTTCGACGCAGCTTGAACAGTACGATGCAGATCGAACATTGGATAGATCATGAAGGCGATCATCTACCGCGACAACGGCGGCCCCGACGTTCTCCAACTCGTCGAGCGTGACCGGCCCGCGCCCGAACCCGGCGAAGTCCGTGTCAGGGTTGCCGTGTCCGGGGTCAACCCGACCGACTGGCAGGCCCGGTCCGGCATCGCCCACCGCAAGCTGTTCTCCGAGATCACCCCACACCTCGACGGTGCCGGTGTGGTCGACGCCGTCGGTGACGGGGTTGACCCGGGCCGGGTCGGTCAGCGTGTGTGGCTGTTCATGGCCGCCGCCGGGCGGCCCACCGGCACCGCCGCCGAGTTCACCGTCGTGCCCGCCGATCAGGCTGTGCCGCTGCCAGACGAGGCGAGTTTCGACGTCGGCGCCTCGCTCGGCGTCCCTGCGCTCACCGCACACCGCGCACTCACCGTTGCCGAGGACGGACCACGCCGCCTGCACCCCGGCGTACTCGACGGCAAGGTGGTACTCGCCGCCGGCGGGGCCGGCGCGGTTGGGCACGCAGTGATCCAGCTGGCCCGATGGGCAGGCGCCACCGTGATCGGCACAGTCAGCGGCCCGGAGAAGGCGAAGCTGGCCAGCGCGGCCGGAGCCCACCACACAATCAACTATCGCGAGGGCGACCCGGCCGCCGCCATCCGCGCGATCGCCCCTGACGGTGTCGACGTCGTCGCCGAGGTGGCGCTGGGCGCGAACCTGACTCTGGACCTGGCCGTGCTGCGTACGCGCGCAACGATCGCGACGTACGCCAACGACGGCGGGCATGCGGTCGAGCTGAACGTGGGGCAGAACATGGTGCTGAACACGCGCTTGCAGTTCCTGGTGCTCTATACGGCTGGCCCGCAGGCGCGCGCCGCAGCCGTCGAGGACGTCGCCGCCGCGATCCGTGACGGCGCCTTGCCGGTCGGTGAGGAGCACGGCCTGCCGCTGCTTCGCTTCCCGCTGCACCGCACTGCCGACGCTCACCGAGCGGTGGAGACCGGCGCGGTCGGCAAGGTACTGGTGGACGTCACGCCCTGAGGTTCAGCCAGCTACCGCATCTTCGACTCGCATCGAAGCGGGTCCGCGCCCCGGCGCCGGCACGGCGGCGGGCCGAGGGCCTGCCCTCGACTTCCTTGAAGTCGGGGCTTCCTGCCCGGTGGACACCCCGACTTCAGGGAAGTCGAGGCACGTGGCCTCGATGGCACGGGTCTGGGCCGCCTCAGCTCTTCGATTCGGGTCCGTGCTGGGCCATGCCGGCTCGGATCGCGTCCCAGACGCTCCGGCCCACCTGCCTCAGCGCCTCACCGGCCTGCTCGGCGAGATCGCCCGGCACCGGCCACCCGGCGCCGTCCGCATGACCCTCGCCCGGCCCACCCCGGCCGCCCTCCGGCTCACGCGGCGCCTTACCTGCTCCTCGCTCCCCGCCCGGCACGCCACCGCCAGGCTGCTGCCCGCGGGCCTCCCCGCCGGCCGGTGGGCCCGGCGGCCGCTGACCGCCCTCACCCATCCGCTCCCCACCTTGGCGCTCGGCCCGCCGTGGCTCGGACACCTCCTTGGCGACCGTGCCCTCCCCTGTCCACTCGGCGCGGGCGCTGATCGAGCCGATGTCCCGTCCCAGCCGGTCCACCACCCGGTCGAGGTGCTCCGCGCGGCCGGTCACCTGTTGCGCGGCCCGCCCGGCGTCGTCGAGCGCGGCGTGCGCGCTGTTCTTGATCGACTCGATGAGCTGCGGATTCTGGTCGAGAGTGTCGAGCGCCCGGTCGAGGATCTGCACGAGCCGCTCCAGCCGCACCTTGAGCAGGACTTCGGCTCGTACGTCGTTGATGTCGAGCTCGACCGCGTTCAGGCGTACCCGGACACCGGCGTCCAGCACGAGAAGATTCGCCAGCCGCGCCCGGAGGGAGAGGTCGGCGTCCAGGCCGTCCACGGCCAGGCGCAGCTCACCGACCCGCAACTCCGGCACGTCCAGCAGGACGTCCGGCTCACCGTGCCGGCCCGGCCCTCGCTCGCCCTCAGCGGGCCAGCGCCCCTCCCGTACGTGCCGTTCCGGCTGCCCGCCCGCGGCGCGGCTCTGCTGATCCTGGGCGGGCCGTTTCGGGCCCTGTCCCGCCTGTCCGCGCTCGCTCCCGCTGCTCATCCCGTCCCGCTCCCGGCTCGGCTGGCCCGGCCCGCCCGGCCCCGACCGGGCGCGCATACCCGCTTCCCCCCTCGCCATCCCTGGTACGGCCACCGGCGTGGCTGTCCGGAACCGGGCAACCCTGGCCCGCTGCACAGGCGGGCATCAGCCGGTATGGTCCGGGCCTATGGGACAGGAGATGGCGGACCAGGCCGACATCCGGCAGGACGTCGACCAGTTCGCAGTGCGGTGCAGCCTGCTCATCTCCGCCCCGACCGAACGGGCCTTCGCGGTCTTCACCGGCGCGCTCACCGACTGGTGGGTCAGGGAATACACCTGGTCCGGTCCCGAGGCGCTGTCCGAGCTGGGAATGGAACCTCGGGCAGGCGGGATGCTCTACGAGATCGGCCCGTACGGCTTCCGAGCCGACTGGGGCCGGGTGCTCATCTGGGACCCACCCCGTCGGCTGGTCTTCACCTGGCAGATCGGGCCGGACCGCTCACCGGTTCCGGACCCGGCCCGGGCGAGCGAGGTCGAGGTGGTGTTCCTCACCGAGGCACCGGGGCGGACCCGGGTGGAGTTGGAGCACCGCCACTTCGACCGGCACGGCGCGGCGGCCGAGGGCTACCGGCAGGCGCTCACCGCCGGCTGGCACGAACTGCTTTCCCGCTACGTCGCGACGGTCGACGGTCACCGCCCACCTCTCGGCTGATCGCGCCCCGCGAGCCCGGTGCGGTTGCGGCGCGGCGGTACGGCCGCTCAGCGGCCGAGGCGGCGATCGGAGCCCGGTCCCGTACCTACCTCGGGGCTGCTCAGGTCGGCCCGCCGCCCCGCGTCGGCGCCCGAGGCGAACCCGGTGCCGGCGAGCCTGCGGGGCGGCGCGGTACGTAGCCGTGGATACACCTCGGCGAGCCGCCGCTGCACGCGGTCGGAGCGGTCGGCCAGGACGAGCGCCACGCCGGGCGTACCCGAGCCGGTGGCCGCCGCCGTCTCGGCGGCCCGCAACCGTGCCCCGATCACCTGGGCGAACCCGGCCAGCCATGAGCGGCGGAAGGTGCCGGGCTGCTCGCCGGGCGGTACGGGTGTTCCGGCCAGCCCGTGCGCGGCCTGCACCAGCAACGAGGTGTAGAGCAGTTCGGCCCGCTCCAGGTCGCTGGCGAAGCCGAACAGGTGCATCTCGAAGCCGCTGCCGTGCCGGCGACGTACGCAGCGGCAGCGAAGCGGATCTGCGACGGCGGCGAGCAGACCGGCCTTGTCGCGGGCGTACGGCGCGACCACCTCGACCATGCGGTCGCCGACCGGGTCGCTGGCCGGGTCCCGGACCGCGAGCAGCGCACGGTCCACGCCGTAGCGGGCGATCAACTCCGTCGCCTTGGACATGAACGCCGCCGACTCGGCGGGGGTGCAGGCCGGGTCCTCGGCCTGGGCCAGCAACTTGCGCACCTTGCTCAGCATGGCCTCGGACATGCCCTCAGAGCTATCACACGTGGCTGCTGGGCCGCCCTGTCACCAGTCGCGGCTGCGCAGGGTGGCGACCGTCGAGCCGGCGAGGGTCAGCAGGCAGTCGGGCAGCAGGCCGTCGGCGGCGGCCGCGCCGAAGAGGGCCTGACCGGTGTCGGCGTCGCGGTTGGCGTACGCGCTGACGAAGCGGGCCACCCAGCGGGTGTCGTAGCCAGCCTCGTCGATGCCCGGGAAGTCCAGTGCGCAGGAACCGGCCGGGCCGGGGTCGCCCACCATGGTCGCCGCGAGGCACCACGCCACCCCGTACGCCCCGGCCAGGCCGGCCCGGTCGACCACGTCGTCGAACGCGCCCACCACGGCATCACCGTCCCCGGCCAGCGCCGAGCGGAGCACGGCGGTCGCGTCGTCGAGCGTCTGCTGTGGCAGGTCGGTCACGCAGGGCACAGTAGGCGGGCGGGTCAAGAACAGCCAGGCACCTCCATCGATTGCTACTCTCCGTGACTAATGGGGGCGACCTGCGGAATGACCAGGCTCCACGGTCCCGCGTCCGAAGCCGGCACGCTAATGTGCGCAGCGGACCTTCGCCGATGGAAGGACGACCATGCTCGTATCGCGCGGCTCCCGGACGGCCGCACTGGCCGCCTGTGCCACGATCCTGCTCGCCACCAGCGCATGCGGGAGTGACAAGCCCGAGGAGACGACGGCCCAACAGGCGCGTCTCTACGGGACCGACGGAAACATGCTCAACTCCTTCCCGGCGGAGTTGAAGGACCGCGCCGACCTGGTCAACGGCATGAAGGGCACCACTCCGGCGACGCCCTTGCCCGAGGAGTTCAAGAGCCGGTTACAGTCCGTCGATCCGAAATTGGGCGACTACCTCTACTCGGCGGAGACGTACGACGCGATCGTGATCAGCGCGCTCGCCGCGCAGCTGGCGGGCAGCACGGACTCCGTCAAGATCGCCCAGCAGGTCATCGGCGTCACCAACGGCGGCGAGCGGTGCGAGAACGTGGCCGCCTGCATGACCCTGGCACAGGCGGGGCAGGACATCGAGTACCGCGGCGTCTCGCTGACCCGTTCGGGTTTCACCGACGCCGGGGAACCGGCCACGACGAGCTACGCCACCCTGCACTTCGACGATCAGCGGCTCAACGACGGCAAGACCGAGTTCGTGGGGGCCGGAGACGAGTCGGCTGCGAGCACCAAGGCCCCGCCGAAGGCGAGCAAGCAGGGCAAGGACCCGGTACCCGGAACGCCGCTGGTCATCGCCGGCCTGTTCCCCAAGACCGGTGACCTGGCCCTGGCCTATCCGCCGATGGCCGCCGGCGCGACGCTGGCGATCGAGGAGATCAACGCCGCGGGTGGCGTGCTCGGCAAGAAGGTGACCTGGCTCGAGGGCGACGACGGCGCCAGCGCCACGAAGGCGAAGGCGACCGTGGCGGAACTGATCGGAGATGGCGCGGACGTCATCATCGGCGCGGCCAGCTCGGGTATCACCCTGGCGGTGCTGCCCGAGACGGTCCGGGCCGGCAAGATCCTCTTCTCCCCGTCCAGCACGGACGACGGCCTGACCACGGCCGAGGACGACGGCCTCTTCTTCCGCACCGCTCCGCCGGACAGCCTCCAGGGCCGCGCCCTGGCCGACGTGATCCTTCGGGACGGCTCCCAGCGGATCGCGATCGTCGCCCGTAAGGACTCGTACGGCGAGGGCCTCCAGGCCGTGGTGAAGACGGAACTGGAGAATGCCGGCATCGCCGGCGACCGCATCAAGCTGCTGACCTACGTGCCGGCGGAGGGCGAGTCGGCCCCGCCGGTGGACTTCGCCACCGGTGCCGAGGAGGTCAAGGACTTCGGCGCCGACGCCGTGCTGGTGATCGGCTTCGGCGAGTCGGCCCAGGTGATCCGCGCGCTGGCCGATGCCGGCATGAAGATCGGGAACTGAGCAGACCGCAGGACCGGCAGGAGAGCGGCCGCATCGGGGAGACCGGTGCGGCCGCTCTCTTCGTCCGTACCTGCCGACCAGCCGGGCCAGGCGGCCGGCTCGGCGGTGCCGCCGGCTCGGCCGCCGGGACGACGCCGGCCGGCGGTGCGGCGAACCCCACCGCCGGACGGCACCGGTGTCAGCGGGCGCGCCGCCGCTCGAGGAACTCCGTCATGCGGCGGTGCTTCTCCTCGTCCTCGAAGAGCACCGCCTGGCTGACCAGGTCGAGCTGCGGATGGGCGGCCGCCGGGGCGTCCACCGCGAGCTTCGTCAGCCGCAGGGCCAGCGCCGACCCCTTGGCCATCTCGTCGATCAGGCCGTGCGCGGCCGGCAGCAGGTCGCCCGGCTCGGCCACTACCCGGTTCACCAGCCCGATCCGCAGCGCCTCCGCGGCGTCGACCCGCCGACCGGTGAAGAGCAGCTCCTTGGCCCGGGCCTCGCCGATCAGCGCGGGAAGCCGGTGGGTCGCGCCGGCGCCGGCCAGGATGCCCAACCGCACCTCCGGCTGGCCGAAGACCGCACGCTCCGTGCAGACCCGCAAGTCGCAGGCGTACGCCAGCTCGGCGCCGCCGCCGAGCGCCGGCCCGTCCACGGCGGCGACGGTCGGCATGGGCAGCGCCCGGATCCGGGCGAAGGCGGCCGAGTTGATCGCGGCGAGAGCGTCCAGCCGGCCCCGATCACGCAGCTGCCCGATGTCGGCACCCCCGGCGAAGATGCCTTCCGTACCACCGGTGAGCAGCAGCAGCCGGGGACGGGCCTCCAGGTCGGCACAGACCGCGTGCAGCTCGGCGATCAGGTCCGCGTCGATCGCGTTGCGCTTCTCCGGCCGGTCCAGGGTCACCACGAGCCGGTCCGGGTGCTCCTCGACCCGCAGCCCACTCATCGGCTCCACCTTCCGTTCGC
>NZ_JBEXFP010000002.1:0-108503 GCF_040606825.1 Micromonospora sp. NPDC005367 | reverse complement strand
CGTTCGCGACTGCGGGGCTCGCAAGCTCACTCCTCGCGCTCACCGAGCCAACCTTCCGTTCGCGACTGCGGGGCTCGCAAGCTCACTCCTCGCGCTCACCGAGCCAACCTTCCGTTCGCGACTGCGGGGCTCGCAAGCTCACTCCTCGCGCTCACCGCTTCACGCCGCCTTCCCAGGTGTAGAAGCCCTGGCCCGACTTCTTGCCCAGCCGGCCGGCGGCGACCATCTCCTCGAGCAGCGGCGGCGGCGCGAACCGGTCCCCGTACGCGGCCTGGAGGGTACGGGCGATGTCCAGCCGGACGTCGAGCCCGACGAGGTCGGTCAGCTCCAGCGGCCCGATCGGGTGCCGGTAGCCGAGCACCATGGCCTTGTCGATGTCGGCGGGGCTGGCCACCTCGTCGGCGACCATCCGGATCGCCTCGAGGCCGAGCGTGACGCCGAGCCGCGAGGTGGCGAAGCCCGGCATGTCGCGTACGACGACGGGATCCTTGCCCAGCCGCCCCGCGAGCGCGACCGCCGCCGCGGTGGTCTCCTCGGCGGTCGCCGGGCCGACCACGACCTCGAGCAGCGCCATGGCCCAGACGGGGTTGAAGAAGTGCAGCCCGAGGAAGCTCTCCGGCCGGGCCAGGTCGGCCGCGAGCTCACCGATGGAGATGCTCGACGTGTTGCTGCCCAGCAGCACCGGCCGCAGCGCCTCGGCGTCGCGCAGCACCGCCCGCTTGAGATCGAGCCGCTCCGGCACCGCCTCCACCACCACGTCCGGCCCCTCGGCGACCTCGGCGAGGGCGGTACGCAGGCTCACCCGCGCCCGGTTGGCCAACGCCTGCTCGGCGGTGAGCTTGCCCCGCGCCACCGCCCGCTCCCACAGCTCGCCGAGCCGGGCGACGGCCCCCTCACCCCGACCGGGGTCGACCTCCACCAGCTCGACGGTGTGCCCGGCACCTGCCGCCACGTACGCGATTCCGAGCCCCATCGTGCCGGCTCCGATCACGACGAACCGATCGCTCACCACGCCTCCCCGCTGCGCCCGACGGCGGCACGGGTTTCACCCGCGGCCGACGGTCCGCTCCACTGCCTCATGGTGCGACCCTAAGAGCCCCGACGGCGACGCCCCGCGTGGGGGCGCGACGGATCGGGTACGAGACAGCCGTCAACGTCACGGAAGGACCAGTCGATGAGTGAGGCAACCGAGAACGTCGCGGGCGGGGAGGCCACCGCAGCTGTGGAGACCCGGGGGGACGAGCGGGTCGACCTGCTGCGCGCGGACACCAACAACGACGGACGGACCGACGTGTGGGTGGCGGACACCGACGGCGACGGGAAGCCCGACCTGTTCCAGTTCGACACCGACCACGACGGCGCGGTGGACGTCACCATGGTGGACCTCGATGAGGACGGCACCCCGGACGAGGTGGTCGACGGCGACGGCGGCCTCCCGCCCGCGCCGCTGCCACCGACCGTCCAGGTCTGAGCCGGGCGGCGGGCCCCCGGCGGCCCCCTCGTCCACATCGGGCGGCCGCCCGGGCGCTCCGTCGCAGGTCAGCGACCATTCGATCGGTACGCGACACGGCTCCGCGCGGTTCGCGCTATCCGGTCGGTCAGTCAGTCGTGGGGCCTTATCCTGGCGGCGTGGAGACCCTGGACCGCCTGTCGGCGGAGAAGTACATCCTGCTCACGACGTTCCGCAGGGACGGTCGGGCGGTGCCGACTCCGGTCTGGTCGGTCCGCGACGGTGACGGGCTGGCGGTCTGGACCGCCGCCGACTCCGGCAAGGTGAAGCGGATCCGTAACAACGGCACGGTGACGGTGGCGCCCTGTGACGTCCGCGGCCGACCACAGGGCGCGTCCGTGCCGGCTCACGCGAGCCTCTACGACCCGGCGGGCAGTCTTCGGATCCGCGGCCTGCTGAAACACAAGTACCGGCTGCTGGGCCGGCTCACGCTGCTGGGCAGCCGGTTGCGCCGAGGCGAGGGCGGAACGGTCGGCATCCGGATCACCTTGAACGAGGGCCGAACATGAACCAGGGCGGTGGCCCGAAGTCCACCGCCCTGGCTCATAGAACGTGCTGCCGACTCAGTCCCCCTGGCGCTGCTGGGGGATCTGCCCCTGCAGCAGGGCTCTGACCTCCGACTCGCGGTACCGGCGATGCCCGCCGAGGGTGCGGATGGCGGAGAGCTTCCCCGCCTTGGCCCACCGGGTCACCGTCTTCGGGTCGACACGGAACATCGACGCCACCTCGGCCGGTGTGAGTAGCGGCTCTGGTTCGTGCGTTCGCGATGCCATCGGTCACTCCTCCACATGTATAGACATCGGCCGGGGTCCCGCCGGCCGACGCGTCTCCCATGGTCCGGCTAGTCCCCGATGTCCGACATGGGCCGAACGGCCGAACGTCCCTAGACGGACGGATGAACCATGCCCGATTTATGGTACTTTTATGCGGCAGAAAGTACCTTATTCGGACTCATGATCACGGTTCGTGAAGCATCAACTACGAGCACTACTCGCCTTGGGAGCGCTCCGTAAGCGGAATGTCCTAGTTGCATCGCTCCAACAACTGCACCGCCCGCCAGCGCGCCACCAGCTTGTCGTACGCGACCGAAGCCTCCTCGGCCTCGCCCCGGGAAAGCCCCGCCAGACCCGCCGCGACCAGCTCGGGTGAGTCGTCGGCGGAGAGCGTCTCGTCCGGCAGCAGATCGACCAGGCCGCCGTAGTCGAGTTCCACCGTCGACCGCGGATGGAACTCCTCCAGCCAGCGGGCGGCCTCCTCGACGGCCTCGGTGATCGGCGCCTCGCCGACGGACTTGCGCAGCACCGCCAGCGCCCGCGACGATCGCCGCCGAGCACTGGAGATCTCCGTCCGGTAGCGCAACACCCGCCGGCCCGGGTCGGTGACCAGCTCCCGCTCCTCGGGGTCGAACAGGACGAACCACCGCAGCGGCACCCCCCAGGTGGCGATCTGCTCGTGCAGCCGGGGTACGCCGTGCTCCAGCACCCGGGCGCCACTACGCCAGTCGTCCACCACCGCCTTGGCCTGCCCGGCCAGGACCGGGGGCACGAAGGCGTCGGCGAGTACCGGAGGAACGCCGTCCCGGGCGCTGAGAGCCGCCTCGGCCACCCGGATGCGCAGGTTCCACGGGCAGACCAGCAGGGTGTCGTCCGTCTCCAGGACGTACGCCTCCTCGGGCAGGTCCGGCAGGCGCGTCCAGCCGGCGCCGAGCGCTTCGATCACCGCCGTCCGCTGCCGGCCCGGCCCCTCGACCGGGGCCACCGCCCGCCCCTCGGACACGTATCGCCGCCAGTACGACTGGCGGTCCCGGTCGAAGGCGGTGAGCGGCTCGTACACGCGCAGATAGGAAGCAAAGAGCGACGGCACGGCGCGATCCTCCCACGAACACGGCCTCCAGCGCCGCCAGCGCCCGTGAGCACGCCGTGGACGACGGGCCGCCGACGGCCGATATTAGGCTCAGACGCACCGGCAATATCCCCGCCGGCGTCCAACAGGTCCGTGTCCCACAAGGACGCACCGACACCAGGAGCCAGTCATGGGCGTATTCACCAGCACCGACGACCCGGGATCGACCGGCCACGAACAGGTCGTCTTCTGCCAGGACAAGCAGACCGGCCTCAAGGCGATCATCGGGATCTACTCCACCGCGCTGGGGCCCGCGCTCGGCGGCACCCGCTTCTACCCGTACGACAGCGAGGAGGCCGCCCTCGCCGACGTGCTGGATCTGTCCAGGGGAATGGCCTACAAGAACGCGCTGGCCGGACTGGACCTCGGCGGCGGCAAGGCGGTCATCTGGGGTGACCCGGAGCAGATCAAGTCCGAGGCGCTGCTGCGGGCGTACGGCCGGTTCGTCGAGTCGCTGGCCGGCCGCTACTACACCGCCTGCGACGTCGGCACCTACGTACCGGACATGGACGTCATCGCCCGGGAGACCCGCTACGTGACGGGTCGCAGCGTCGAGCACGGCGGTGCCGGCGACTCGTCCGTCCTCACGGCCTGGGGCGTCTTCCAGGGCATGCGGGCGGCCGCCGAGCACGTCTGGGGTGAGCCGACGCTGCGCGGCCGGCGGGTTGGTGTGACCGGCCTGGGCAAGGTCGGCAAGTACCTGGTCGGGCACCTGCTCGACGACGGCGCGGAGGTGGTGGCCAGCGACGTCAACCCGCGCGCGCTCGAATGGGCTCGGACGAACCACCCGCAGGTCACCCTGGTGGACGACGCGGCTCTGCTGGTCGCCTCGGACATCGACGTGTACGCCCCGTGCGCTCTCGGCGGTGCGCTGAATGACGAGACCGTGCCGGTGCTGCGGGCGAAGGTGGTCGCCGGTGCGGCGAACAACCAGCTCGCCCACTCCGGCATCGAGAAGCTGCTGGCCGACCGCGGCGTCCTCTACGCGCCCGACTACGTGGTCAACGCCGGCGGTGTGATCCAGGTCGCCGACGAGATCGAGGGCTTCAACTTCGAGCGGGCCAAGCTGCGCGCCACCCGGATCTACGACACGACCCGGGAGATCCTCACGCTCGCCGACGCCGAGGGCGTGCCGCCGGCGGTGGCCGCGGACCGGCTGGCCGAGCGGCGGATGGCCGAGGTCGGCCGCCTGCGCACGATCCACCTGCCCTGATCCCCGTCCCGGGGGCGGAACGCGAGCGATCCGTCCCCGGGTTCACCCGCGGCGCACAGCGGGCGGTTAAGCTGAACCTGGAGTCAGTTCGTACCGTTTTGCCCGGTGTCACGGGTGCTCACGTTTCCGCTCCTTACCGGGTACACTGGGTGACGGCCGGACCACCGCGACGCGCAGGGCCGGTAGACGGTAACCCGAGGTGCCGAACGGTGGCATCCCCATGTACCGTAAGAGCCACGAGAGATGCCTGACGTCATCGGGGCCCGCCTTCGGGCTGCCCCGCATTCTGTGCGAGGGGGTCGAGCCATGGGGCGCGGCCGTGCTAAGGCCAAGCAGACAAAGGTGGCCCGGGAGTTGAAGTACCACTCCCCGAACACCGACCTCGCCGCCTTGCAGCGAGAACTCGGCGGCAGCGGAAAGTCGAACCACGACTTCGACGACGACTACAAAGAGTATGTCGACGACGATGACGAGGACCACGCGGACGACGACCCCGACACCTGGGTCCGTCCGACCCGCTGACCCCCGGTCGCATCTGAGCACGCGGTGAGCTCCGCGTGCTCACGTATGTGCCCGCTGGAGGCGGCGGTGTGGCGCCCGACGGTCAGGGGCCTGCCGAGCAGTGCGCGCCGGACAGGCCCCTGACCCCGGTACCGCACCGTCAGCGTGGCCGGTTGTTCCAGTTGTAGAAGGTCGGGATGTTCTCGAAGTGGTTCCAGGCGCAGACCGCGCCTCCATCACTCGCGCCCGCCACCTCCGACCGGAGAAGCCGCGCGGCCTCGGCCTCGCGGAGCAGAGCGATGAGCCCCGGGGCGGCATCATGCACCCGCTCGGCCACTCCCGCTGGGACGACAACCGCCGCGCGCTCAGGCTGCCGGTGACTGGTGGTCTCGGGCATGCTCCAACACTCCCTCCAGTAGGCGGATCTTGCTGTTGCGGCAGTGCTCGGTCTCCGTACCGTCGAACCGCCCCAGCTCGAAGTAGCGGTTAGCGGCGTGGCCACCACCACAGAAGCCGAAATATGGGCAGCTCGAACGGCACGCCTCGACCCCGTCGAGGAACTCACCCACCCAGGGCGTCCGCTCCACGCCGGCCAGGATCTCGGCCAGCGGGGTCTCCAGCACATTGCCGCTGCTGAAGTCGCCGTACCTCGGATCGGTGAAGCCCGCCAGCTCCGGCGAGAGCACGGTGACCGAGCCGTCGTACCCGATCGTGGGGATCGGATCCAACTGACGGGGCAACACGTCGTCCGCCACGCCGTCCAGGACCGCCGCCGCGTACCGCAGGGACCACTCGATCTCCCGCAGGTGGATGCGCGGCTCACGCCGCCACGCGGCCACCAACTCCGCCCAGAAGGCGGTCACATCGGCCACGTCGTGGGCGTTGTCGCGGGTGTTGACCCCCTCGGTCTCCTCGATGTTGACACCGAGCACGTCACAGCCGAGGTCGAGGAAGTAGTCGTACAGCTCCGCGGCGAGCCCGGGCACCGGCCGGGAGACGACCGCGAGCGCCGAAAACGGCAGCCCGCGCCGGCGCAGCGCCGCGATCCCACGCACAATCCGGTCGTACGCCGGGCGGCCGCCCCGGGTGACCCGGTCCCCGTTGCGATCCCGAGGGCCGTCGACGCTGACGCTCACCCGCATCTCGTGCTCCACGAAGAAGTCGCACCAGGCGTCGTCGATGAGCGTCGCGTTGGTCTGTACGTGGTGCTCGATCTCGGGCCCGAACGGGGCCATCAGCGCCGCCAGGTGCTCCCGCCCGGCCGCGAGGGGCTCACCACCGTGCCACACCACCGAGAACCGGCCGGTCGTCGACCACGAGTTGACCGAGGCGGCCACCGCCTCCGCCACCGGCACCGCCATCCGCCGGTCGGCGGCCCGCAACGGCAGGTAGCAATACGCGCAGTCAAGATTGCAGAGAGTGGTCGGCTGCATCACGACATACGACGGGACGGCGGCCACGCCGCGCATCCCGATGAAGGACTGTCCCCGAGCAGCCATCGCCCTCCCTTGCCTGGCGTGAGGGTGCCCTCAAGGCTAGGCGGCGATGGCTACTCGGGTGAACCCCTGATCAGGTACTCGTATGATCAGCGGAGCGTGATCAGCCGCGAGTGTGCTGGCCGATCATCTGAACGTTCCCGGAGCCCTCGATGATCTCGCCGGCCTGCCACGCCTCGACGCCACGGCCGGTGAGCGTGGCCAGGGCGCGGTCGGCGTCCTCGGCGGAGACGATCGCGAACATGCCGACGCCCATGTTGAACGTCGCCTCCATCTCCGAGTCCTCGATCCGGCCCTTCGACTGGACCAGGTCGAAGACCGGCTGCGGGCGCCACGTGGAGCGGTTCACCACCGCGTCGACGTTCTCCGGCAGGATCCGGACCAGGTTGCCCGGGATACCGCCACCGGTGACGTGGGCGAACGCCCGCACCTCGGCCTCGGCGATCAGCTTGAGGCAGTCCTGTGCGTAGATCTTGGTGGGGGTCAGCAGCTCCTCACCGAGGGTGCGCTGGCGGCCGAAGTCGTCGATCACGACGTCGAGTCGCATCCGCCCCGCGCCGAGCAGCACGTGCCGGACCAGCGAGTAGCCGTTGGAGTGCAGGCCCGAGGAACGCATGGCGATCACGACGTCGCCCACCTCGACCCGCTCCGGGCTGAGGATCTCGCTCTCCTCGACCACACCCACACCGGTGGCGGAGATGTCGTACTCGTCGGGACGCAGTACGCCCGGGTGCTCGGCCGTCTCGCCGCCGAGCAGCGCGCAGCCCGCGTACCGGCAGCCGTCCGCGATGCCGGCGCCGATCTCGGCGACCTTGTCCGGCACCACCTCGCCGGTGGCGATGTAGTCGAGCAGGAACAGCGGCTCCGCGCCGCAGGCGACCAGGTCGTCGACGACCATCGCGACCAGGTCGATGCCGACCGTGTCGTGGATGTCCATCTGCTGGGCGATCACCAGCTTGGTGCCGACGCCGTCCGTCGACGAGGCGAGGATCGGGTTCTTGTACTTCGTCGTGTCCAGCCGGAACAGGCCGGCGAAGCCGCCCAGGTCACCCAGTACCTCGGGTCGACGGGTCTGCCGCACCTTGGACTTGAGCAGTTCGACGGCGCGGTCGCCCGCCTCGATCGACACGCCCGCGTCGGCGTACGAGGCCGAGCGTTTGCGCGCCTGCCGGCCGGCACCCGCCGTCCAGGGCTGGCGGTCGCCGCCGGCTCCGGTCGGGCTGGTACCTGCGCCGCTGCGCTCGGACACGTGCGTCACGGTTCTCCCCTTTGTGTTTCTGGCGCCGCCGTTGCGGTAGCGGGCGCCCCGTGGTGCTACGGGCGGTGGACGGAAGCGCCGCCCGGAGTGGCGACGAGCGGAGAGGTGGTGTGCTCCGGGGCGTCCGGGGTGCTCGTGGCTACCCGCCGACCCACTCCCTCGAGCACGTGCTTGCCGATCAGGTTGCCGGCCGGCAGATCGATCGGGTACTCCCCATCGAAGCACGCCCGGCAGAGCCGGGTCTTCGGCTGCTCGGTCGCCGCGATCAGACCGGACAGTGAGACGTACCCGAGCGTGTCGGCGCCGATCGAGCGCCGGATGCCATCGTTGTCCAGCCCGTTGGCCAGCAGCTCGGCCCGGGTGGCGAAGTCGATGCCGTAGAAGCACGGCCACCGGACCGGCGGCGACGAGATGCGGACGTGCACCTCGAGCGCGCCCGCCTCGCGCAGCATCCGCACGATGGCCCGCTGCGTGTTGCCACGGACGATCGAGTCGTCGACGACCACGATCCGCTTGCCCCGCACGTTCTCGCGCAACGGATTCAGCTTGAGCCGGATGCCGAGCTGGCGGAGGGTCTGCGACGGCTGGATGAACGTCCGACCCACGTACGGGTTCTTCATCAGACCCTGGCCGTAGGTGATCCCGGACTCCTCCGCGTAACCGATCGCGGCCGGGGTGCCGGACTCCGGGACGGGGATGACCAGATCGGCGTCGACCGGGTGCTCCCTGGCCAGCTGGCGGCCGATCTGCACGCGGGCGGAGTGCACGTTACGGCCGGCGATGGTCGCGTCCGGACGGGCGATGTAGACGTACTCGAAGAGGCAGCCCTTCGGTTCGGGCGCGGCGAACCGGGTGGAGCGCAGCCCGTCCTCGTCGATGGCGATCAGCTCGCCCGGCTCGACCTCGCGGACCACGCTCGCGCCGACGATGTCGAGCGCCGCGGTCTCGCTGGCCACCACCCAGCCACGCTCGAGCCGGCCGAGGACCAGCGGGCGTACGCCGTGCGGGTCGCGGGCCGCGTAGAGCGTCGACTCGTCCATGAAGACGAAGCTGAACGCGCCGCGCAGCTGCGGCAGCACCTCCAGCGCGGCCGCCTCGACGGAGAGATCCGGTCGGCTGGCCAGCAGCATGGTCACCAGGGAGGTGTCGTTGGTCGAACCGTCGTTGGTGAGCCCCCGGTCGGTGACCTCCCGCTGAAGCTCCGCGGTGTTGACCAGGTTGCCGTTGTGGGCCAGCGCGATCGTGGTGCCCGCGCTGGTCGAGCGGAGGGTCGGCTGGGCGTTCTCCCAGGTCGAGCCGCCGGTGGTCGAGTAGCGGGCGTGCCCGATGGCCACGTGCCCGCGCAGGCTGGCCAGGGTCGGCTCGTCGAACACCTGCGCTACCAGGCCGAGGTCCTTGTAGACGACCACGCCCGAACCGTCGCTGACCGCGATGCCGGCGGCCTCCTGGCCCCGGTGCTGGAGCGCGTAGAGACCGAAATAGGTCAGATTGGCAACTTCTTCCCCCGGGGCCCAGACGCCGAAGACGCCGCAGGCGTCCTGGGGACCGGGTCGCTGGGGATCAAGGTCGTGGCTCAGCCGGCCGTCGCCTCGGGGCACCTGCCGCTCCCTCTTGCTGGGGTCTGTCGGGCCTGGCGGGATCACGGGGTGGGATCCGCACTCCTCGGCCGGGACCACTGGTTTCGCCTGACAGTGTACGCGAATCGCCGTCAATACAGAAAGTCACGATCACCATGCCGAGCGTCACCGCGTTCGACCATCCGGGCAGCTAGAGCGGCAGATGAGGTGCCAGATCGGCTCGAATACCACTCACCCGTACGCGACCCTCCGTGACCGCCTCCGCCCAGTCGAGTCGACCGGTGGCGACCGCGAGCCAGGTCTCCGGGTCCATCTCCACCACGTTCGGCGGGGTGCCGCGGGTGTGTCGGGGACCGGGCACGCACTGAATCGCACCGTATGGTGGGACGCGCACCTCCACCGATCGGCCGGGGGCGCGCTCCGCAAGGGCGGCCAGCAGGGTCCGGACCGCCTCCCGGAGGACCAGCCGTTCGGCGGCACGCCCCTCGTCGAGCGCCGACAACGCCGCCGCTACCGCGGCGGACTTAATGTGCGGAGAGGACACGACGGGACGATACGACCTCGGCCGGCGGACGCTGACGCTGGCCCTGGGTCGCGCCGGGACAGTTGGACAAGGCATAGTTGCCGACGGCGTATTCGAACCGTGATGATCCCCCGGCCCCGGCACCCGCCGGTGCGGGAAGTCAGTCCGGAAGGCGGTGGACGTGTCAACACACCGACGTGCCTGGAAGCAGCGGGCCGGTGTGGTCGTAGCGCTGGTTGCCGGCGCCCTACTCGCCCTCCCCGCCACACCAGCACTAGCCGCCCCTGGCGTCACCAACGTCTCGGCCTCCCCCGGCACGGTCCAGGCGGGCGGCGAGGTCACCGTGAGCTACAACCTCGACGCCGACGACCAGAAGGTCGACGTCACGGTCAGCTCCAGCAACTCCAAGGTGCAGTGCATCGAGGGGTGCGACCAGGGGAACGTCACGGAGAGCCGGACCTACACGGCCAAGTTCAAGGTGGCCGACGACGCGCAGAACGGCTCCGCTCGCATCACGGTGAGGGCCAAGTCCGGCGGCCTCGGCGGCGACGCCGAGGGCTCGACGACGGTCACGGTGACCGCCAAGGCGGCGCCGCCGGAGGTGCAGACCGTACGGTCGGTCTCCGGCAAGGTCGTGATCCAGGCGAACGGCAAGCCGGTGAAGGGCGCATACGTCGCACTTCAGGACACCGGGGGCCACCGGTACGAGACCACCTCGGACAGCAGCGGCAACTGGCATTTCACCGGCACCAGCGCCAAGCCGATCACTCCGGGCCGGATCGACGTCGGCGCGAGTTTCGACGGGGCCCAGAAGGTCAACAGCTTCAACGCCAGCGCCAACCAGCAGATCACCGGTCAGCGGATCAACCTGCCGGTCAAGGTCGAGGTGACGCCGAGCGCCACCCCGTCGGCCAGCGAGTCCGCTGAGCCCACCGAGGAGCCGACCGACGAGGCCACCGACGAGGCCACCGACGAGTCGCCAGAGGCGACCGAGGGCGCCCCGGCCGCCGCCTCGAACGAGGACTCGGGCGGCGGCATGGGTCAGTACGTGATCATCCTGCTCGGCGGCCTGCTCGTCGCCGCCGGTGTCGGCACGATCGTGCTGCTCTGGATGAAGCGCAAGGACAACCCGGACGACGTCGACGACGACGATCCGGTCGGCGCCGGCAGCGGTGGTGCGGTGCCGGCGGCCCGGGGCGCGTTCCGTGGCGCCGACGACCAGACCCGGGTGGTCAACCGGGTCGGCGGCGGCCCGGACCCGACGATGGTCGCGGGTGGCGCCGCGTTGAGCGACGCACCGACGATGATGCACCGTCCCGTCGTCGACGACGTGCCACCGGACCCGTACGGCGCGCCACCCGCGCAGCCGTACGGCGGCAGTGCCGCAGGTTCCGGCTACGGCTACGGCGACGAGCCGGCCGGCTACGGGACGCCCGGCTACGCCAACTCTCCCGCCTCGGGCGGCGGCTACGGCGCCGACGCCGGTTACGGCAATGCTCCGGGCTCGGGCGGCGGCTACGGCGCCGGCAACGCGAGTTATGGTGCCGGCGACGGTGGCTACGGCAACGCCCCCTCGTCCGGCGAGGGTTACGGCAGTCGTGACTACGGCGCTCCGGCCGGCGGTGCCGGCTACACCCCCGCCTCCGGCGGCGCCGGTTACGGCGAGCAGCGCTTCGACGAGCCGACCGGCCGCTACACCGGTGACAGCACGCAGTACCCGGCTCCCGCCGACCCGTACGCCACCGGCCTGTACGAGCAGGGCCAGGCGCAGGGCTACGGCCAGCCGGACCCTGCGCCGTCGTACGGTCAGCCGGACCCCGCCCCGTCGTACGGCCAGCCGGACCCTGCCCCGTCGTACGGCCAGCCGGACCCCGCGCCGTACGGCCGGGGTGCGGAGCCGACCGGTGGGTACGACCAGCGCGGCGGCTACGAGCAGCCGGGCGGGTACGACCAGGGTGGCGGATACACCCAGCCGAGCGGCTACGGCCAGGAGCCCCCGACCCAGCGCGCCGGCTACGGCGACCGCGGCTACGACCAGGGCGGTTACGGCCAGGGTGGGTACGGCCAGCAGGGCGGGTACGGCCAGGAGCCGCCCACCCAGCAGGGCGGATATGGCCAGGAGCCCCCGACCCAGCGCGCCGGCTACGACGACCGCGGCTACGACCAGGGCGGCCACTACGGCGACCAGCAGGGTGGCCGGGGCCGTGACGGGGACCGGGGCGGTCGCCGACTGGACTGGCTGGACGACTGAGCCGAAGGGCTGATGCGGCACCGGCAGGAGCCGGAACGCCGCGGAGGCACGCAGGACAGGCAGGAGAACGGGCCGCCCGGGAGAACCGGGCGGCCCGTTTCGCATGTCGGATGGCGGCGGACGGAAGGCCGCAGTGGGATCGGACGCCACAGCGGCCGAACGCCGCGCGGGGTGGGGCGCTGCGCGGGATGGGGCGCCGGTTGGCAGCTGCCCGACGAGCCGGTGACGGGCAGTGCCCGAGCCGGCGACCAACGGGCGGGGATCGGTCAGGCTGCGGAGAACACGCCCTGGTGCAGCACCGGCACCACGTCGGAGACGTCGACCTGCACCGCGATCTCCACGTCCCCGGCGAAGCCGCCCTCGGTGAGTTCCCGTCCGGAGACGCAGCCGCGCACCGCGGCCGGTACGTCCGGAGTGCTGGCCAGCGCCGCGAGCGCCATGGCCGCCTCGACGGAGAGCCCGCCCGGTACGCCGGAGAGAGCGTCCAGCACGCTCGCCGCGCCGAGCTGGTCCTCCACACCCGGGCGTAGCGAGCCGTCCGGCCAGCGCTCACCGGCGGCGATCACGCCTACCGGTGCGGCTGACGAGCCGTACCCCTGGCGGCGCAGCCAACGCCCGACGGCGCGGGCGTTACGCAGGCAGGCCGCCACCACCGGCACGCCGGTGGCGCTCGCCGCGGCGCTGATCGCCGAACCGTTCGGCGACGGCAGCACCAGGTCGGCGACGACCGGTGCCGTGCTCAACGCCGCCGGCGAGAGCGACCACGGCTGCTCCGGGTTGGTCTGCCGGCGGCCCACGGCGACGGTGGCGCCGATCCGGCTCGCGTACTCGGCGGCCTGCTCGCCCCAGGGGAACGGGTGCACCCGCATGCCCCGGCTGACCGCCACCTCGACGGCGGTGGTGAACGAGAGGACGTCCACCACCACCAGAGCAGCGCAGACGCGGCCCAGCTCCGCCGCCCCGGTCAGGCCCCAGTCGAACCGGGCACCTGATCCGGGTTGGGCGAAGACGGCCGCGGCCAACGCCTCAGCGCTCGTCGGACGCCGTCGGCTGCTCGGTGTCACCGGAGTCGGGCTCGGCTGCCTCGACGTCATCGGCCGAGGCCACCGTGCTCGACTCGGCCGAGCCGACGGGCACCTCGGCCACCGGCGCGACCGGACCGGCCGACGCGATCGGCTCGGACTCGACGCTCTCCGGGTCCACCGGCGCCGCCTCGGCGGCCGGGCCGGTGACCGGCAGCGGCACCGCCTCGACGGCACCGGCCACACCGGTCGCCGGAGCCGGCACCTCGACCAGCGCCGCACCGCCGAAGAGCCGCGGCAGGGTGCCGGTGTGGGCGGCCCGCAACTCGTCCAGGCCGATCCGGAACTGGCCGTGCACCTCCAGCGCGCCGCCGGTCGGGTCGGTGACGCCGATCCGCTCGGCCGGCACCCCGTGCTCCGCGCAGAGCGCGGTGAACGCCTTCTCGTGCCCGCGCGGCACCGAGACCAGCACCCGTCCGGCGGACTCGCTGAACAGGTAGACGAACGGCATCGAGCCGCCGGCGAACTGGTCCGGGACCGCGATCCGGGCACCGACCCCGCGACGCAGGCAGGACTCGACCAGGCTCTGCGCGAGCCCACCGTCGGAGAGGTCGTGCGCCGAGCTCAGGTGACCGACCCGGGCGGCCGCCGCGACGAGGTCGGCCAGCGCCTTCTCCCGCGCGAGGTCGACCTGCGGCGGGATGCCACCGAGGTGCTCGTGGGTCACCCAGGCCCACTCCGAGCCGGAGAGCTCGACATGCGTCTCACCGAGCAGGAAGAGCTGGTCGTGATCACCGTCGGGCCGCGGCACGAAGCCCATCGGCACCCGGTCGGTGACGTTCTCCAGCACGCCGAGCACACCGACCACCGGAGTCGGGTGGATCGCCGCGGCGCCGGTCTGGTTGTAGAAGCTGACGTTGCCGCCGGTGACCGGGATGCCCAGCTCGGCGCAGCCGTCCGCGAGGCCGCGCACGGCTTCGGCGAACTGCCACATCACCTGCGGGTCCTCGGGGGATCCGAAGTTCAGGCAGTTGGTGACCGCGATCGGCGTCGCGCCGGTCACGGCCACGTTCCGGTACGCCTCGGCCAGCGCGAGCTTGGTGCCGTGGTACGGGTCGAGACGGGCGTAGCGGCCGTTGCCGTCCACGGAGAGCGCCACACCGAGCCCGGTCCGCTCGTCGATGCGGATCACGCCGGAGTCCTCCGGCTGGGCGAGCACCGTGTTGCCCAGCACGTACCGGTCGTACTGCTCGGTGACCCAGGTCTTGTCGGCCAGGTTCGGCGAGGCGATCATGCGCAGCACGGTCTCCCGCAGCGCCTCGGGGTCGGCCGGACGCGGCAGGGTCTCCGCCCGGTCTGCCTGGAGCAGGATCAGGTCGGCCGGCTCCCGCATCGGACGGGCGTAGACCGGACCGTCGTCGACGAGCGAGCCCGGCGGTACGTCCACCACCAGCTGGTCACGCCAGGTGATGACGAGTCGGCCCGGCTGACCGTCCGGGGACGGCGCGGTTACCTCGCCGATGGCGGTGGCCCAGACGCCCCATTTGTCGGCGATCTTGAGCACCGCGTCGAGCTTCTCCGGCTCGACGACCAGCAGCATCCGCTCCTGCGACTCGCTGGCCAGGATCTCGTGCGGCTCCATCGAGGGCTCGCGCAGCGGCACCCGCTCCAGCCAGACCCGCATGCCGGTGCCGGCCGCCGCGGCGGTCTCGGTGAGCGCGCAGGTCAGACCGGCGCCACCCAGGTCCTGGATGCCGACGACCAGTTCGGCGTCGTACAGCTCCAGGCAGGCCTCGATGAGCAGCTTCTCCATGAACGGGTCGCCGACCTGAACGGACGGGCGGCGCTCCTCGCTGCCCTCGTCGAAGGTGGCGCTGGCCAGCACCGACACACCGCCGATGCCGTCCCGGCCGGTCTTGGCGCCCATCAGGACCACCACGTTGCCGGCGCCGGCGGCCTCCTTCTTCTGCAGCCGGTCGACCGGCAGCACGCCGAGGCAGAGCGCGTTGACCAGCGGGTTGCCCTGGTAGGTGGGGTCGAAGACGACCTCCCCGCCGATGTTGGGCAGGCCGAGGCAGTTGCCGTAGCCGCCGACACCGGCGACCACGCCGGGCAGCACCCGGGCGGTGTCGGGGTGGTCGGCCGCGCCGAAGCGCAGCGGGTCCATCACTGCGACCGGACGGGCACCCATCGCCAGGATGTCCCGGACGATGCCGCCGACGCCCGTGGCCGCGCCCTGGTAGGGCTCGACGAAGCTCGGGTGGTTGTGCGACTCGACCTTGAAGGTGACGGCCAACTCGTCGGAGACCTGCACCACGCCCGCGTTCTCACCGATGCCGGCGAGCAGCCGGTCGCTCGGCGGGGCCTTCTCGCCGAACTGGCGCAGGTGCACCTTGCTGGACTTGTAGGAGCAGTGCTCGCTCCACATGATCGAGTACATGGCCAGCTCGGCCTGGGTGGGCCGGCGGCTGAGGATCTGCCGGATCCGCTCGTACTCGTCGTCCTTGAGGCCGAGTTCCGTGTACGGCTGGAGTTCGCCCGGGGTGCCCGCGGCGCGCGGCACGGTGTCCACGCGGTCGGTCCACGTGCCGGGGGCCGGCTGGGCCGGAGCGGCCGGCGCGACGACGGCGGCCGCTCCCGGCTCCGCCGACTGCGGCGAAGCGGCCGGGAAGGCCTCCGGTGTCTCCCGTACCGGATCCGGATGGGTGGTCATGACCTCTCCTCGCTGCGCTCGTGGCCGCCCGCCGGGCGGTTGAGCGGACAGATGATCCTGTGGCTGGTCGCTGCTGCGCGCTTCGTTCGCGACTGCGGGACTCGCGGACCCGGTTCGCTCCACGCGCTCACGCAGGCGCCCCTACCAGGTGCTTGAGGACCGAGGTGAAGAAGCCGAGGCCGTCCAGCGAGGGGCCGGTGAGTTCCTCCACGGCGTGCTCCGGGTGGGGCATGATGCCGACCACGTTCCCGGCCTCGTTGGTGATCGCGGCGATGTCACGCTGCGACCCGTTCGGGTTGCCGCCGATGTAGCGGGCCACCACCCGACCCTCGGCCTCGAGCTGGTCCAGCGTCGCGGGGTCGGCGACGTAGCAGCCCTCGCCGTTCTTGACCGGGATCAGCACCTCCTGGCCCGGCTGGAACGTGTTCGTCCAGGCGGTGCGCGCCGTCTCGATCCGCAGGACCTGGTCCCGGTTGCGGAAGTGCAGGTGCTGGTTGCGGGTGAGCGCGCCGGGCAGCAGGTGCGCCTCGCAGAGGATCTGGAAGCCGTTGCAGATGCCGAGCACCGGCATACCACCCCGAGCGGCGTCGACGATCGACTCCATCACCGGGGCGAACCGGGCGATGGCCCCGCAACGCAGGTAGTCGCCGTAGGAGAAGCCGCCGGGAAGGACGACGGCGTCGACCCCGTGCAGGGCCGGGTCGCCGTGCCAGAGGCGGACCGGCTCGGCGCCGGCGATCCGTACGGCGCGGGCGGCGTCCCCGTCGTCGAGCGAGCCGGGGAAGGTGACAACTCCGACCCGCGCGGTCACGACCGGGCGCCCGCGGTCTCGTCGGCCTCGACCACGCGGACGGTGAAGTCCTCGATGACCGGGTTGGCGAGCAGCTTGTCGGCGATCTCCCGGGCCCGGTCCAGGTCCGGTTCACCGGTGAACTCGATCTCGATCCGTCGACCGATCCGAACCGAGGCGACGTCGCTGACGCCGAGCCGCGGCAGCGCGTTTGCGACGGCCTGGCCCTGCGGATCGAGGATCTCGGGCTTGAGCATGACGTCGACGACGACGCGAGGCACTGGGCACTCCTGACTGTGTACGCAGTTGGGTGCCGACCCACATGGGGCGAGCGCAGCCAGCCTACCTGGCAGATGACGGTGTGCCCGCACCGGCCGGGCCGGGCCCGGGCCGCAGTCGAGACAACTCCCCGACACACGTGGCGTGGACCACTCCACGGTGCCCGGCACCACTGCCACCAGGGCATATACGACTCACGCTATGGCCGAATCGTTATGCCGCAGAGTCCAAAAGGAAATCTTGAAAAGGTGCGCCGCTCCCCCTACTCTACATCGACATAGTTCGATGATACGGCGGCGGAGATCACACGTCGCCGGTTGCCCCCGCCCGGCGACCCCGGGTATCACCCCACCCTCAAGGAGTCCAGCCAATGCGCATCCGCTCCCTGCTCGTGGCGATCAGCACCGCCCTGATCGGCGTCGTCGGCGCCACCTCCGGCGCCACCGCGGCCCCCGCCGGCCCGCAGCCGATCATCGGCGGTGGCACCGTCTCGTCCGCCCCGTGGGCCGCCGCCGTGTTCAGCAACGGCTCATTCACCTGCTCCGGCAGCGTGATCGCCGCACAGTGGGTGCTCACCGCCCGGCACTGCATCAGCGGCACGATGTCGGTCCGGATCGGCAGCGTCAACCGCTCCTCCGGCGGTGTGACCCGCACCGTCTCGGCCACCTACACCCGCAACGACCTCGCGTTGATGCGCCTCTCCAGCGCGGTGAGCTCCTCCACCGTCACCCTGGCCAGCAGCAACCCGCCGATCGGCTCGACCAACTCGATCTACGGCTGGGGCATGACCTGCTACAGCGGCTGCTCGGCATCCACCGTGCTGAAGACCGCCAACGTGCAGGTGACCAGCAACAGCGCCACCGACGCGTACGGCGGCCAGGCGATCCGCAGCTCGCGGATCAACGGCAACGCCTGGCGGGGCGACTCGGGCGGCCCGCAGTTCTACAACGGCCGGCAGGTCGGCGTCGCCTCGACCGCGGACGGCGTGAACATCCAGAACTACGGCAGTGTCGCGTACAACCGGTCCTGGATCACCTCGGTGGCCGGTGTCTGACGGTTAGCGCCCGGCGCGGCGCGGATGGTCGGCAGAGCGCCAGCCGTCCGCGCCGCGTCGTTTTGCAGCATCCGATCAGGTGAACAACGCTCGCGATCGGGTGTCGCCCGCCCTGACAGCATCGGAACCGTGCTGGTCGTGACGACGGATCAACTGCCCGGCTACGAGATCCGCCAGATCCTCGGTGAGGTGGTCTCCTCGATGGCCAGGACCAGAAACCCGTACCGCGAGGGCGTCAAGAACCTCCGAGGTGGCGCGTACGACCCGTTGGCCCCGGACAACCTCACCCGGTGGCGTACCGACTCGGTGGCCCGGCTCGGCGAGGAGGCCCGCCGGCTCGGCGCCAACGCCGTGATCGGCATGCGCTTCGACAGCCGGGACTGCGGCGAGATGTGGATGGAGATCTGCGCCTACGGGACGGCGGTGATCGTCGTACCCAAGGCGCCCGACGTCATGCCGCCCGACCAGCCGCTGGTCGCCGCGGAGACCGCCCACGACCCGGCCATCGCGGAGGCACCGGGCGGCATCGCCGAGCCGGCGAGCGCCCCGAACCTGCGCACCGCCGCCGAAACCCCCACCCGCGACGCCTAACCCGAGCCAATCCACCCACCCCACCCACCCACACCCCACCCCGTCCAGCCGTGTTGATCAAGAGGTTCACGTCAGATTGGAGATCGAACGTGACGCCAACCTCTTGATCAACGCGGCAAGGCCGGGGGGCCGGGGGGTGGGGGGCCGGGGGGTGGGGTGGGGTGGGTCAGAGGATGGGGGGTGGGGAGTAGGTGGCGGCTTGGGGGTGGGCTTCGACGATCTTGGTGATGCGGCGGGTGACCGCCTGGACCTGGGCGGGGGCGGCGCCGACGAAGGCGGCGCGGTCGGCGACCAGCTCGTCGATCTCGGGCCGGGTGAGGCCGAGGCGGCCGTCGGCGGCGAGCCGGTCGAAGAGGTCGTTCTCGAGCGCGCCCTTCTCCCGCATACCCAGCGCCACGGCCACCGCGTGCTCCTTGATCACCTCGTGGGCGACCTCCCGGCCGACGCCTCGCCGGACCGCCGCCACCAGGATCTTCGTGGTGGCCAGGAACGGCAGGAAGCGCTCCAGCTCGCGGTTGATCACGGCCGGGTACGCGCCGAACTCGTCGAGCACGGTGAGGAACGTCTGGAACAGCCCGTCGGCGGCGAAGAACGCGTCCGGCAGGGCCACCCGGCGGACCACCGAGCAGGAGACGTCCCCCTCGTTCCACTGGTCGCCGGCCAGCTCGCCGACCATCGACAGGTAACCGCGGATGATCACGGCGAAGCCGTTGACGCGCTCCGACGAGCGGGTGTTCATCTTGTGCGGCATCGCGCTGGAGCCGACCTGACCGGGCTTGAAGCCCTCGGTGACCAGCTCCTGACCCACCATCAGCCGGATCGTGGTGGCCAGCGAGGAGGGACCGGCGGCGACCTGGGCCAGCGCGGAGAGCACGTCGAAGTCGAGCGAGCGCGGGTAGACCTGGCCGACGCTGTCCAGCACCCGGGAGAAGCCGAGGTGCTCGGCCACCCGTCGCTCCAGCTCGGCGACCTTCTCGGCATCGCCGTCCAGGAGGTCGAGCTGGTCGGCGGCGGTGCCCACCGGCCCCTTGATCCCGCGCAGCGGGTAGCGGGCGATCAGGTCCTCCAGCCGCTCGTACGCGATGAGCAGCTCCTCCGCGGCCGACGCGAAGCGCTTGCCGAGCGTGGTGGCCTGTGCCGCCACGTTGTGCGAACGGCCGGCCATCACCACACCGGAGTACTCCTGCGCGTGCCACGCCAGCCGGGCCAGGGTGGCGACGACCCGGTCCCGGACCAGCTCCAGCGAACGGCGTACCTGGAGCTGCTCGACGTTCTCGGTGAGGTCCCGGGACGTCATGCCCTTGTGCACGTGCTCATGGCCGGCGAGCGCGCTGAACTCCTCGATCCGGGCCTTCACGTCGTGCCGGGTGACCCGCTCCCGCTCCGCGATCGAGGCGAGGTCGACCTGGTCGAGCACCCGCTCGTACGCCTCGACCACCCCGTCCGGCACCGGCACCCCGAGGTCGCGCTGGGCCCGGAGCACGGCGAGCCAGAGCCGCCGCTCCAGGCGGATCTTCTCCTCTGGCGACCAGAGGGCGACCAGTTCGGGCGAGGCGTACCGGTGGGCGAGCACGTTCGGGATCGTCGTCACGCAGCCATTCTCCCGTATCCGCCGGTCGCGCCCGGACGGGGCCGCCGGCGGATACGGCGGCAGGTGTCGTCGGGCGCGGGCCGCCGGTACCGAACGGGCGTATGCCCGGCCGGACGGGATGAGTTGCCGCTCAGCCGGCAGGCTTCAGCCGACGTACGGGAGACGGGTCAGCGTTCGAGGATCGCCGTCACGCCCTGGCCACCCGCGGCGCAGATCGAGATCAACCCGCGTCCGCCGCCCTTCTCGGAGAGCAGCTTGGCCAGGGTGGCCACGATCCGGCCGCCGGTCGCCGCGAACGGATGCCCGGCGGCGAGGGAGGATCCGTTGACGTTCAGCCGGTCCCGGTCGATCGCGCCGAGCGGGGCGTCCAGGCCGAGCCGGTCCTTGCAGAACTCGGGTGACTCCCAGGCGGCGAGGGTGGCCAGCACCTGCGAGGCGAACGCTTCGTGGATCTCGTAGTAGTCGAAGTCCTGGAGGGTCAGCCCGGCCCGGGCGAGCATCCGGGGCACCGCGTACGCGGGGGCCATCAGCAGCCCCTCGTCGCCGTGCACGAAGTCCACGGCGGCCGTCTCCGACCAGGTGAACCAGGCCAGCACCGGCAGCCTCCGGTCCCGCGCCCACTCCTCGGAGGCCAGCAGCACCGTCGACGCGCCGTCGGTCAGCGGTGAGGAGTTCCCGGCGGTCGTGGTGGCCTTCTCGGCGTCCGGCCCGCGAGTGCCGAAGACGGGCCGCAAGGCGCCCAGCTTCGCCAGGCTGCTGTCGGGGCGAAGGTTCTGGTCCCGGGTTAGGCCGAGGTACGGCGTCATCAGGTCGTCGAAGAAGCCCCGGTCGTAGGCGGCGGCCAGCCGCTGGTGCGACCGGAGCGCCAGTTCGTCCTGGGAGCGCCGGTCGATGTTCCAGCGCAGTGCGGTGCGGGCCGCGTGCTCTCCCATCGACAGGCCCGTGCGCGGTTCGGCGTTGCGCGGGATCTCCGGCTTGAACGCCTGGTGCGGGCGTAGCTTCGCGGCCACCTTGAGCCGTTCGCCGAGGGTGCGGGCGCTGTTGAGCTTGAGCAGCGTACGGCGCAGATCCTCGTTGAGCGCCAGGGGCGCGTCCGAGGTGGTGTCGACCCCGCCGGCGATGCCGACGTCGATCTGCCCGAGGGCGATCTTGTTGGCGACCAGGATCGCCGCTTCCAGGCCCGTGCCGCAGGCCTGCTGGATGTCGTAAGCGGGGGTGTGCGGGTCGAGCCGGGATCCGAGCACCACTTCGCGGGTCAGGTTGTAGTCCCGGGAGTGCTTGAGCACCGCCCCGGCGACCACCTCGCCGACCCGCTGGCCGGCCAGGCCGTACCGGGCCACCAGGCCGTCCAGCGCCGCGCCGAGCAGGTCCGAGTTGGACGCGGTCGCGTAGCGCGAGTTGGAGCGGGCGAAGGGGACGCGGTTGCCGCCGATGACCGCCACCCGCCGGATGCTCTGCACGATCCGCCTCCTCGACAGTGTTGCCCGTACCCTACTCGCCAGTAGGCTACGCCTATGACCGACAGGTACGCGAGCTTCGTCCAATCGGGGGCCGGTCGCGCGCTGGTCAAGCGCCTAGGGCTGCCCGACCCGCCGCGACTGCGCCGGCACCAGCCCGGCGACCCGCTCCTTCCCGGGCCCGCCCTGCTGGGCGCGGCCGCCGGCGGTCGGCTCGCCGAGCCGGTCGGCAGGCTGCTGGCCGCCGCCGGGATCGAGCTGCGCGACCCGGCCGCCGGCACCGAGGCCACCGAGCGGTTCGGCGCCCTGGTGTACGACGGCACCGGCATCACCGACTCGACCGGCCTGCGGCAGCTCTACGACTTCTTCCACCCGGCGGCCCGCTCCGTCACTCCGAGCGGCCGGGTGGTCGTGCTCGGCACCCCGCCCGCCGAGTGCGACACGCCCCGCGAGGCGACCGCCCAGCGGGCCCTGGAGGGCCTGACCCGCAGCATCGGCAAGGAGTTCGGCCGCGGCGTCACCGCCCAACTGGTCCACGTCACCCGGGAGGCCGACGAGAACACCAGGATCAGCCTCGAAGCCACCCTCCGGTTCCTCCTCTCCGGGCGGTCCGCGTACGTCTCGGGCCAGGTGATCCGGGTCGGGGCCGGCACCGCCACCGCGCCGGCCGACTGGGACCGCCCGTTGGACGGTCAGGTCCTGCTCGTCACCGGGGCGGCCCGGGGCATCGGCGCGGCGCTCGCCCGGGTCCTCGCCCGCGACGGCGCGCAGGTGGTGGCGCTGGACGTCCCGGCCGCCGGTGACGCGCTGGCCGGTGTGGCTAACGAGATCGGCGGGAGCACGGTGCAGCTCGACCTGACCGCACCGGACGCCCCGACCCGGCTCGCCGACCACCTCGCCGGCCGGCACGGCCGCGTCGACGCGGTGGTGCACAACGCCGGCATCACCCGGGACAGGACGCTCGGCCGGATGGACGCCGACCGCTGGGATCAGGTGATCGACGTGAACCTCTCCAGCCAGGAACGGATCAACGACGAGTTGCTGGCACGTGACCTGGTTCCGGCCGGCGGCCGGATCGTCTCGGTCTCCTCGATCGCCGGCATCGCCGGCAACCGCGGCCAGACCAACTACGCCACCAGTAAGGCCGGGGTGATCGGGCTGGTCGACTCTCTCGCCCCGGCACTGCGCGGACGTGGGATCAGCGTCAACGCGGTGGCTCCCGGCTTCATCGAGACCCGGCTGACCGCCCGGATCCCGGTGGTGATCCGCGAGGCGGGGCGCCGGATGAACAGTATGGCCCAGGGCGGGCTTCCGGTGGACGTCGCCGAGACGATCGGCTGGTTGACCTGGCCGGCCAGCGGCGCCGTCAGCGGCAACGTCGTACGGGTCTGCGGCCAGAGCCTGCTGGGGGCGTGATGAGCGACTCCACCAGCGGGCGGACCACGGTCGAGCTACCCGGGATGCCGGCCGCCGGGGCGCTCTACCGGCGAGCGCTCGTCGGCGCTCTGCCGGGCACCGGTGGCCGACGGGAGGCTCAGCCGCCGGCGGTCCGGCTCACCGTGTCTGGGGTGACGGTCGACTTCGACCACCTGGCCGAGTACGACCGGTTGTGCGGGTTCCGGCTCACCGATCGGCTGCCGGTGACCTATCCGCACGTGCTGGGCTTCCCCCTGGCGCTGCGGCTGATGACCGCGCCGGAGTTCCCGGTGCCGCTCACCGGCGTGGTGCACGTGGCCAACCGGATCACCATTCATCGACCGATCCACACCGGCGAGGCGCTGGACTTCTCCGCGTACGCGGAGAACCTGCGCCCGCACGACCGGGGGCGGCAGCTGGATGTGGTGCTCGTGGCGACGGTCGCCGGGGAGGAGGTGTGGCGGGGCGTCTCGACGTACCTCAGCCGGGGGCGGCGGGGCGGCGGCGAGCGGCGTGAGCGGGGTGCCTCCCCACCAGCGCCGGCCGCCTCGGCGACCTGGCGGCTCACCCCGCGGGTCGGCACCGGGTACGCCCGTGTCTCCGGCGACCACAACCCCATCCACACCTCGCGACTCGGGGCGCGGCTGTTCGGTTTCCCCCGCCCGATCGCGCACGGCATGTGGAGCAAGGCACGCTGCCTGGCCGCGCTGGAGAACCGGCTGCCGGACGCCTGCACCGTCGAGGTCGCCTTCAAGCTGCCCGTACCGCTGCCGAGCAGGGTGAACTTCTCCCTCCTGCCGGACGGCGGGTTCGCCCTGCACGACTCGGCCGGTCGACCGCACCTGGCGGGCCTGATGCGCTGAGCGCCCCTGCCGGGCCGGACCGGAGGCTTGGCAGGGGCGGGCTTCTGCGCTAAGTTGTTCTCACATCGAGATGTTCTCAGAATGAGAGAGACATGGTTGACGAGCACGACTTCCTGGCCACGTACGACCCCCGGGCCTACCCGTCGGTCGCCGTCACCGTCGACGTGGTGGCGCTGACCATTCGCGACAGCGCGCTGCACCTGCTGCTGATCCGGCGCGGCCAGCCACCCTTCGAAGGGCACTGGGCGCTTCCCGGCGGTTTCGTCCGCCCCGACGAGGACCTGACCGCCGGCGCCCGGCGGGAGTTGGCCGAGGAGACCGGGCTCGGCGGCGAAGGGCTGCGCCGCGTACACCTGGAGCAGTTGGGCAGCTACGGCGCCCCCGACCGCGACCCGCGGATGCGGGTCGTCTCGGTCGCCCACCTCGCGTTCGCCCCCGACCTGCCGGACCCGGCCGCGGGCACCGACGCCGACGAGGCGATCTGGCTGCCGGTGACCGCGCTGACCAGCCGGCAGCTCGCCTTCGACCACCGCCGGATCATCGACGACGCGCTGGAACGGGCCCGGTCCAAGCTGGAATACACCCCGCTCGCCACCCGCTTCCTCACCCCCGAGTTCACGATCAGCGAGCTGCGCGGCGTCTACGAGACGGTCTGGGGTCACCCGCTGCACGCCGGCAACTTCCACCGCAAGGTCCTCTCCGTGCCGGGCTTCGTGGAGAGCACCGGCGCCAGCACCGAGCGCGGCGGCACCCGGGGCGGCCCCCGCGCACGGCTCTACCGGGCCGGCGACGCCCTGCTGCTGCACCCGGCGCTGCTGCGCCCCGCCCGCGAGGAGACGGTGCGATGAGGACCGCGGAGGCCATCGGCCTGGTCGCGGCGGCCCGCACCGACGCCGACCTGTTCGGCACCGACCAGCCGGCCCGGCGCTACCGCGAGTTGGTCGCGGCCCTGCACCCCGACCGCCTGCCGGCCGACCCGGCGGTACGCGCCGAGGCCACCGACGCGTTCATCCAGGTCACCACCCGGTGGCGGGCCCGGCAGGTCACCGTCCTCGGCGACTACCGCCTCGGCACCCCGGCCCACTCGGGTGACCTGGCCGACCTCTACGACGTCGGCGACGACCGGCTGCTCAAGATCCCCCGCCGGCCCACCGACAACGACCTGATGGCCCGCGAGGCGCACGCGCTGCGCACCATCGCCGAGCGCGGCGACCCCCGCTACCTGCCGTACGTGCCCCGCCTCGTCGACGACTTCCCGCACCGGGACGCCGCGACCGGCGCCGAACGGCGGGTGAACGTGCTCGCCGCCGCGCCCGGCCTGCACGACCTCGACGAGGTGCGGCGCGCGTACCCCGACGGGCTGGACGCCCGGGACGTGGCCTGGATGTGGCGGCGGCTGCTGGTGGCGCTCGGCCTGGCCCACCGGGCCGGGATCGTGCACGGCGCGGTCCTGCCGCGGCACGTGCTGATCGAACCGGACGCCCACGGCGTGGTGCTCGTCGACTGGTGCTTCTCCGCCCCCGTCGGCAGCACCATCCCGGCCGTGGTGCCCGGCCACCAGGACTGGTACCCGCCCGAGGTCCTCGACAAGCGGCCCTGCGGGCCGGGCACCGACATCGCGATGGCCGCCCGCTGCATGACCTCGCTGCTGAACCGCCACGCGCCGCGCGAGTTGCTCACCTTCGCCCAGGGCTGCCGCCAGCGCTTCCTCAAGGACCGACCCGACGACGCCTGGCGTCTGCTCCGCGAATTCGACCAGGTGCTGGACCGGCGCTACGGGCCGCGCACCTTCCGACCCTTCACCCTCACCCCCTAAGGAGCCCGTCATGGGCAGTGGAATCTGGTCCACCGACGTGTACGACGCCGCCGACCGCTATCGCCGGTCCACCGGCAGGAGCGCCTTCTCCTACAGCGACAGCGGGGCACGCACCGTGCACCCCGCGCTCGACCCCCGCGACGCGATGCGCGAGAGCTGCGACTCCGACGAGCACCCGCGGTCGACGCCCGTCGCGGTGCTCTTCGACGTGACCGGCTCGATGCTCAAGGTGCCGCGCGTCCTGCAGACCAAGCTGCCGCAGCTGCTCGGCCTGCTGCAACGGCAGGGCTACGCCAGCGACCCGCAGATCATGTTCGGCGCGATCGGCGACGCCACCTGCGACCGGGTGCCGTTGCAGGTGGGCCAGTTCGAGTCGGACAACCGGATGGACGACGATCTCGGCCGGATCGTGCTGGAGGGCGGTGGCGGCGGGCAGATGACCGAGTCGTACGAGCTGGCCATGTACTTCATGGCCCGGCACACCGTCACCGACAGCTGGAGGAAGCGCGGCCGGCGCGGCTACCTGTTCATCATCGGCGACGAGCTGGCGTACCCGAAGGTCAAGGCGCGGGAGGTGAGCGGCCTGATCGGTGCCGAGCTGGCCGAGGACGTGCCGCTGCGACAGATGGTCGACGAGGTGACCCGCCGCTGGGACACCTACTACCTGCTCCCCGCCGGCAGCCACCACTCCGGCAACGCCAAGGTGCTGGACTTCTGGCGGGACCTGCTCGGGCAGAACACGGTGGTGCTCGACGACCTCGACGCGGTCTGCGAGACCATCGCGCTCACCATCGGCCTCGGCGAGCAGGCCGTCGACCTGGACGAGGGTCTGCGTCACCTGGACCGAACCGGCTCCACCGCCGCCGGCAGCGTGTCCAAGGCGCTGGCCCCGCTCGGCGGAAGGCGGCGGGCCGAGGTGTCGACGCTGCCGGCGTTCCGCGACACCACCGGTGGGGTGACCCGGCTGTGAGGCACGTGGCGGTGGTCGACCTCGGCTACGGCGACGCCGGCAAGGGCACGGTGGTGGACTGGCTCTGCGCCACCCGACCCGTGCACACCGTGGTCCGCTTCAACGGGGGCGCGCAGGCGGCGCACAACGTCGTGCTGCGCGACGGGCGGCACCACACGTTCGCGCAGTTCGGCGCGGGCACGTTCCACCCGGGCGTGCGCACGCACCTGTCACGGCACGTGGTGGTGGATCCGCTGGCGCTGGCCGCCGAGGCCGACCATCTCGCCACGGTCGGGGTACCCGACGCGCTCGATCGGCTCACCGTGGACGGGGACGCGCTGCTCGCCACCCCGTACCACCGGGCCGCCAACCAGGCCCGGGAGATCGCCCGGGGAGCCGACCGGCACGGCTCCTGCGGGCTGGGGGTGGGCGAGGCTGTCGCGTACGGCCTCGCCCACCCCGACGACGCGCCCCGGGTCGCCGACTGCCGCACTCCGGCGCTGCTGCGCCGCCGGTTGACCGCCCTGCGGGACCGGCTGACCGCCGAGCTCGGCCCGCTGGAGGCCCCACCGGTCGACGACTGCCTGCCCGCGTTCACCGGGTTCGCCGGGCGGGTCGCGATCGTCGACCGGACCTGGCTGGCCGGGGCGCTGCGCACCGGGACGTGCGTCTTCGAGGGCGCGCAGGGCGTGCTGCTGGACGAGTGGCACGGCTTCCACCCGTACACGACGTGGAGCACCACCACGTTCGCCAACGTCGACAGCCTGCTCGCCGAGGCGGGCCTGCCCGGCGACGTGACCCGCATCGGGGTGCTCCGGCTGGTCACCACCCGGCACGGGCCCGGCCCGCTGGTGACCGAGGACCCGGCCCTACGACTGGTGGACCCCCGTAACCCGACGAACCCGTGGCAGGGCCGGTTCCGGTTCGGCCACTTCGACGCGGTCGCCCACCGGTACGCCCTCGCCGTGGCCGGCGGCGTCGACGGTCTGGCGCTGACCCACCTCGACCTCGCCGGCCCCGGGCTACGGATCTGCCGTCGCTACGACACCACCGACCGGCTCACCCCGGGCCCGCCCGGTGACCTGGACCGGCAGGCCGCGCTCACCGCCCGCCTGCTGCGCGCCCGCCCGCTCTACGACGACGCGCCGGCCGACTGGGCGCAGGCGGTGGAAGCGGAGCTGGGGGCGCCGGTGGTGCTGACCTCGCACGGCCCCACGGCCGGCGACAAGACGTCACACGGTCCGCTGCTCGCCCCGCCGGCCCTGGCCTGCTCCAGCTGACCTCCGGGCCGAAGGCGGACGCCGGACAACCGACCGACGGCGGGTGATCCGGCGACTCGGCCACCGGGCGGTTCTCGTCCGGCGAGCATGGGGGCATGGATTCCGCGCTCGACCTGCTCCGGCAGCTGGTCACCTCACCATGGGTGTACCTGCTGATCCTCGGAATCACCGCGGTCGACGCGTTCTTTCCGGCCGTACCCAGCGAGGCCGCCGTGATCACCGCGGCCGTCATCTCCGCCTCCGACGGACGACCCAACATCATCGCCGTGATCGCGGTGGCCGCGATCGGCGCGCTCGTCGGCGACCACATCTCGTACGCGATCGGGCGCGCCGGTGGGGCACGCCGCCTGGCGCGGCTACCGGACCGGAGCCGGCGGCGAATCGGATCGGAGTGGGCCCGCCGCGCGGTCGACCGGCGGGGCGGGGTCATCCTGACCACCGCCCGCTACATCCCGGGCGGCCGGACCGCGGTCACCCTCACCATGGGCGCGCTCCGGTACCCGCGCCGTTCCTTCCTCCTCTTCGACGCGATCGCCACCACCACCTGGGGCATCTACTGCGGGCTGCTCGGCTACTTCGGCGGCCTGGCCTTCGAGCACGACCCGATCAAGGGAGTGGTGGCCGGTCTCGGAATCTCGATCGCGGTCACGGCACTCCTGGAGGTCATCCGCGCGCTGCGCCGCCGCCGGGCCCGCCACCGCGCCGCCGACCGGAGCTGAGCGGCGCCGACGGTCGCTGCGGCGGGAACGCGCCGCCGCGCGGGCCGGCGACGGCTGCCCGTCAGAGCAGATCGGCGTCGTGCACCAGGATCGCGACCTGGACCCGGTTGGTCAGCTGGAGCTTCGCCAACGCGCGGCTGACGTGCGCCTTCACGGTGGCCTCGCTCATCGCCAACCGGCGGGCGATCTCCGCGTTGGCGAGGCCCTGCGCGACCTCCCGCGCGATCTCCAACTCGCGATCGGTCAGCAGGTCGAGCTGCTGCCGGGCGGCGGTCCGGCGTGAGGGACCACGCTCGGCGAACGAGCTGATCAGGCGGCGGGTGACCGTTGGGGCGAGCATCGCCTGTCCCGCCGCCACCGTGCGGACGGCCGCGGCCAGTTCGCGGGGCGGCGTGTCCTTCAGCAGGAAGCCGACCGCCCCGGCGCGCAGCGCCCGGTGCACGTACTCGTCGAGATCGAAGGTGGTAAGCATGATCACCTTGGGGCCGGCGGCCACCACCTGCGGCGCGGCGGTCAGCCCGTCCGTGCCCGGCATCCGTACGTCGAGCAGCACCACGTCGGGTCGGAGCCGGTACGCCTCGACCAGCGCCGCCGCACCGTCCGCTGCCTCGCCGACCACGGTGATGTCCGGGGCCGCGTCGAGGATCAGACGCAGGCCCGAGCGGACGAGCTGCTCGTCGTCGACGAGCAGGACCCGGATCACGAGGGCCTCGGCGTGGGAATCAACGCCCGGATCAGGAATCCCTCATCGGTCGGCCCCGCTTCCAACCGGCCACCGAGCAGTTCGACCCGCTCCCGCAGACCCAACAGCCCGAGGCCCGCGCCGGGCAGCCCGAGGCCGGCGTCCGGCCGGGCCGGTCGGGGGTTCGGCAGCACCCGGCCCTCGGCGGGCGAGCCGTTCCGGACCGTGATCTCCACCCAGCCCGGCAGATAGCGCAGGCGTACGGTCGCGTCGGCCTCCGGGGCGTGCTTGCGTACGTTGGTCAGCGCCTCCTGGACCACGCGGTGGACGGTGCGTCCCACGGTCGCCGGCACGCAGCGTGGTTCGCCCTCGTCCTGCCGCCGGACCCGCAGCCCGGCCACCCGGGATTCGCGTATCAGTTCGGCCAGGCCGCCGAGCAGGTCGGCACCCGGATCGGCCAGGGCGAAGGCGGGCTGACGCAGAACCCCCAGCACCTCGCGCAGATCGGTGAGCGCCTGCCGGCCGGTGGACCGGATCAGTGCCGCGGCCTCGACGGTCGCCGGCTCGGTGGCGGTGACCTCCAGCGCACCGGCGTGCACCACCATCAGCGACACCCGGTGGGCCACCACGTCGTGCATCTCCCGGGCGATGCGTGCCCGCTCCTCCACCCGGACCCGCTCGGCCCGCGCCTCCCGCTCCCGCTCCCCCCGTTCGGCTCTGTCCCGCAGTGCGGCGACCACGTCCCGCCGCGACCTGACCAGAAGCCCCGCCACCAGCGGGAAGGCCACCACACACACAGCGGTGACCAGCCCGTTGGCCGGAGTGGCGGTGGTGATCCGTCGCGGGCCGCCGACGGCCAGCCCGATCAGCACCCCGGCCGCCATCACGGCAGCGGCGCCGGTGAGGTACCAGGTGACCCGCCGCCGGTCGGGGAGTCGGAGACCCGCCTGGTACGACGCGACCACCCCGGCCGGCCATGCGGCCAACGCCAGCCAGCCGACCGCGGCGGCCAGGAACAGCGGCCAGCGGCGGGTCCGGACGACCGCCATCGCCCAACCGGACGCGACGGCGATCGGAAGCACGAGTACACCGGGCAGCGGCGTACGGACCCCGAGCGCGCCGGTGCGGGACTCCCAGACGGCAACGGCCACGACCACGGCGACCAGCAGTGGCACGTAGCGGTCGACAACCCGCCGAGGCTCGACGGGGCTGGAGGGCATGGGCCGAGCCTATGGTCGGCGCCGCGCTGCGGGCAGCGCCGAACCCGAAGTCCCGGGTCGGGTGGGGGAGTTCCCTGATCCGCGCTCCGGGACACCGGCTACTTAGGTCGTGGTCCAGTGCTCACCGATGGCCGATGACGCGGACGGCCGGCGCGACCAGCATCGAGATCATGAATCTGCTCGACCTGCTGCACCAGACCATGTCTTCACCCTGGGTCTACCTGGCACTCTTCGCGATCGCCGTTCTCGACGGGTTCTTCCCGGTGGTACCGAGCGAGACCGCCGTGATCACCGCGGGCGTGTTCGCCGCGTCCGGCGGACCGTCACTGCCGGCGGTGATCCTGGTCGCCGCGTCGGGTGCGCTGCTGGGCGACCACATCTCGTACGCCGTCGGCCGCACCGGCGGGGCCCGGCTGCTCGATCGGCTCCCTGTGGGCGGACGCCGACGTGCCGGGGTCGAGTGGGCCCGGCGCGGCATCGCCGCCCGGGGCGGCCTCATTCTCACGGTCGCCCGTTACGTTCCCGGTGGACGGACCGCCGTCACGCTCACCATGGGCGCGGTCGGCTATCCGCGCCGGCGCTTCCTCGCCTTCGACGCGCTCGCAGCCGGCTCCTGGGGCCTCTACTCGGCCCTGGTCGGTTACCTGGGCGGGCTCGCCTTCGAGCAGGACCCGGTGCGCGGCCTGTTGTTCGGGCTCGGCCTGGCGTTGAGCGTGACCGTCCTGGTGGAGGGGGTACGCCTGCTCCGCCGCCGCGGTCGGCGCCGCCGCGCGCGGACGGGCCGGGGGGTGGACCGGGAGATCCTGCTCGACCGGAGGCGTTGACCGCGGCCTCACCGCTGGGGCGGACGCCAGGTGACGCCGTTCAGCAGCTGGTCGGCGCCGAGCCAGGCCACGTTCATCATCCGCGTCGCGGTCTTCTCCGGATCAGCCTCCGGGTGGTCGGCGAGCCAGTCGGCCAGCGACTCGCTCGCACCCACCAGGGCGTACGCGGCCAGCTCCAGGTCGGCCCCCGCGATCTCGCGCCCCTCGGCGCGCAGCGCGTGGTCGAGCATGCCGGCGACCACCTCGACCAGCCGGGCCCGCATGGCGGCGAGTTCCCTGGCGAACGGCTGCTCGCCGCGGGCCTGCCGGTAGAGCACCGCCCATCCGTCGCGGTGTGCGCCGACGAAGCCGAAGAACGCCCGGAGCCCTCGCCAGAGCCGCTCGTCGGCCGGCAGTTCGGGTGCCGCAGCACCAGCGATCGCCTCGGTCATCCGGGTGCCCTCGCGATGCAGGCAGGCGACGAAGAGCTCCTCCTTGGTGCCCAGGTACGCGTAGACCATCGGCTTGGAGATGCCGGCGTCCTCGGCGATCTCGTCCATGCTGGCCGCGTGGAAGCCGCGGCGCGAGAAGACCTTGACGGCCGCGTCCAGCATCTGCTGCTCGCGTACGGCTCGGGGCAGGCGCTTGAAGGTGGGTGAGCTGGACACCTTGCGAGCATACCTACTGGTGCGTAAGGTTACGCCAGAGTAACCAGAATCGCCCGCCCGGAAGGTGTTACGCATGACTGACTTCGACCCGGCCAACTTCGCCAACGTCGGCCCGAAGGAGTTCGCCCAGCTGGTCAAGTCCACCCCGGACGACAAGCTCGCCCAGGTGATGGCCGGCGACCTGCGCGGCAAGGTCCTGGGTGAGGTCTTCAACCGAATGCCGTCGCTGTTCCGGGCCGACCGGGCCGGCTCCACCAACGCCGTCATCCACTGGACCATCACCGGCCGCCCCGACGGCGGCAGCGACACCTACGAGGTGGTCATCGAGAACGGCACCTGCACCGTCCCCGAGACGCCGCAGCACGACCCCAAGCTGACCCTCACCATGGGCCCGGTCGAGTTCCTCAAGATCGTGTCCGGTGGGGCGAACCCGGTGATGATGTTCATGACCGGCAAGCTCAAGGCCAAGGGTGACCTCGGCCTGGCGGCCAACATCGCCAACCTGTTCGACATCCCGAAGGCCTGACATGCCCGAGTTCTCGCTCGACCTGTCCGAGGAACAGCGGGACCTGCGTGACTGGGTGCACGGCTTCTCCGCCGAGGTCGTGCGCCCGGCCGCGGCCGAATGGGACGCCCGGGAAGAGACCCCCTGGCCGATCATTCAGGAGGCGGCAAAGGTCGGCCTCTACGGTTTCGAGTTCCTCGCCACCTGCTGGGCCGACCCGACCGGACTCTCCCTCCCCATCGCCAACGAGGAACTGTTCTGGGGCGACGCCGGCATCGGCCTGAGCATCTTCGGCACCTCGCTCGCGGTCGCCGCGATCTACGGCGCCGGCACCCCCGACCAGATGGTCGAGTGGGTGCCGCAGTGCTTCGGCTCGGTCGACGAACCGGCCGTGGCCGCGTTCTGCACCAGCGAGCCGGAAGCCGGCTCCGACGTCGGCGCGATGCGTACCCGCGCCGTCTACGACGAGGCCACCGACGAATGGGTACTGACCGGCCAGAAGGCGTACGCCACCAACGGTGGCATCGCCGGGGTGCACGTGGTCACCGCCTCGGTCGAAGCCCCACTCGGGTCCCGCGGGCAGGCGGCGTTCGTCGTACCGCCCGGCACGCCGGGGCTCAACGCGACCCGCAAGCTGCGCAAGCTCGGCCTGCGCGCGTCACACACCGCCGACGTCTTCCTCGACGACGTACGGGTGCCGGGGCGCTGCCTGCTCGGCGGCAAGGAGGCCCTGGACGAGCGGCTGGCCCGGGCCCGCTCCGGGCAGCGCGCCTCGGGTCAGGCGGCGATGCGTACGTTCGAACTGTCCCGCCCCACCGTCGGTGCGCAGGCGCTCGGCGTGGCCCGGGCCGCATACGAGTACGCCCTGGACTACGCGAAGGAACGAGTCCAGTTCGGACGCCCGATCATCGAGAACCAGGCCGTCGCGTTCGCGCTGGCCGACATGAAGATGGAGATCGACGCCGCCCGGCTGCTCGTCTGGCGCGCGTCCTGGATGGGACGCAACAACCGGCCGTTCACCGCCGGTGAGGGCTCGATGTCCAAGCTCAAGGCCGGTGAGGTGGCCGTCTCGGTGACCGAGAAGGCGGTGCAGCTGCTCGGCGGTGCCGGCTTCCTGCGCGACCACCCGGTCGAGCGCTGGTACCGCGACGCGAAGATCTACACCATCTTCGAAGGCACGTCCGAGATCCAGCGGCTGGTCATCTCGCGCGCCATCTCGGGCACGCAGATCCGCTGACCGGCCGGGCAGGCCGACGGCGCCGGCCCGGAAGCGGCGCTCCGGCCGGCGCCGTCCCCGGGACTCGTGCCCGCATCCGGTGCCGGCCCGCGGATCCCACCCCGCGGCACCGCACGGCGAAGCCGGGCGCTCGCACGTACCGTGCCGTCTTCGTCACGTGGCGCCGCCGCCAGCTGTGCCGAATCGCGGCACCCCAGGCATGATCAGGGCAGACACCCGGACGGTAGGACATCCCTCGGCCCCGCCCGGCCACACCCCTAGGAGGTCTGCGACATGGACCTGCCCTTCATGGTCACCACGATGACCCGGCGAGGGCTGCTCACCCCCGGTCAGCCGATCCGGATCGCCTCGCAGCTCAACGCGCTGCGCCGCTGGGGTTGGAGCTTGGCCGGCGAGCTCCGGCAGGCCGCCGCCCGCGACCCCGGCCGGACGGCGGTCATCGACGAGCACGGCACCGAGCTGACCTACCAGGAGCTGCTCGACCGGGCCGAACGGATGGCCCGCTCCCTGCGGACGGGGCACGGCGTGCAGGCCGGGGAGCGGATCGGTGTGCTCTGCCGCAACCACCACGGTCTGATCGAGACGATCGTCGCGGCCACCCTGCTCGGGGTCGACGCGGTGCTGGTCAACACCGGGCTCTCCGCCGCGCAACTGGCCACCGTCGCCGAGGAACAGCGGCTACGCGTGCTGGTGCACGACGACGAGTTCACCGACCGGGTGCTCGGCCTGCCGGCCGAACTTCCCCGCCTCGACGAACGCGCCCGTGAGGAGCTGGTGGCCGGCGCGCTCCCGGGCGACCTGCAACCACCCTCGCGGGACGGGCGGATCATCGTCCTCACCTCCGGCACCACCGGTGCGCCGAAGGGTGCCCGCCGCCCCACGCCGAGCGGCTTCGGCCCCTTGGTGTCCATCATCGACCGCATCCCGCTGCACACCCGGGACCGGGTGATGATCGCCGCGCCGATCTTCCACACCTGGGGGTTCGCCGCCCTCCAGGTCTGCTTCGCGCTGCGGGCCACCATCGTGCTGCACCGCCGCTTCGATCCGGCCGCCACGTTGGCCGCGCTCGTGGCGCACCGGTGTGACGCGCTCTTCGCCGTACCGGTGATGGTGCAGCGGCTGATGGAGGTGGCACCGCCCGAGCCGCGCCTCCAGCTGAAGGTCGTGGCGGTGAGCGGCTCGGCGTTGCCCGGCGGGCTCGCGACCCGGTTCATGGACGTCTACGGCGAAGTCCTCTACAACCTGTACGGCTCGACCGAGGTTTCCTGGGCGTCCATCGCCGGTCCGGCCGAACTGCGGGCGGCACCCACCAGCGCGGGCCGAGCACCGCACGGCACCGTGCTCCGCATCCTCGACGCCGCCGGCCGGCAGGTGCCGGACGGGCAGGTCGGCCGGATCTTCGTCGGCAACGAGATGCTGTTCGAGGGGTACACCTCCGGGGCGAGCCGGGAGAGCCGCGACGGCCTCCTCGACACCGGCGACCTCGGTCGGCTCACCCCCGAGGGACTGCTCTTCGTCGACGGCCGGGCCGACGACATGATCGTCTCGGGTGGCGAGAACGTCTTCCCGTCCGAAGTGGAGAACCTGCTTGCGCAACTGCCCCAGGTACGCGAGGTCGCCGTCATCGGCGTGTCCGATCCGGAGTACGGCCAGCGCCTCGCCGCGTTCCTCGCCCTGCACGCCGGGGAGACGCTCGACCCGGAGGCGGTACGCGAATACGTCCGGCACTACCTCGCCCGCTTCGCCGTACCGCGTGACGTGGTCTTCGTGAAGTATCTGCCCCGCAACGCCACCGGCAAGGTGCTCGCCCGGGAGCTGCGCCGCTACTACGACTGACCGGGGCGACGTCCCAGGTCAGGGACGGCGCCTCGGATCGGGCGTGGTGGTGGTCAGCTTGCCCGTGATCACCGGGGAGTCTCGGTCCGCCCCTCGGCAGCGGCGGCGGCGATGTCGGTGCGATGCTGCGAGCCGGCCAGACCGATGCCGCGTACCAACTCGTAGGCGGCGTCCCGGGCGGCGGTCAGGTCGCGGCCGGTGGCCGTGGCGCAGAGGACCCGCCCACCGGCGGAGAGCAACGCGCCGTCGTCGCCCCGGCGGGCGGTGCCGGCGTGGATGATGCCGCGGCGGTCCGCGCCGGTGATCACATCACCGGTACGCGGCGTACCCGGGTAACCCTCGGACGCGACCACGACGGTCACCGCGGCCCCGTCCCGCCAGCTCAGCGGCGGATGCCCGGCCAGCGCGCCGGTGGCCGACGCGTGCAGCAGCCCGGCCAGCGGCGTCTCCAGCAACGCGAGCACCACCTGGGTCTCCGGGTCGCCGAAGCGGGCGTTGAACTCGATCACCCGAGGGCCGTTCGCGGTGATCGCGAGCCCGACGTAGAGCAGGCCGGAGAAGGGAGCGCCCCGGCGCCGCAGCTCGGCCAGGGTCGGGTGGACCACGTCCCGCATGACCTCGTCGACCAGGCCGGGTGAGGTCCACGGCAGCGGCGCGTACGCGCCCATGCCGCCGGTGTTCGGGCCGGTGTCGCCGTCACCGGCGCGCTTGAAGTCCTGTGCGGGCAGCAGCGGCACCGCGGCCTCGCCGTCGGTGACCACGAAGAGCGAGACCTCGGGACCGGCGAGGTACTCCTCGATCACCACCCGGCCGCACTCCCGCGCGTGCTCCTGGGCGCGGGCCCGATCGTCGGTGACCACCACACCCTTACCGGCGGCGAGCCCGTCGTTCTTCACCACGTACGGCGCGCCGAACTCGTCCAGGGCGCGGCCGACGCTCTCCGGATCGGTGCAGGTGTAGGCGCGGGCGGTCGGCACACCGGCGGTGCTCATGACGTCCTTGGCGAACGCCTTCGACCCCTCCAGCTGGGCCGCCGCCGCGGACGGGCCGAACACCGGAATGCCCTTGGCGCGGACGGCGTCGGCGACCCCGGCGACCAGCGGCGCCTCCGGCCCGATCACCACGAGGTCGACCCCGGTCTCCACCGCGAGCGCGGCCACCGCCGCCGGGTCGTTCGCGTCCACCGCGCGCAGCTCGGCCACCTCGGCGATGCCCGGATTGCCCGGCGCCGCGATCAGCTGCGTGACCGCCGGATCGGAAGCCAACCCGAGCGCGAGCGCATGCTCACGCCCTCCACCACCAACCAGAAGAACCCGCACGACCCCAGATCCTACGCACCCCCACCCCCACCCCCACCCCTAGGCCGCACCGCCTTCCCCCACTCCTTCATTGCGTGATCAAGAGGTTTGCGTCAGCAGGTGGGCCATCGCTGACGCAAACCTCTTGATCACCAGTGGGGGTGGGGATGGGGGGTGGGGGTGGGGGTGGGGATGGGGGTGGGGGTTGATTGCTTGGCGGACGGTCCAGGGGATGTAGTCGGGTCGAAGTGTGTCGGCCCAGGTGAAGCGGAGCACGGTCCAACCCGCGTTGGCCAGGCGGTTCTGCCGGCGTCGGTCGGCGAAGACCGCTTCAGGAGTGTCGTGCGCCTCTCGGCCGTCGGCTTCGGCAATCACCTTCGGCCCACGCCAGCCGAGGTCGCCGATCCCGAGCAGGTACCCGTCGTCATCGCGTACCTCTAGTTGGAGTGTGTCCGGCGGCACCTTGCCGTCGACGCACCGCAGCCGGGTACGAGTCTCCAGCGGCGACTGCGCGCGTCCGTCTGCCTCGGCGAGATGACCGCGCGCCGCCACCGCTCCCCGCCGCCCTCTGATCAGGGCCGAGATCACTTGCAATTCATCCGCGGCGAGCTCACCAAGACAGAGCGCTGAGTCGACGACCGATACCGCGGCGTAGCGGTCGGTTCTGAGGATGATGTCGGAGACCGTACGCACGGCGGTGGTGACCGGAATGCCGGCGACCATGGTCAGATCACGGGGCCCGACGGTCAGCTGATGTACGACCAGCCACGGCACCGGGCCGCGCTGCGGCCGGGGCCGGTCCACCGGCACCGACACGTGGACCTGGGAGGTGCGGCGTAGACCTGCGACGCGGTGCAGTTCCAGTGCCGTGTCGAGCACGGCGAAGGCAGCCGGGCCGAGGCTCGCGATGGCGGCCCGGATCCGCGCGCGCCGCAGATCGCGCGGCTCTCCCCCGAGAAAGAAGTACCCACGCAGCAGCCGTTCCCATCGGCCGGATCTGCACATCTGCCGGACCTGGTCCCTGCTCAGGCCCACCCGCAGCGCCTGCCCGAGGGTGACCATCCCGTCCTGCCTCGCAGCCACCTGTCGAAGAACGTCGTGTGGTGTCACCACCCCACGGTGCCCAGTTACCCACAGCCCCCGACACCCCTGTGGATAACCGCGTCACCCCCTGTGGATAACGCCCCAATCAGCGCGGTTGATCAAGAGGTTTACGTCAAATGGCAAGGCAATCCTGACGCAAACCTCTTGATCAACGGGGCGAACCGGGGAGCCCGACCCGGGGGGGTAGGGGGTTAGGGGATTAGGGGGTGTTGGACTACGTTTTCTTCGCGGCCGGGGCCCACGCCGATGACGCTGACCTTGGTACGGCAGAGCTCCTCGATGCGGGCGATGTAGCGGCGGGCGTTCTCCGGCAGGTCGTCGACGCTCCGGGCCTTGGTGATGTCCTCCCACCAGCCGTCCATCTCCTCGTAGACGGGCGTGGCGTGGTGGAAGTCGGTCTGGGTCATCGGCATGTCGTCGACCCGCTCGCCGTTGATCTCGTACCCGATGCAGATCGGCACCTTGGCCAGGCCGGTGAGCACGTCCAGCTTGGTGATCACCAGGTCGGTGACGCCGTTCAGGCGGCAGGCGTACCGGGCGACCGCCGCGTCGAACCAGCCGCAGCGGCGCTCCCGGCCGGTGGTGGTGCCGTACTCGTGGCCGACCTTGCGCAGGTGCGCGCCGTTGTCGTCGAAGAGCTCGGTGGGGAACGGTCCCGAGCCGACCCGCGTGGTGTACGCCTTGCTGACCGCGATCACCTTCGTGATGGCGGTCGGCGGGATGCCCGCACCGACGCAGGCGCCGCCGGCGGTCGGGTTGGACGAGGTCACGAACGGGTACGTGCCGTGGTCCATGTCGAGCATGGTGGCCTGGGCGCCCTCCAGCAGGACCGTGTCGCCCTGGTCCAGCGCGTCCCAGAGCAGGCCCCGGGTCTCCGTGATGTACGGCTTCAGCCGCTCGGCGTACCCCAGGTACTCCTCGACCGTCGCCTCGACGTCGATCGCCTTGCGGTTGTAGACCTTGAACAGGATCTGGTTCTTTTCGCGCAACGCGAGTTCCAGCTTCTTGCGCAGGATGCCCGGGTCGAGCAGGTCCTGCACCCGGATGCCCATCCGGGCGACCTTGTCGCCGTACGCCGGGCCGATGCCCCGGCCGGTCGTGCCGATCCGGGACGAGCCGAGGTAGCGCTCGACCACCCGGTCCAGCGCCCGGTGGTGCGGCATGATCAGGTGCGCGTCGCCGGAGATGCGCAGGCGGGAGACGTCCACCCCCCGCTCCGCGAGGCCGTCGATCTCGGTGAGCAGGACCTTGGGGTCGACCACCACACCGTTGCCGATGACGATCTTCGCGCTCGGTGACAACGCACCCGAGGGCATCAGGTGCAGCGCGTACTTCTGGCCGTCCGGCGTGATCACCGTGTGGCCGGCGTTGTTGCCGCCGGAGTAACGCACCACGTAGTCGACCCGCTCACCCAGCAGGTCGGTAACCTTGCCCTTGCCCTCGTCGCCCCACTGAGCGCCGATGAGCACGATCGCTGGCATCTTCTCCGCCTCCAGAAGGCTCGGGTGCCGGGTGGCGACCGGTTGGCGAGCCCGGGGTGTCAGGCTAACAAGAGGTTACGGCGCGACCGGCAGGGGTCGCGTCGAGAGGCAGGAGGCTCCTTCCGTGTACGACGTGGTGCTGCTCACCCTCGGCTCGGAGCGGGACGCCGCCGCGGGCTGCGGCAGCGGCGGAGCCTGCTGCGGCGGCGCGAACGAGGCCGCCGAGGAGAAGCCGGAGCGCTGCGAGACGCCCCGGGTGCCGGTGCTGGCCTGCGCGGACGCGCTGACCGCCCGGGGAGCCCGAGTGGAGATGGTCACCGCCCGCTCGGACGCGGAGATCGACGAAGTGCTGGCCCGGCTCGACGGCCCGCCCCGCCCGGACGGGCTCACCTGGCCGGACCCGGATTCGAAGGTCCGGCTCGTGGTCGCCACGGCCACTGACGCCCAGTTGCGCGCCGTGCTGCGCCGGCTGGTCCGGCGGTACGCCCCGCCGCCGAGCCGCCGTCCGGCGGACCTGCCCGGCAACCGAACCGTGCCCGACCTGCCGCCCGTCGGCGTACTGCCGCTGGATCCGGCCGGAAGCACCGGGCATCGCGACCTCGTCGCGCAGCTCGGGCTGTCCCGCGACCCGGCGGAGGTGGCCGCCGCCGTGCTGGACGGCACGCCCCGGCGGCTGGATCTGCTGCGCAACGACGGTGGCTCGGTGACTCTGGACGGCGCGCTGATCGGGGCCGCCGACGAGGCCGGTCGGCCGTTGCACTGGCGCGGGCGGGTCGAGGTGGACGACACGGTGCTCTCCGACGGCGACGAACCGCTGATGGCCTGCGCCATCGGCAACGCCGGCGGGTACGCGACGCTCAACGACGTGGCCCTGCTGAACCGGCCGGACCCGACCGACGAGTTGGTCGAGGTCGCCGTGGCGGTGCCGGTGGTGGCCCGCTCCGCGTTCGGCCGCAAACGGGTACGCCTCGAGGTGCGCCGCGCCCGAGGACGTGCCGTGTCCGTGCTGCCCCGGGACGAGAAGGTGCCGTTCCTCGACGACGGCGCCGAAGGCCAGCTGAACCGGAAGCGGTCCTGGTGGACCGAGCCGGGCGCCTGGGCGGTCTGGGCCGCCTGACTCCCCGGCACCCGGTTCGCTGACCGGCCATCGGCGACCGTTGGGCCTATCCTCGGCAGGAGGACTGGGGAGGGACCGTGGTGGACGACAACGCCGACCGGGTGCACGTACCCGGCCAGCAGCCGGTGCCGGAGCGGGACATCGAACCACTGTGGCCCTCGGATCCGGCCGACGCTGCCACTCCTCCCTGGGCCCCCGTGACCGCTCCGATCGCCGCGGACACGACCGCGCCCCAGCGCGACGCACCGACCGCCGGACTGGTCTCCGGACAGCCGGCCCCGGGCACTCCGAGCGGCGCCGGCCAGCCGATCGCCGGCGCTGACGCCTACCCATCGTTGATCAGCGCGCCGCCGCCACCGAACGCCTGGGCGCCGCCCGGCACCGCCGCACCACCGCCACCCGGCACCACCGGCACACCGCCGCCGGGCGCGACCGCAGCCGACCGGGTAGCTGACCGCGACTCCGGCGCGGCAGCGGTCAGCGGGCCGGCCGGTGGGCAGCCGGCGGCCGGCGGCGTCGACCTCAACCTGCCGTTCTCCCTCGATCCGGCACCCGGGCTGGGCAATGGCCGCGCAGTGGTCGATCAGGCACCTCGGGCGGCTGCGGCCGGGGGCGGACGCGGCGGGCTCGACCAGCCGCCGACCACCGTCACCGACGAGGACCGTGCGGACCCGAGCAGCCGCACCCCGGGCAACGACGGGCCGCTCGACGAAGGCCGACGGCCACCGAACACCATGACCGGGCCGGCCGGCACCGGGCGGACGGGTGACTCGCCGTGGGCGTACCCGCCGCAGCGGGTCAACGCCGAGGCCGACCCGCCGTCCCCGCAGCCGGTGCCAGCGGAGGTCGGCTCCGGCACGGCGAACGGCACAACGCCGATCCCGGCCGGCCCCGCCGCTCCAGCAGGCCCTGGTGACACCGCCGGAAGCCTGGCCACGACCGGCCTGCCGGCGGCCGACGCCGTCGGGCCCGGCGTGCCGGCAGTCAGTGGCTTCGGACCCGGCCTGCCGGCGGCCGATGCCGTCGGGCCCGAGGTGAGCCCGGCTCCGGCACCGGGTGCCGTGCCCTGGCTCGGAATGGCGGAGGCACAACCGGCACCGCCACCCGCCCCCCGGCCGGACGGTACGACGGCGACGGACGGCACCTTCGACTCTGACTGGCAACCAGCGCAGTGGCAGCAGAACGGGGGCGAGGCCCCGCCGACGGCACAACAGCCGTACCAGCCGCAGCCGGGTGGAGTGGACCCGGCGCTTACCGGCCATCCGCCCGGCGTCGGCCCCGCGCCGACGGCAGAGGACTTTGCGCGGCGGCGGCAGGTACGGCCCGCCGACCCGGTCGCCACGATGGGCGTACGGGCGGTGGTCAACAGGATGGGTCTGCGCCTGCCGCCGGGACGGCACGAGCAGGAGCTCAGGCGCGAGATCGAGATGGTCCGCCGCAACTTCGGCGGGCTACGCCAGGTGACGGTCGTCAACCCGAAGGGCGGCGCCGGTAAGACGGTGGCGATCCTGCTGCTCGCCATGACGTTCGGGCAGAAGCGCGGCGGCTACGTGCTGGCCTGGGACAACAACGAGACCCAGGGCACCCTCGGGATGCGGGCGCAGCAGGACTTCCACTCCCGCACAGTGCGGGATCTGCTTCGCGACCTCGGCCAGTTCCAGGGCGCGCACGGGAGGGTCGGCGACCTGTCGCAGTACGTCCGTTCGCAGGGCGAGGGGATGTTCGACGTACTCGCCTCGGACGAGTCGGCCACCGGCGGCGAGATGCTCACCGCGTCGGCGTTCGCCGAGCTCCGCGAGGTGGTCAGCCGCTTCTACAAGTTGATCTTCGTGGACACCGGGAACAACGTCCGGGCGCAGAACTGGCAGGCCGCCATGGACGCGACCGACCAGCTCGTGGTCACGATGTCCGCCCGTAACGACTCGGCGGAGACGGCCGCCCGGATGCTCGACCACCTGGAGCAGAGCGGCCGGCAGCGGCTGGTCCGCCAGGCGGTCACCGTGGTGTCGATGCCCCCGTCCCGCAAGGACATCGACCTGCCCGCGATCCAGGAGCACTTCGCCGCCCGTACCCGGGCGGTGCTGCTCGCGCCGTACGAGCGGCTCATCGACAGCGGCGAGCCGATCCGGTACGGCGGACTCTCCACGGCCACCCGCGACGCCTGGCTGAAGATCGCCGCCGCGGTGGCCGAGGGGCTGTAGGCACCGGACGGGCGTGCGGCGCTCGGTGACCGGCGCGGCGAGCACCGGCCGGCCACCGACCGCTGCGGTTCAGTTGCTGGACAGTGCGTCCGCGGCAGCCGGGTCGCAGTCGCGGAGGAACTGGGCGCAACGGGCCGCCTCGTCCGCCTCGCCGATCTCGTCGGCCGCGCGGGACAGCACGTAGAGGCAGCGGAGGAAGCCCTGGTTCGGCTCGTGCGACCAGGGCACAGGGCCGTACCCCTTCCAGCCGTTGCGCCGTAGTTGGTCGAGACCCCGGTGGTAGCCGGTGCGTGCATAGGCGTACGCCTGGACGGCCTGGCCCGCCGCGAGCGCCCGGGCGGCGAGTGCCCCCCACGCCGCGCTGTACGTCGGATACCGCGCCGCCACCTCGGCGAACGCCTCGTCACCGCCGTCGGTCTCGGCGGCGGCCAACGCGGCGTCGGCCTCGTCGTGCGCGGGGAGGAGGGTGGCCGGTGGCTCCGGCATGAGGTTCTGCATCGCCCCATTCAACCCGCTTCGCGCTGCGACGCGCGAGCGGGTCGGCCCAGCTCGCTGGCTGAACGGGTGAGGAGTTGGTCACGCCTGCGGCCTATGCCGGAGGAAGGTGTTTTCCGTTACAACTATTGGTCCGGAGCCTCCCCAGGACCCGGTTACGCAGGAGCCCGGCGGCTACCGCCGCCGGGCTTCTGTCGCGTCCGTCGGGGAACGTGTGAGCTGCGGAAACCTTTCGCCGCGACGGCGTGCCGGAGGTGCCCCCACCCGGCCCGGGTCGCCCGGCCGCCGTTCGTCGGATTGGACCGGCCGGGGCAGGATGGCCGGGTGCCCACCCCACCACCCGCGGATGTCGTCGAACCGCATGCCACGAACGAGATCGAAACCCGCGTCGAGTTCGACCGGCGGTTGGCCGGCGGCGACCTGACCGGCCTGACCATGCAGGGCCTCCGGCTCGACCTGGAGCCGGTGCCCGACCTGAGCCGGGTCACGGTGGCCGGGACACTCTTCGTCGGCTGCCGCTTCGCCTCCCGGGAGGTCGGGGCCGACCTGGTCCGGCGCGGCGCCAACGTGGTTCCGCCCTTCTCCGGGCTGCCGTACCCGACCCAGCCGAGCCACCTCTACACACCGGAGGACCTGGCGGCCGGGTTCGCCGAGGCGGGGTTCGCCGGGATGTACGACACCCGGGTGTACGCGCACTTCCGGGCGCACGGCGGCGCGCTGCCGGACGTCAAGGAGGCGCTCGGCCAGCGGCTGCACGACCACGGGGTCGACAACGCGCTCGCCGACGCGACCCGCGCCTGGCTGGCCGCGCACGGGCCGCAGTCGGTGGTCGGCATCATGGGCGGGCACGCGGTGCCGCGCGGCAGCGTGCCGTACCGGATGGCTGCCGTGCTCGGCTGGGAGTTGGCCCGGGCCGACCGGCTCGTGGTCACCGGCGGCGGGCCGGGCGTGATGGAGGCCGCGAACCTCGGCGCCTACCTCGCCGCTCACCCGGCGGAGGAGTTGACCGAGGCGATCGACCTGCTGGCGACGGCGCCCGACTTCACCGACCACGACCGGTACACGGCGGTGGCGCTGCGGGTACGCGAACGGCACGCCCCGCCGGCGGTGCCGCGGCAGCGCGGCGCGGACGACCTGGCGTGGGCGCGGGCCGGCGGGCTCGCCGTCCCGACCTGGCTGTACGGGCACGAACCGGCGAACCTCTTCGCCGGCCGGATCGCCAAGTACTTCTCGAACGCGATCCGTGAGGACACGATCCTCCGGCTCGCCCGGGGCGGGATCGTGTTCGCGCCGGGCCGCGCCGGCACCGTGCAGGAGGTGTTCCAGGCGGCGACGAAGACGTTCTATGGCACCGACGGGTCCAGTGGCGCGTACGTGTTCCTCGACCGCACCTTCTGGACCACCGAACTGCCCGTCGAGTCGCTGCTACGCCCGCTGCTGGCCGGCTCCCCGCTCGGCGACCTGTCGCCGAGCATCCACCTCACCGACGACGTCCACGAGGCCGTCCGGGTACTGACGGCGGGGTAGGCGGCGGCGTCACCGGGCGACGAGGCACCCGACGACCCGCGTGCGTCGCCCGAGAACGCCGACGGCCGCCCCCGAGGGGGGACCGGCCGTCGGATCGTCCGTCCTACTTGCTCATCTTGGTGCCGGTCGAGCGCAGCGCCTCGCAGGCTTCGACGACCCGGGCGGCCATGCCGGCCTCGGCGGCCTTGCCCCAGACCCGCGGGTCGTACATCTTCTTGTTGCCGACCTCGCCGTCGACCTTGAGCACGCCGTCGTAGTTGCGGAACATGTGGTCCGCGGCCGGGCGGGTGAAGGCGTACTGGGTGTCGGTGTCGATGTTCATCTTCACCACGCCGTAGTCGAGCGCCTCGCGGATCTCGGACAGCAGCGAGCCGGAGCCGCCGTGGAAGACCAGGCTGAGCGGCTTCTCCTTGTTGTACTTGGCACCGACCGCCATCTGGATGTGGTTGAGCACCTCGGGGCGGAGCTTCACGTTGCCCGGCTTGTAGACGCCGTGCACGTTGCCGAAGGTCAGCGCCGCCATGTAGCGGCCCTTCTCGCCCAGGCCGAGCGCCTCGACCATGGCGAGGCCGTCCTCGACGGTGGTGTAGAGCTTCTCGTTGATCGCGTTCTCGACGCCGTCCTCCTCGCCACCGACGACGCCGACCTCGATCTCGAGGACGATCTTGCCCTTGGCGGCCTCGGCGAGGAGCTGCTCGGCGATCTGCAGGTTCTCCGCCACCGGCACCGCGGAGCCGTCCCACATGTGCGACTGGAACAGCGGCTCCTCGCCGCGCTTCACCCGCTCCTGCGAGATGCCCATCAGCGGCCGGACGAACTTGTCCAGCTTGTCCTTCGGGCAGTGGTCGGTGTGCAGGGCGACGTTGACCGAGTAGTTCTTCGCCACCTCGTGCGCGTAGTTGGCGAGCGCCACCGCACCGCTGACCATGTTCTTCACCGACGGGCCGGAGAGGTACTCGGCGCCACCGGTGGAGACCTGGATGATGCCGTCGCTCTCCGCATCGGCGAAGCCCTTGAGCGCCGCGTTCAGCGTCTGCGAGGAGGTCACGTTGATCGCGGGGTACGCGAACCGGCCGGCCTTGGCGCGGTCCAGCATCTCCGCGTATGCCTCGGGGGAAGCGATGGGCATGTCGAACGCTCCTTCTTACCGCTCTCGGCCGTGCTGGCCGCTGTTGTCCATGGGTGCGCCGGACCACACTGTCCTCCGTCGGGCAGTATCCCGCAGTGCGGCCGACCGGCCGCCACCGACCCTGTGCGGGTCCACCGACCGGTGACCGCCGGCGTCGGTGCTCATCGGCGGTCCAGCCGGTCCGGCAGCGCCACACTGATCAGCCAGGTGACCACGGCCATCACGATGGCGCCCCAGAACGCGGCCCAGAAACCGTCGATCTGGAACGGAAGGTCGAGCGCGTGCGCGATCCGGTCGGTCAGCAGGAACAGCAGCGCGTTGACGACCAGCGCGAACAGGCCCAGGGTCAGCAGGTAGAAGATGCAGCCGACCACCTTGATCACCGGCTTGAGGACCGCGTTCACGAGGCCGAAGATCAGCGCCACGACGACCAGGGTGAGCACCGTGTTGGCGCCCGACCGGCCGCCGACGTCGACGCCGGGCACGATCAGCGTGGTGATCCACAGCGCCACCGCGGTGATCGCCCACCGGATCAGGAAGCCCACAGTCCCCATCCTGGCATCGGCGGTACGCCCCGGTGGGCCGATTCCGCCGACTCGGCTTCGCGCACTGACCTGGCAGGACACGGTCATGCCAGCCATCCGCCCGTCTGCGCCTGGACAGTTGGGCCACCACCATGAGCCGAGGCCCGTCGGCCGCATCACCGGCAGGCTGAGCCCGACGGGGTCGACCGACTCCTCCCACACCCGATGACGTGTACAAGTGCGACGTTACGGTGACCTTGATTGGCCGTTCGGTTGATATCGACGGATGGCGGCTCAGCTGGGGCGGCGGAGCGACTTAACGATTCCTTAAGATCCGTTGGCTAGACCTTCAGTCCCCGAAACGAGGGAACCCCCACATGCTCAACCACTCCACGCGGCGCTGGCTCGCCGGGCTGGGCGTAGTAGGCGCGTTCGTCGCTGCTTCCGCCACCCCCGCCGCCGCCAAGAAGCCGGCCGTCGAGCTGGGTCTGTACATGACCGACACGACGATCGCCTCCGGCAGCGAGGGCAAGACGGAGTCGCCGACCCTGTCCGCCTCCGAGCCGGTCGTGGTGCACGGCCTCACGGTTCGCTACGACTTTCGAGACCTCACCGACAAGGTGACCGTCGCTCCGGAAATCAGGAGCGAATGCGACTCTTCGGACGCAGGAATACTGGTTTGTCAGGATCCGTTCGAGGTCGGGCTCGACGAATGGGGCCTCGCGGGTCTGTTCGCCGTAACCATCAAGCCCACCTCGGAGGCGACGGACGGCGACTCCGGTGACCTGAAGGTCACCGTGAGCGCCGAGGGCATGACCCCCGCCAGCCACACCGCCACGGTGAAGATCGGCGAGGGCGTGGATCTGGCGGGTGGCACGGAGGTCAACCTCACCACCAGCCCGGGCAGCAGCTTCACCGCCCCGCTCGTTCTCGGCAACGTCGGTGAGAGCACGGTCAAGGGTGCCGTCGCCGTGTTCGACCACGACCACGCGATCCGGACCGGAAAGCGTTACAGCAACTGCACCTACGAGGGTGACCAGCTGCGCGTCTGCCGGTTCACCAACGAGGTCGCAAGCGGCGAGACCCTCACCGCGACCGTGCAGTACGTGCTGGGCAAGGACACGTACGCCCCCGGCCGCGAGCACGGCTACTACCAGTGGATGACCCCCTCCGAGTTCGACGACTTCGTCGGGCACCTCGACAGCGGGGGCCACTCCATCGGCAAGCCGGGTAGCGACGAGCCGCTCGTGCTCACGAAGAAGGCCCCGGTGAAAGCCGGCTCCTTCCAGGCAGACGTCGACCCCGAGAACAACTGGTCCGGCATGGAGATCACGGTCACCGGCAAGAACGGTGCGGACCTCGAAGCGATCGGCGACAAGCTCACCGGCAAGGCCGGTGAGGTGGTCACCGCCACCGTCGGTGTCCGGAACAACGGCCCGGCTTCCCTCGACTTCGGCCGCAGCGGGTCGCCGGTCACGAAGATCGACGTCGCCGTCCCGAAGGGCGCCACCGCCGTCGAGGTGCCGGAGAGCTGCGTGCCGCTGAAGGATGACCAGGGGGACTGGGAGCAGCCCGGAAAGCCGGGTGCCGACGCGTACCGCTGCTACCCGGACTTCTTCCTGGCGGCGGGCGAGAAGCAGACCGTCGACATCGGGCTCAAGGTCGACGCTGTCGTCCCGGACGCGACCGGCACGGTGGTTATCAACGCCAAGTGTGAGTGCGAGGGCTTCACCGAGGACACCAACCCCGCCAACGACACCGCCAAGATCCTGCTGAACCCGACCAACGGCCAGGGTGGCGGCCAGGGTGACGGTGACGATGACGGCGGTTCGCTGCCGATCACCGGCGAGTCCACCACGCTGATCGCCGGCATCGGCGCCCTGCTGCTCGCGGCGGGTGTCGGTGGCTTCGTGCTGGCGCGCCGCCGCAAGACCCGCTTCGTGGCCTGATCCGTAGCGCCACCGGTGCCCCGCCGACCGTCCGGTCGGCGGGGCACCGCCGTCTCCACCCTCGGACGACGCCGGCCGGGGAACAGCCGAAAACCGGGCGGCGCAAGATCGATCCGGCTGCCACCATGGTCGGCGTGCTGCTCACCCTGACCACCACGCACCGGCCGGCGACCGACCTCGGGCACCTGCTGGTCAAACACCCCGACCGGGCGCAGTCCTTCGACGTACCGGTGGGCACGGCGCACGTGTTCTACCCGGAGGCGAACGAGCAGCGCTGCACCGCCGCCCTGCTGCTGGACGTGGATCCGCTGCGGCTGGCGGGCGCGCGTCGGCGCGGACGCGGCGGCCAGTCGGCCACCCCGGAGACGTTCAACCTCGGGCAGTACGTCAACGACCGGCCGTACGCGGCCTCCAGCCTGCTCGCCTCCGCCATGGCCAAGGTGTTCCGCTCGGCCCTGCGCGGCGAGTCCCGGGAACGCGCGGAGCTGGCGGCGACCCCGATCCCCCTGGAGCTGCGGGTGCCGGTGCTGCGGTGCCGGGGCGGCGCCGAGGTGGCCGTACGGGTCTTCGCCCCGCTCGGGTGGACGGTCGAGGCCACCCCGATCCCGCTCGACGAGGCGTACCCCGAATGGGGCGACAGCCGGTACGTCGACCTGCGGTTGACCGGTGTCCAGCGGGTCGCCGACGCGCTCAACCACCTGTACGTGCTGCTCCCCGTCCTCGACGACGCCAAGCACTACTGGGTGGCGCCGGACGAGGTGGAGAAGCTGCTCCGCGCGGGCGCCGGCTGGCTGGCCGGCCACCCGGAACGGGGGCTGATCACCCGGCGCTATCTGGCGCACCAGCGCGCCCTGGCCGGGCAGGCGCTGGCCCAACTGGCCGAGGAACGGCTCACCGACGAGCCGGTGCTCGCCGACTCCGTCGACGACGAGTCCGGCACCGCCGCGCAGGGGCGACCGTCGCTGGCGGCCCACCGGCGTGCGGCCGTGCTCGCCGCCCTCGCCGACAGTGGTGCGAGCCGGGTGCTCGACCTGGGCTGCGGCTCCGGCGCGCTGCTCACCGCCCTTGTCGGTGACCGCCGTTATACCGAGATCGTCGGCACCGACGTCTCCAGCCACGCGCTGACGCTGGCTGCCCGACGGCTGCGGTTGGACCGGCTGCCGGAGCGGCAGCGCAACCGGATCAACCTCTGGCAGTCCGCCCTCACCTACCGGGACGACCGGCTGCGCGGCTACGACGCGGCGGTGCTCATGGAGGTGATCGAGCATCTGGACCCGCCACGGCTGCCGGCCCTGGAGGACGTGGTGTTCGGGCACGCCCGGCCGGGCACGGTCGTGGTGACCACCCCGAACGCCGAGTACAACGTCCGCTACGACGGGCTGCCGGCGGGCCGGTTCCGGCACGCCGACCACCGCTTCGAGTGGACCCGCGCCGAGTTCACCGCATGGGCGGAGCGGGTGGCCGGCACCTACGGTTACCGCCTACGGCTCGCCGGCGTCGGCGACGAGGACCCGGAGCTGGGCAGCCCCACCCAGCTGGCCGTACTGACCATCGACGTGCCGGACCCGCCTGGGGAGAACGCGCCGGACCCGAACCGGAAGGAGGAGCGGCCGTGACCGTCCTGGACATCCCCGAACTCGCCCTGGTGGCTCTCGTCGGCGTCTCCGGTTCCGGCAAGTCGACCTTCGCTCGCCGGCACTTCCTCCCGAGCCAGGTGCTCTCCTCGGACGCGTTCCGGGCGATGGTGGCGGACGACGAGAACGACCAGTCCGCCTCCGCCGACGCGTTCGACGCCCTGCACTACGTCGCCGGCAAGCGGCTGCGCGCCGGCCGGCTCACCGTGGTCGACGCGACCAACCTCCAGCCGCACGCCCGGGCCGGGCTGGTCCGGGTGGCCCGGGAGCACGACGTGCTACCTGTCGCGGTCGTGCTCGACGTGCCCGAGGCGCTGGCCTGGGCGCGTACGGAGGCGCGCGCCGATCGCACCCTCGGCCGGCAGGTGCTCACCCGGATGCAGCGGGATCTGCGCCGGACGTACGGGCAGCTGGCCCGGGAGGGTTTCCGGAAGGTGCACGTGCTGCGCGGCCCCGAGGAGATCGAGGCCGCCGAGGTCCGGTACGAGAAGCTGTTCAACGACCGACGCGAGCTGACCGGGCCGTTCGACATCGTCGGCGACGTGCACGGCTGCCGCGCCGAGTTGGAGTCGCTGCTGGTCCGGCTCGGCTGGCGGCTGCACCGTGACGAGCAGGGCCGGCCGGTCGACGGCACGCACCCGGCGGGGCGTACCGCCGTCTTCGTCGGCGACCTGGTGGACCGCGGCCCGGACTCTCCCGGCGTGCTCCGCCTGGTGATGGGCATGGTCGCCGCCGGGCACGCGATCTGCGTGCCCGGCAACCACGAGCAGAAGCTGCTGCGCCGGCTGCGTGGCCGCGACGTCCGGCTCACTCACGGCCTGGCCGAGACGATGGCTCAGCTGGAGGCGGAGTCACCCGAGTTCGTGTCGGCGGTGGCGAGTTTCGTCGACGGGTTGGTCAGCCACTTCGTGCTCGACGGCGGCCGGCTCGTGGTCGCCCACGCCGGGCTCAAGGAGGAGTACCAGGGCCGGACGTCCGGCCGGGTGCGCGCGTTCGCCCTGTTCGGGGAGACCACCGGCGAGACCGACGAGTACGGCCTCCCGGTCCGCTACCCGTGGGCGCGCGACTACCGGGGTTCGGCGATGGTCGTCTACGGGCACACGCCCACGCCCGAGCCGGAGTGGGTCAACAACACCATCTGCATCGACACCGGCTGCGTCTTCGGCGGTCGGCTCACCGCCCTGCGCTACCCGGAGCGGGAGCTGGTCTCCGTCGCCGCCGAGCGGGAGTGGTACGCCCCGGCCCGGCCGCTGACCGCCGCGCCGGCCCGCCCGGACGAGGTGCTGGAGCTGGGTGACGTGGCGGGCCGCCGGCACATCGAGCACGGCTACGGTTCGCTGACCGTACCCGCCGAGAACGCCGCCGCCGCGCTGGAGGTGATGAGCCGGTTCGCGGTCGACCCGCGCTGGCTGACCTGGCTGCCGCCGACGATGGCACCCTGCTCGACGTCCCGCCAGGAGGGGTTCCTCGAGCACCCGGCGGACGCGTTCGCCGATTACCGCGCGGCCGGCGTGGACCGGGTGGTCTGCGAGGAGAAGCACATGGGCTCGCGGGCCGTGGTGCTGGTCTGCCGGGATCGGGACGGCGGTCCGTTCGGGCCGGGCGGCGGCGTGGTGCACACCCGTACCGGCCGGCCGTTCTTCGGAGAGCCGCTCGACACCGAGCTGCTCGACCGGGTGCGGCGGGCGATCGGCGCGGCCGGGCTGTGGGATGAGCTGGAGACCGACTGGCTGCTGCTCGACACCGAGCTGCTGCCCTGGTCGGCCAAGGCGGGCGGTCTGATCCGTGAGCAGTACGCCGGGGTCGGCGCCGCCGGCCGCGCCGCCCTGCCGGCGGTGCGGGAGGCGCTCGACTTCGCCGCCGCCCGGGGGCTGCCCGTCGGCGAGCTGCGCGACCGGATGGCTCGCCGGCACGACGAGGTACGCGCCTACAGCGCCGCCTACCGGGCGTACGTCCGGCCGACCGAGGGGTTGCGCGGGGTGACCCTGGCACCGTTCGCGGTGCTCGCCGGCTCCGGGACCAGTTACGCCGACCGGGATCACGGTTGGCACCTCGACCTGGCCGACCGGCTCTGCGCCGCCGATCCGGAGTTCTTCACGCCGACGCGCCGCAAGGTGGTCCACCTCGCCGACGAGGCGTCGGTCGCCGCCGCAACGGACTGGTGGCTGGCGCTCACCGCGGCGGGCGGTGAAGGGATGGTCGTCAAGCCGTACGCGGGTCCGGCCGCCCGCAGTGAGCGGGGATCGCTGCTCCAGCCGGGGATCAAGTGCCGGGGACGGGAGTACCTGCGGATCATCTACGGTCCGGGCTACGACGAGCCGGAGCAGTTGAAGCTCCTGCGGCAGCGCTCCCTCGGCCGCAAGCGCGGGCTGGCGCTGCGCGAGCACGGCCTGGGCCTGGCGGCGCTGGACGGGCTTGCCGACGGCGTGCCGCTGTGGCGTCGGCACGCGCTGGTGTTCGCGATCCTCGCCTGCGAGTCCGAGCCGGTCGACCCACGGTTGTAGGTGTCGGCCCGGCCGGTGCCTCTGCCGGCCGGGCGGGTGTTGGAAGTGGCCGCCGGTGGCCGGGCGGGTGCTGGTGGTGGCCGAGGGGGGCCGGTGCCGACGGTGGCCGGACGGACGGGTGCCGACCGGCACGCGACGGGTCCGGGCGGCGGGCTGCGACAGCCGACACAGGTGTGACGTCGAGCACCGGGCGTCTCGGACGGCCACCTAGACTACGGACGTGCCGTCGCCGCCGGCGACTGAACGCCCCCACCGTTAGATCGGAGGTCGCTCGTGCCGACGCCCACCACCACCCTGGCCCTGGGCCCTGACTGGCTCGACCCGGAGTGGTTGATCTCGACGTTCGGGCTGCTCGGCATCCTGGCCATCGTCTTCGCCGAGTCGGGTCTGCTGATCGGCTTCTTCCTGCCGGGCGACTCGTTGCTCTTCACGGCGGGCCTGCTGACCGCGGACGGGCAATACATCACCTACCCGCTCTGGCTGGTCTGCCTACTGGTCACGATCGCGGCGGTCGCCGGTGACCAGGTGGGGTACGCGTTCGGCCGGAAGGTGGGGCCATCGCTCTTCCGGCGACCCAACTCCCGGCTGTTCAAGCAGGAAAACGTGCTGAAGGCGCACGAGTTCTTCGAGAAGTACGGTGCCCGCTCGATCGTGCTGGCCCGCTTCGTGCCGATCGTGCGGACGTTCACGCCGATCGTGGCCGGGGTCAGCGGGATGAACTACCGCACGTTCGTGACGTACAACGTGATCGGCGGGGTGCTCTGGGGCAGCGGTGTGACGGTGCTCGGCTACTTCCTCGGCCAGATCCCGTTCGTGAAGGACCACATCGAACTCATCCTGGTCGCGATCGTCGCAGTTTCGGTGATTCCGATCGCGATCGAATTGCTCCGGGCGCGGATCGCGGCCAAGCGGGGTGCCAGCGCTGCGGAACGGGCCGCCACCGAGGAGGCGATTCGAGAGACCCGGCAGCACTACGGCAAGCACTGACCGGCCGGCCGTCCGGCGCCGTCCCTGTTCGGGGAGGGCACCGGACGATCGGTACGGGTCAGCGGGCCTTCTTGGTGGCCCGCTTGCGCGGCGGGGTCAGCAGGTCGGCGATCGTGGCGATCGCCGACGGCACCAGCCGGTAGTAGGCCCACACACCGCGCTTCTCCCGCTCCAGCAAGCCGGCCTCGGTGAGGATGCGCAGGTGGTGGCTGACCGTCGGCTGCGAGAGGCCGAGCGGCGCGGTCAGGTCACAGACGCACGCCTCGCCCTCTGGAGCCGACTGGATCAGGCTCAGCAGCCGCAGCCGGGCAGGGTCGGCGAGGGCCTTGAGGACCCCCGCGAGACGCTCGGCATCGGCACGTTCGATCGGCTCGCCGGCGAGCGGCGAGATCTGAGGCATAGTCATTTCAGCCAACGCAGTTCCCACGTTTTCCATCCTTCCACCAGCAGCATCGATCCGCCTGCATATCAGCAGATCCGAATCGGCAGACTTTTACGCCACAAGGCCGAGGTCAGCCAACGTATAGGCCGCCCGATAAGGCAGTCCGGCGGCTCGCACCGCGTCGCCGGCGCCTCGATCAACAATAACCGCCACACCGATGACCTCGGCCCCGGCCTCGCGTAGCGCTTCCACCGCGGTCAGCACACTCGACCCCGTCGTCGATGTGTCCTCAACCGCGAGTACTCGACGACCGGCGACATCCGGTCCCTCGATCCGTCGCTGCAACCCATGCGCCTTACCGGCCTTGCGCACCACGAAGGCGTCCAGAGGCCGATCGGTCGGAGCAGAGGCGTGCAGCATCGAGACGGCGATCGGATCGGCACCCAGGGTCAGGCCGCCGACCGCGTCGTACTCCCAGTCGGCGGTGAGGTCGAGCATCACTCGACCGACCAAAGGTGCCGCCTGGTTATGGAGCGTGACACGTCGTAGATCGACGTACCAGTCCGCCTCGATGCCGGAGGAGAGCACCACCTTGCCGTGTACCACGGCCAGATCGGTGATGAATTTACGCAGGTCGTCGTGGTCCCCCATGGCGATAGAGGGTACTGCTCAAGTCTGTGAGCCGCGTCTGGGGTCCACCGGTATCCATCGCTCGGGCGACCGATGCATGGCGATATACGACTACTCTGCGCGACGAAGCCCGATCCGATCGCCACCTACCGAACGAGATCCGGGCGGTGCCGGTCCCGCGCGACGGATCAGTTCGCGTCGCGGCCGATCCGGCCCCGGGCGTCCCTGGCGACCGCGTGCAGCAAGCGCCGCGGCGCGTGCCGAAGACCGGCGGCAGCGAGCTTGTACTTCCACGCCGGAACGCTGACCAGCTTGCCTTTCCGCAGGTCACGCATAGCTTCGTCGACCACGTCGTCGGCTTGCAGCCACATCCAGTCCGGCGTCTTGGACATGTTGATGCCGGCTCGCTGGTGGAACTCGGTACGCGTGTAGCCGGGGCAGAGCGCCATCACACGTACGCCGAACGGCCGCGCCGACTGTCCGATGGACTCGCTGAAGTTGGTGACCCATGCCTTGCTGGCCGAGTACGTCGAACCGGGCATGACAGCGCCGAAACCCGCTACCGAAGAGACATTTATCACTGCCCCGCGCCGCCGCCCGGTCATCGGTCGCAACGCGGCGAGGGTCAGGCGCATCACCGCGTGCACGTTGAGCCGCAGCAACCGGGCCTCGTCCTCCGCCGAGGACCGCAGAAATGGCATGTTGAGGCTGATCCCGGCATTGTTGATCAGCAGATCGATCGGGGGGTCGGCGGCGAGCCGCCCCTCCACCACGACACAACCGTCGTCCGTGGACAGATCGGTCGAGATGATTTCGACGTCCCGTCCGTGGCGCTCCCTCAGCTCGGCGGCCATGCCGGCGAGGCGGTCGGCGTCGCGGGCGACCAGCAGCAGGTGCCAACCGTCGGCTGCCAGCCGGCGGGCGAACGCCGCACCGATGCCGGCCGTCGCACCGGTCACCAGGGCTCGCTGCTCGTTGGGCGCAGAGTGGGACGTCACGGGAGTCCTCAGCTGTACGGCGGCAGGATCGGTACTGGCAGGTGCGGGGCGGGTGGGGACCCGGGTGGTGCGGCCGGCGCGGATCGAGGCCGGAACCACGCGTTCGCCGCCGGCAAGGCCAGCAGCACCGCTACCACAAGGTAACCGAGTGTTTGGCCGATCGAAAGCCCCCCGCCCAGGGGGATCCACCATGACGGGTAAGCATCGGCGATCAGGCCGAACAGTTCGGCGTCCGCCTGGTCCTGGGCGCCCAACTGCAACGGCACCGACCGCTGGCCGACGACCAGCGCTAGGCCACCGCAGCCGCAGATCGCACCGATGCCGCTGACGGCCCAGACCGTCACCCGGGCGCCGGCGCGTCCACCACCCACACCGATAGCCAGGCCGGCGAGGAGCAGGCCGGCCAGCAGGCTGACCACGGCGGAGACCACGGCGCAGGCGTGCAGCAGCGCGACCGTGCCGTCGACCTGGTCGGCGGAGGCACCGCTCGCGGCGGAGCGGAACCGGTCGACGGTGCCGTTGAGCACCAGCAGCCCGGCCACGGCGTACGCGAGGGCGACGACCGCCATCAGCAGCAGCGCGGCCATCGCCAGCGTGACCGGGGCGGGACGCCGGGCCGGCACCGGATACGGGTACGACACGACGGATCCCTCCGATAGACGTCGACTGCAACCTATCGAAGGGATCCGTCAGCGTGGCCGTTCTCCGGCCGTCAACTCATCGGCGGCGGGGTCGGACCGGGCCGGTCCGACGAGGGCGGCTGGTCACCGGGCTGGCCGAACGTCGGCGGCTGACCGGCCGGCGGCTGACCGGGAATCGGCGGGTAGGAGGGGTCGCCGGAGGACGGATAGCCCGGCTGGCCCGGACCCTGCGGATAGCCCGGCTGGCCCGGACCCTGCTGGTAGCCCGGCTGGCCCGGACCCTGCGGGTAACCCGGGTAGCCGCCGGGGTAGGCGGCGCCGGGCGTCGGCGGCTCCCAGACGGGCTGCGGCTTGCGGAAGAACTCGTTCGCCTTGGGCAGCGCGAGCAGGATCAGCGCCGCGAGCAGCGCGAGGACAGCGATCAACGAGATGGCGGTGCTCAGCGGATTGAACCAGCCGGGCAGCGCCGCGTCGACCTGACGCTGGATCTCGTCGGGGCTCGGTGCGTTGCCACTGGCACCGCTGGTGGCACCACCGGTGAAGCCGCCCGCGGCACCGCCGGCCACGTTGCCACCGGTGCAGCAGACCATGATGCCGCCGAGAACCCAGGTCGTGATCCGGGAACCGTTCTTGCCGCGGTTGTTGAGCAACGCCAGCACGACCAGGCCGGCCGCGATGAGCAGGCCGAAGATCGCGCCGCCGATGCCGACTGCGTAGGTGATGCCGCTGACCGCGTCGGCCATCTCGGGATCGCTGCTGGCGTACGCGTCCCGCATCACGTCCCGGATGGTGCCGATGCTGGACAGCGTGATGATGAGACCGACGAGCTGAAGGACGGCGAAGAGGATCAGCAGATAGCTGGAAATTGTCACCACACCCGGCCGTGACCGGGCCGGCGTGCTGGGGGAATCGACCACGATGCTCCTTCCCTAGATCGCGCCCACACCGTATCGGCAATCGGCCAGCACGGCAGGCCGCGACGCCGCCGCGAGGCACCGACGCGGTGCTGCGGAAATGCGCGGATCAGTAGCCGCGCCACTCCGTGCGGGCGTACTCCAGGACCCGGGGTTGCAGCAGGGTCGAGGCGGGCACCACGATGCGGCCCCGGTCGACGGGGAAGGTGGCCGCCGCCGCCAGGGTCGCCGAGTTCAGGAAACGCAGCCTCGGCGCGTCGGTGGGCAACGCCAGCGGGGGCGGCTCGGCACCGGGCGCGGCCAGCAGGAAACCCCAGTCGCCGAAGGACGGCACGTCCACGTGGTACGGCACGGTGGCGAAGCCGGCCTCCCGTACCGACGCCTCGATCGACCAGTACGACCGAGGTGCGAAGTAGGGAGATCCCGCCTGCACCACCAGCCTGCCGTGTTCGGTGAGCACGGCACGGATCAGCGCGTAGAACTCGACGGTGTAGAGCTTCGCGGTTGCGGTCTCGTCCGGGTCGGGCAGATCCGCGACCACCGCGTCGAACCGTTGACGATTGCCCCGCAGCCACCCGAAGGCGTCCGCGTTCACCACGCGGACCCGCGGATCGTCGAACGCGTCCCCGTTCAGGCGCCGCAGTTGCGGCTCGGTACGCGCCAGCGCCACCACCGCCGGGTCGAGGTCGACGACCGTGATGCGCCGGACGTCGGGATAGCGCAGCAGTTCCCGTACGGCGAGCCCGTCGCCGGCCCCGAGCACCAACACCTCGCCGCGTGGGCCGTTCAGCACCGGATGCACGAGCGCCTCGTGGTACCGGTACTCGTCCACCGAGCTGAACTGGAGGTCGCCGTTGAGGTACAACCGCAGGTCGGTGTCGGCGTGGCCGACCTCACGTACGGATCGGGTCAGCACGATCTCCTGGTAGCGGCTGCGCTCGGCGTGCACCACGGGATCGCGGTAGAGCTGCTGGCGCGCGGTCACCTCGAAGTCGTGCGCGGTCAGCCAGGCGTACCCGAGGCAGAGGGCGACCACCGTGGCGCCGGCTCCGAGCGCGACCCGCGACCGGGCGGTCAGCTCGCCGCGGAAGACCGTGAAAACCAGGACGAGCCCGGCCACCGCGTTGACCGCTCCGACCACGATCGCCCCCTTGAGCTGGCCGAAGACCGGCAGCAGCAGGAACGGGAAGGCGAGCCCGCCCAGCAGCGCGCCCACGTAGTCGGCGGCGAACAGGTCGGCCACCGCGCTGCCTGCGGCCTGCTTCCTGATCCGTTGCAGCAGCACCATGAGCAGCGGGATCTCCGCGCCGATCAGGAGACCGAGCAGAAACGCGGTGCCGACGAGCGCCGGCCCGTAGAGGTCCAGCCAGGCGAACGCCGCGTACAGGCCGAGGACGGAGAGGCCGCCGAGCAACGCGAGGGACAGCTCGATCGCGGCGAACGCCGCAGCGGCCCAGGGCTGCAACGGCTTGGCGGCGAGCGCGCCGACCCCCATCGCGAAGACCATCACACCGAGCACGATCGACGCCTGGCCGACGCTGTCGCCGATGAGGTAACTGCCGAGGGCCACCAACGCCAGCTCGTACACCAGGCCGCAGGCGGCACAGACGAAGACCGCGGCGAGCACCGCCGCGCGGGCCACCCGTCGCCGGGGAGGCTGCGCCGCGCCGGTGGTCACCGCTCCTCCGGCGTACGTCCGGACGCCGTGACCGCGGTGGCCGGCGCTGTCGCCTCCCGGCGCTCACGGCGCCGCTGCACCAGCCCGACGGTGACCAGCAGTGCGGTCAGCAGCAGCATCCCAGCGGCGGCGAGCAGGTAGCCCCAACGGTCCCGCCACAGGTCGTTGCCCGCGGCGGGCAACGGTGGTGGCGGCGCAGCGGCCGGAGTGGTCGTGGCGATCGGCACCGGAACGGCCGCGCCTGCCTCGGCGAGCAGCAGCGGAAGGCTGACGGCGGCCCGGGTCACCGCCCAGCCCGGCTCGTCGAGGAACGCGTCCTCGTTGAGTCCGAAACGTTCGAGCCCAGCGGCGACGGCCAGCAACGGGCTCTGGTCCAGGTCGGTCGAGCCCTCGACCGTCACGTACGCGTAGTCGTTCGACTCGCTGCTCTCCGACACGTAGGTGATGTCCGCGACGACCCGAACCCAGCGCGGGCACCGTGGGTCGCCCTCGACGACCACCCCTTCGCCGAGGTTGGAGCCGACGCTGACCACGTCGGTGCCCGTCTGGAGCGTCCAGCCGTAGCAGATTCCCTGTGCGGCGGCCGCCCGCTGGAGAATCGGCACGGTGTCGGTCCGCTCGGTGGCGGTCGGCGGGGAGACGGCGGGCCCGTCGTCCCCGCTCAGCGCACCGGCGCCACAACCGCCCGTCAGCACGACCACGGCACCGAGTCCCGTGGCGATCTGCCACCCGGTCTTCTTCGCCGGCCCTGCCTTGTGCGGCTGCGCGGTCGGTCGTCCACCCGCCATCAGCTGATCGCGGCGGCGATGATCGCGCCGGTGGCCAGGTGGACGACCGCGGAGACCCAGACCGCCGGGTGTGGCTCGGGCTCGACCAGGATCTGCCCGAGTCGGCCCGGCGTGAGGGCGTCGAGCAGCAGGAACGCGGCCGCCATGATGACCAGCCCCAGGATTCCGTACGCGGCCGCGCCGATGATCCCGAGCACGAAGTCGTCCTCGCTGGTGGCGATCGCGGCGACCACGATGACGCCGACCCCGATCAGGTTCGAGGCGAGCAACAGGGCGGCGTTGCGGTTGCGGTCGACCCAGATCAGCTCGCTGAGCCGACCGGGGGTCGCCATGTCGACCAGGGCATAGCCGATGCCCATCAACAGCACCCCGACCACCCCGTAGGCGAGGGTGACCAGGAGATCGGTGACGAGGGTCTGCACGGGGGCTCCAGGGGTGAGGGGACTGGGTCGACCGCTACTTGCCGGCGCCGGGGCCGCCGCCCCGGACCGTGCTGCCACGTCCCCAGCCCCAGTACGAGCCGACCGTGGAGTGGTAGCGCGGGTACGCGGTCCGAAGGTTTTCCAAGAGGATCACCGAGCCGGTGGCGGCCGGCAGGATCACCACCGAGTCGTCGTCGTAGCGCAGGTAGACCCCGCTGCCGTCGACGTACTGATCAGCCGGCTGCCACGCGTCGGTGATCTCCTTCGCCACCCGGCTGGGCGTACCGGCCGAGGTGTAGGCGACCGCCTCCCGACCGATGTCCCGGCCGGCGTCGCGCTTGTAATGGTCCTCGACGTACCCGCGGGGGGAGAAACTGCCGTAGAAGACGGCGAAGGCGGCGACGAGTGCGCCGATGACCGCGAAGGCCGCACCCACCACGAACCACCGTCGGTACGTCATCGCAGCGCCACCACCGTCTCGGTCAGGACCAGCTCGTTGGTCTGTGGATAGGCGTGCCAGGTCCGCCAGGCCACCGTGCCGCCGGGCAACCCGGAACGAACCGCGAGCGCGGTCACCGCGTCCGGGTCACCGGGGAAGACACCGACCAGGGCGAGCCGGTCGTCGGCCAACTCCGCGCGGAGTGCGGTGACCCGGTCACGAAGGCCGGAGTCGGGTGGCCGGAGCACCGTCGCGACGAACCGGTAGCCGGTCGCCTCGTCGAGCACCGTGGCCGGCAGTTCGGGTGGTCGCCCGGGCAGGCAGGCCACCGTCTCGGTCAGCCTGCTGTCGCCTGCGCGCAGCACCACCTGGTGCGAGGCGCCGAGCAGCCGCAGCTCGAGTCGGACCGGCCCGGGCAGGGCGAGGTCGAGCACGTGCAGCGCGGGCCGCTCCACGTCGTCGCGGGCCAGGCTGAGGTCGGCCGCGCTGGTGTCGACGTACGGGGCGTCCAGGGTGACCAGCACTCAGTGCTCCCCGCTCCGGTTCTCGCCGGCCTGCGGATAGATCATCACCTCGGTACGGTGCAGGAGTTCGCCGCGCGCCACCTCCCAGCCGGCTTCCCCGTAAGCCTCGAAGGAGAGCCGTGCCCCGCCCGGTGCCTGGTAGTCGTGGTACCGCATGCTGCCGGCCGGGTCGAGGCCGGTGGTGCCGGTGGCCGTGAACCGGGCCTGCCCGGACTCTTTCCAGCTGTATCGCCTGTCGGCGAAGTCGATGGTCGGTGCCCCGGGAGTGACGGTGGCACCGGTCTCGGCGGTCCAGAGCACCAGTTCCAGCTCTGGATCCTCCTCCACGGAGAGCCAGCGCCGTACGCCCTGCGCGTCGTCGAGCAGGTGCTCGACCCAGCTCCAGCCGCCCTCGACGAGACGGATCGTGCCCCGCACCAGGTATGAAACCTGACGGATCTCGACGATGTCGCCGGGGCGCAGCCGGCGCGGGTCACCGCGCAGCACATCGGCGTCGTGGTCCCGGAGCGGATCGGTCGGTGCGGCTTCGGGTGGGCGGCTCCGGGACCGACGCAGCGCCACGACGGCGATCACCACTCCGACGGCTCCGACCAAGCAGCCCACCGCCGTCACCAGCCACGCCACGGACCCGTTCACCGACCACCCTCCCCGGTACGTCGGCGCGAACGGTAACAACCCCGTGCACCAGGCTGAACGTGACGCAGGCCGAGTGAGCATCCAGTCACCCGGTGTCCGTCGGGCGCAGTCCGGTCGCGGAGGTTCACGCCTCGGCGAGACGGCTCGCGGCGTACTCGCCCAGGGAGGAGCGGCCCATGAGACAGCCGCTGAACGTGTTGAACTCGCCCGGATCGCCGCTCATCGCGGTCCACGCCGCCCGCGCGGCCGGCGGGTCGACCCGTTCCAGCAACGTCGCCGCGTAGGCCCGGCCGGCCGGCGAGCCGTGCGTCAGCAGCCGATCGAGCTGCTCGCGTAGGGTCTCGGGCTGCTCGGCCAGGGCGGTCTGGACAATGCCGTACGCCTCGGTGACCGGCAGCAACGCCCCCGCGAACCCGACCCCGCCGAAGGCGAGCGTGTCCGCCCCCGCCAACTCCTCGATGGCGTCCCCGATCGCGCCGCCACTCTCCGCCGCTCCATCCACACCCACACCCTTACCCCACCCGAGCCCACTCACCCACCCCCGATCGGCTCGCCCCCTTCCGACGATCAAGAGGTTGACGGGGCTTCCGAAGATCGAAGCCGCCGCCAACCTCGTGATCGACTTGTCGGAATCAGGGGTGAGGGGTGGTCGTCAGGCCGAGGTCACGGTCAGGGCGTCCCCGGTGGGGGTCAGGTCGACCTTGACCGTCTGGCCGTCGCGGATCTGACCGGCCAGCAGAGCCTTGGCGAGTTGGTCGCCGATCGCGGTCTGGACCAGGCGACGCAGCGGGCGGGCACCGTAGATCGGGTCGTAGCCGTGCTCGGCCAGCCAACCGCGAGCGCCGTCGGTGATGTCCAGCGCCAACCGGCGGTCGGCGAGGCGGTTCCGCAGCCGGACCAGCTGGATGTCCACGATGGATCGCAGATCCTCCCCGCGCAGCGCGGCGAAGACCACCACGTCGTCGAGCCGGTTGAGGAACTCCGGCTTGAAGTGCGAGCGGACCACCGACAGCACGCCCTCCCGGCGCTGCTCCTCGACGAGCGTCAGATCGCTGACCACCGAAGACCCGAGGTTGGACGTGAGGATCAGGATCGTGTTGCGGAAGTCGACCGTCCGGCCCTGGCCGTCGGTGAGCCGGCCGTCGTCGAGCACCTGGAGCAGGATGTCGAAGACGTCCGGGTGGGCCTTCTCCACCTCGTCGAGCAGGATCACCGAGTACGGCCGGCGACGCACCGCCTCGGTGAGCTGTCCACCCTCCTCGTAACCGACGTACCCGGGCGGGGCACCGACCAGGCGGGCGACCGAGTGCTTCTCGCCGTACTCGCTCATGTCGATGCGAACCATGGCCCGCTCGTCGTCGAAGAGGAACTCGGCGAGCGCCTTGGCCAGCTCGGTCTTGCCGACACCGGTCGGCCCGAGGAAGAGGAAGCTGCCGGTGGGCCGGTCCGGGTCGGCGACGCCGGCCCGCGCCCGACGTACCGCGTCGGAGACCGCGCCGACCGCTTCGCGCTGGCCGACCACCCGCGCGCCGAGCGACTCCTCCATCCGCAGCAGCTTGGCCGTCTCACCCTCCAACAGCCGGCCGGCCGGGATGCCCGTCCAGGAGGCGACCACGGCCGCGATGTCGTCCGCGCCGACCTCCTCCTTGAGCATCGCGCCGTCCGCCTGGAGTCGGGCCAGCTCCCCCTCGGCCTGCTTCAGCTCGGCCTGCAGCGCCGGAATCCGGCCGTACCGCAGCTCGGCAGCGCGCTCCAGCTCGCCGTCGCGCTCGGCCCGCTCGGCCTCGCCGCCCAGCCGCTCCAGCTCTTCCTTGGCGGTCGAGAGCTTGGTGATGTGGCCCTTCTCCAGCTTCCAGCGGTCGGAGAGCGCGGTCAGCTGTTCGCGCTTGTCGGCCAGCTCCCGGCGCAACCGCTCCAGCCGCTCGGCGGAGGCGTCGTCCGGCTCCTTCGCCAGCGCCATCTCCTCGATCTCCAGCCGCCGGACCGCCCGCTCGATCTCGTCCACCTCGACCGGACGGGAGTCGATCTCCATCCGGAGCCGCGACGCCGACTCGTCGACCAGGTCGATCGCCTTGTCCGGCAGGAAGCGGTCGGTGATGTAGCGGTCGGAGAGGGTGGCGGCGGCAACCAGCGCGGCGTCGGTGATCCGTACGCCGTGGTGCACCTCGTAGCGCTCCTTGAGCCCGCGCAGGATGCCGATGGTGTCCTCGATGGTCGGCTCACCGACCAGCACCGGCTGGAAACGCCGCTCCAGCGCCGGGTCCTTCTCGATGTGCTCGCGGTACTCGTCCAGGGTGGTCGCGCCTACCATGCGCAGCTCACCACGGGCCAGCATCGGCTTGAGCATGTTGCCGGCGTCCATCGACCCCTCGCCCTTGCCGGCGCCGACGACGGTGTGCAGCTCGTCGAGGAACGTGATGACCTGCCCGTCGGAGTTCTTGATCTCCTCGAGCACCGACTTCAGCCGCTCCTCGAACTGCCCGCGGTACTGCGCGCCCGCGACCATCGCGCCGAGGTCGAGCGAGACGAGCTTCTTGTCCCGCAGCGACTCCGGCACGTCACCGGCGACGATCCGCTGGGCGAGCCCCTCGACGATCGCGGTCTTGCCCACGCCGGGCTCGCCGATCAGGACCGGGTTGTTCTTGGTACGCCGGGAGAGCACCTGAATGACCCGCCGGATCTCCGAGTCCCGGCCGATCACCGGGTCGATCTTCCCCTCGCGGGCGCTCGCGGTCAGGTCGACGCCGTACTTGGCCAGTGCCTGGTAGGTCTGCTCCGGGTCGGCGGTGGTGACTCGTCGGTCCCCGCCCCGTACGGTCGGGAAGGCGGCGACCAGGTTCTCCTCGGTGGCGCCGGCGGCCTTCAGCGCGTTCGCGACCGCGCCACCGACCCGGGCCAGGCCGGCCAGGAGATGCTCGGTGGAGGTGTACTCGTCGCCCAGCGGGCGGGCGATCTGCTCGGCGGCGCCGATGGCGTTGACGAACTCGCGGGCCAGCGTCGGCTCGGCGATGCTGGAACCGCGCGCGGCGGGCAGGGCGTCGACCGCGCGCTGGGCCGCCCGGCGCAGCTCGGCGGGGTCGGCCCCGACGGCGCGCAGCAGGCCGGCGGCGGTCGAGCCCTCGGTGTCCAGCAGCGACGACAGCAGGTGCCAGGGCTCCACGGTGGCGTGACCGCGCTGATTCGCCATCGCGACGGCACCGGTGATGGTTTCGCGGCTCTTGGTGGTGAGACGTTCCGTGTTCATGACTCCCCCGGATCGACAGGTCCGCTAGGAAGGACACAACCAGAGTTGAGCCTATTCCGCTCAACCCTGGAGGTGTGACTCCTGTCACTCGCCGCGGCGGCCGGCCCACCGACGGCGCCACGCGGCCGCGCCCGTCGAGCTCAGGACCTGAGCAGACGGTGCGGCCCCGGGCCCCGTTCGGCGAGCGCATCACCGGGATTGACCAGGGCACACTCGTCGAACGACAGGCAACCGCAGCCGATGCACCGGGTGAAGCGGTCACGCATCCGTTCCAGCCTCGCGATGCGTTCGTTGATCTCCCTGCTCCAGCACTCCGAGGCCCGCTCCCAGAACTCCTTCGTCGGTGGGGCATCGGCCGGCAGCAGGGCGAGCACCTCGCGGATGACCGCCAGCGGCACACCGGTGTGCTGGGAAGCCCGGATGAACGCGATCCGGCGCAGGGTGGCGCGGTGGTAACGGCGCTGGTTCCCGGCCGTCCGCCGACTGTGGATGAGTCCCTGCCGTTCGTAGAACCGCAAGGCCGTGTGCGGTACGCCGCTACGCCTGGACAGCTCCCCGATGGTCAGCAACTGCGCGCTCGTCGGCGCCGAATCCGTCACGCCGAGCACCGTAGCTTGACCTCCACATTTGTGTAGGTACCAGCCTTGGCGTTGGCCGGGCACAGCCGTGACCCGCTCACCGACAGATCCCGGAGTCGCCATGACCCGTCAACCACTTCAGCTCGCGGTCATAATCGGCAGCGTTCGCCAGGGCCGCTTCGGCCCGACCGTGGCGAACTGGTTCGCAGGTCAGGCCGATGAACGCGACGACCTGACCGTCGACGTCATCGACCTGGCCACGGTCGCCCTACCGATGACGCTGCCGGCGTTCGGCGCGCCGCCCGTACCGGAAGCGGTCCTCGCGCTGCGGAACCTGACCCCACGGCTCTCCGCCGCCGACGCTTTCGTCGTGGTCACACCGGAGTACAACCACAGCTTTCCCGCAGCGTTGAAGAACGTCATCGACTGGCATCACCAGCAGTGGCACGCCAAGCCGGTCGGGTTCGTCTCCTACGGCGGGATCAGCGGCGGGCTGCGGGCGGTCGAGGCCCTTCGCCTCGTGTTCGCCGAACTCCACGCCGTGACCGTTCGCGAAACGGTCAGCTTCCACGATGCCTGGCGCCAGTTCGACGCCGACGGGTCACCACTGAGCCCGGACGGGTGCAACCGGGCCGCCGACAGCCTGCTCGACCAGCTCACCTGGTGGGCCCATGCCCTGCGGGACGCGAAGGCGACCGCCCCGTACCTGGGCTGATCAACCCCCGATTCCATCCGGACCGATCAGAGGAGATCACATGGAACCGCTCGCTCCCGCATCCGCGGACACCGCTCCCTCCGGACCAGGCGTGGTGGTGACCAGCCGCTGGCAGGTCGCGGATCGCCACGCCCAGCGCGCCACCGCCGACAGCGCAATGGCTCGATGGCGGCGCGTGCCCTGGCCCGAGGGATGCCTCTCGGTGACCTGCCTGCTGAGCACCGACGGCCACCTCGTCATGTTCTACAGCCGATGGGCGAGTGAACCGGACTACCGGCGGCATGTCGCCAACGTCGTCGAAGGGGACACCGCGGACGGGGTCGGCGATCACCACTCCGGCGTCACACATCTCGACGCCATCGTCTCCAGGCTCGCCACCTCGCCGGGCAGCCCGTCCGGCGACGCGCCCCACCCCGGCTGCGTCGCGCTGATCAGCATCGCGACCGACGGCCACGAACTCCAGCGACAGGCGGCGGAGAGAATTGCCGCATTCCGGGCAGACGCGCACCCGGGCGCCATCGGCGGGCACCTGCTGTTCAGCCTCGACGGCGCACGGGTGACCCTCTACGCGGAGTGGACCAGCGAAGAGGCACACCAGGAGGCGATCGCCGGGTCCAGGTTCGGCGGCCGGCGCGGGATCTTCGACGGCGTGCCCGGCATCCGCGGGCTCAGCATGCACCGATACCAGCGCTACCGCACCGCCGGCCGGTGACCGCTCCGGGGCGGGCGACCCCGGAGCGGTCGGTCGGGACCGCCGGTCAGGTGCGGACATCGGCCGACGTTAACGCCATGGGAATCGACGGCCCTGGACGCGGTAGCGTTGACCAGGTGCGAGTACGTGTCGAACAGACCGCGCTGCCGGGTATCGGCGTACGTCATGACCTCGTGACGGAATCCGGGCGCCGCGTAGGCGTGGTCTCCCACCGCAACGGTCGTCGCGACCTTGTCCTTTACGACCCGGATGATCCTGATTCATGTCAGGCTGACATCCCGCTGACCGACGACGAGGCGGAGGCGCTGGCCGACATCCTCGGCGCGTCGCTGATGCTCGGTCAGCTCTCCGGACTACGCGAACAGGCGGCCGGGCTGCTCACCGAGCAGATCCTCATTCCGGCCGGCTCTTCGTACGTCAACCGGAGGCTCGGCGACACCAAGGCTCGCACCCGGACGGGAGCCTCGATCGTGGCGGTCCTCCGCCAGGGCGAGGTGAACGTCTCGCCGGACCCGGCCTTCCGTTTCGCCGCCGGTGACGTGGTGGTCGTGGTCGGGACCCGCCAGGGTCTCGACGGAGTGACCGCCATCCTCGCCGACAGTGACCCGGACGGCTGAGGCGCGTATGCACGAGACCAACACCCTGCTCATCGAGGTCGGCGCGCTACTTTTCCTGCTGGGTCTGCTCGGCCGGTTGAGCCGCCGGATCGGCCTCTCTCCCATCCCTCTGTACCTCCTCGCCGGGCTCGCGTTCGGGCACGGTGGGTTGCTGCCGCTGAACGCCAGCGAGGAGTTCTTCGCCGTCGGCGCCGAGATCGGCGTGATCCTGCTGCTGGTGATGCTCGGCCTCGAGTACTCAGCCAACGAACTCGTCGGCAACCTCCGCTCGGCAGCCCCCGCCGGTCTGATCGACGCGGCGCTCAACGCGCTGCCCGGGGCGGCGTTCGCGCTGCTGCTCGGCTGGGACTGGGTGGCCGCCCTGGTCTTGGCGGGCATCACCTGGGTCTCCTCATCAGGAGTGATCGCCAAGGTCCTCGGCGACCTGGGCCGGCTCGGTAACCGGGAAACCCCGGTGATCCTCTCGGTCCTGGTGATCGAGGACCTGGCCATGGCGCTCTACCTGCCGCTGGTCACCGCCGTGCTGCTGGGCGCCGGCCTGATGGGTGGCGGCATCGCGCTCACCATCGCGGTCGCCACCGTCCTCGTGGTGCTGGTGGTCGCCATCCGCTTCGGCGGGGTGATCTCCACCCTCATGTCCGCGAAGGACGCCGAGGCGCTGCTGCTCGGAGTGCTCGGCCTGACGCTCCTGGTGGCCGGCTTCGCCGCCGAACTCCAGGTGTCGGCGGCCGTCGGCGCCTTCCTGGTCGGTATCGCCCTCTCCGGGCCGGTGGCGCATCACGCCACCGAACTCCTGACCCCACTGCGGGACCTCTTCGCAGCGGTGTTCTTCGTCTTCTTCGGTTTGACGACCGACCCGCGGGAGATCCCACCCGTACTGCTGCCGGCACTCGGTCTGGCGGTCGTCACGATGGCGACGAAGACACTCACGGGTTACCTGGCCGCGCGTCGGGTCGGCATCGCCGAGCCCGGCCGTTGGCGAGCCGGTCTCGCACTGGTACCCCGCGGTGAGTTCTCCATCGTCATCGCCGGGCTCGCCGTCTCGGCCGGCAGCGTCGAACCGCGGTTGGCCGCCCTCGCCACGGCGTACGTGCTGGTCACCGTGGTGACCGGCCCGCTGCTGGCCCGGCTGCCGGACTTCCCGTGGTTCAAGCGCTGGCTGCGCCACCGCGCGGCGACGGCCCAGCGACGGGAACTGGCACGGGTCGCGGACTGACGCTGGTCAACGCCTCTCCGAGCCGGGTCGGCCATACGGTCGGCCCGGCTCGGCCAACGGTTGACCAAATGCTCCCTGGAGGGCCTACCGCTACTGACCGGTACCGCGTTACCGTGTCGCCCCAGCAGCCAGATCCGCGGGCGGCCGTGCCAACTGTGGGCAGGATTGGAGGGTCGGCCGGTGAGCGTGCAGGAGTCGACGTTCCACGGTTTCGCCAACCCTGTGGACCCGTCACCTGCGGAGCTGCGCGCCTGGGCCTACCGCCCCGACTCCGTGCCGTTGGCCTCCATGCCGCCCGACTGGGACCTGCTGGTCTCCGGTGACAGACTGGTGGCGACACTGTTCGACCTGGCCATGGACCCGTCCTGCCCGGCACGCCGGTTCGCCCTGCACTGCCTCTACATCTACGCCGCCGACGGCATCCGGACGAAATTCCGGGCGCACCCCAAGCGCCGTTTCCGGAAGCTGGTGGAGCAGGCCGAGAAGAACGGCGACGAACTGATGCGAGTCTGGGCGCACAACAGCCGCGTGCTCCTGGCTCGGCCGGAACTCTTCGTGTACCGCGACTGGTGCGAGGGCGGCCTGGTCCGGGAGAACCGGCGCCTCGCCTGAAGCCGCCCCGCACGGGTTGACCGCAAGACCACCAGCTTCCCGGCCCGCCCTGCCCAGCGCCAACACGCCGAGACCCCCAGCACGGTCACCCAGCTTCCCGGCCCGCCCTGCCCAGCGCCAACACGCCGAGACCCCCAGCACGGTCACCCAGCTTCCCGGCCCGCCCTGCCCAGGGCGAACGGGCCGGGACCCCCCGTGGTTCCCGGCCCGCACGTCGGCGTCCGGTTCTCAGCCCGGCCCGCCCGGCTTTCCCTGGCGGCTCTCCGCTCTTTCCCGATCCGACCCCTGGTCGATCCGGTCGTCGAAGAGCCCCTGGTTCGCCAGGTCGGCGAAACGCCGCTTGGTGAGTTCCCCGAACTGCTCCCGGACCGTCTCGACGACCTTGTCGAGCCGGTCCTCCGTTCGCTGCGCAACCTGCTTCACCGCCTCCGTCATCGCCCCCCCTGCCATGCCGGTAGGTCCAGATTTGCGCGGAAAGGACCTCATTCGCAGGCTAACGGGAACGGCCCGGCCCGCGCCGGAAAACCGGCGAGCGGACCGGGCCGTCAGGGCTCCGGACAACGGGCAGATCAGCGGTCGGGCCCCCGCCGGGGACGCCAGACCACCAACGCCGTGGAGGTGCGGTTGGTCGGCACCAGGTCGCGGCCCGGGAAGCGGGCCAGCGCCTCCAGTTCGGCGATCCGGTGGTACGCGGCGTCCAGCTCCGCCTCGAGCCGGGCCACCCGCTGCTGGGCCTCTTCGAGCAGCCGCTCCAGCCCGATGATGCGCTTGACCCCGGCCAGGTTGATGCCATCGTCCTGGCTGAGCCGCTGCACCTCGCGCAGCAGCACCACGTCCCGGACGCTGTACCGCCGGCCGCCCCCTGCCGCCCGCCCGGCCTGCACCAGGCCGAGCCGGTCGTACTGGCGCAGGGTCTGCGGGTGCATACCCGCCATCCGCGCCGCGACCGAGATCATCAGCACCTTGGCCTCGTAGGCAGGGTCACTCGACGAAGCGGCGTACTCGCCCGACATCCTGCTCACCTCCGCGTCCGCGTCAACTGACTCGACGCACCCGCGCGTCGAGGTGTTCCCGGCTCGCCGGCGGGGTCTGCTCGGCGAACGTCTCCAGCGCCGCCCGCGCCTCGTCCGACAGCCGCGCGGGCACCACCACATCCAGTGTCACCAATAGATCGCCCGCTTGCCCATCGCGGCGGACCACGCCCTTGCCGCGAGCACGCAGGATCCGCCCGCTGGGCGTGCCTGGCGGGACCCTCAGGGTCACCGCGCCGTCGAGCGTGGGCACCCGCAGGTCCGTGCCGAGCACGGCCTCCGCGAACGTGATCGGCACGGTGAGCGTGAGGTCGTCGCCGCTGCGGCCGAAGATCTCGTCAGGCCGCACCTTCACCTGCACGTACAGGTCGCCGGGCCGGCCACCACGCTCACCCGGTTCGCCTCGCCCGGTCAACCGGATCCGCTGACCGTCGGCCACGCCGGCCGGGAAGCGGACGTTCATCGTCCGGGTCTTGGTCACGCCGCCGGTGCCGTGGCACTCCGGGCACTTCTCCTCGACGACAGTGCCGACACCCTGGCAGTTGCGGCACGGCTCGGAGAAGCTGAACGACCCCTGGTTGCGGGTCGTCACCCCGGCGCCGTGGCAGACCGGGCAGGTACGAGGCTGGGTTCCGGGCTTCGCCCCGTTGCCGTGGCAGGTGTCGCAGACACCGGGGGCGCGCAGGGTGAGCGGTAGGGTCACGCCCCGCACCGCGTCACCGAAATCCAGCGCCACCTCGGTCTCCACGTCCCGCCCGGGGGCCGGGCCGCGCGGAGCGGTCGGGCCGGCGGGCCCACCGGAGAAGATTGAGCTGAACAGGTCGGAGAAGCCGGCGCCGCCACCACCGAAGCGGTTTTCTCCGCCACCGCCGGCACCCCCGAACAGGTCGGAGACGTCGAACGGCATACCCCCCGGCTGGCCCGCGCCCTGCGCGTTACGGCGGAACGCGCCCGAGCCGAAGAGCGAGCGCATCTCGTCGTACTCCCGGCGTCGGCCGGAATCCGACAGCACGTTGTACGCCTCGGACACGGCCTTGAACCGCTCCTCGGCCGACGGATCACCCGGGTTGTGGTCCGGGTGCGACTCCCGGGCCAGCTTGCGGTACGCCTTCTTGATCTCGTCCTCGGAGGCGGCCTTGTCCACGCCGAGCACGGCGTAGAAGTCCTTCTCGATCCAGTCCTTGGAACTCACCGGTCCACCCCCTCCCCACCGGTCCGTCCCGCCCGCCGCCGTGCGGCGGCGGGCGGGACGCTCGGGTCACTGCTTGGCACTATTCCGGGTCCGCGACCGCTACCAACGCCGGCCGCAGCAGCCGCTCACCGAGCTGGTAGCCGCGCCGCATGATCTGCACGCAGGTCGGCTCGGTCACCTCGTCGGAGGTCTGGTGGGCCACCGCTTCGTGCCGAGTCGGGTCGAACGGGTCACCCTGTTCGCCGAACGGGGTCAACCCGAGCTTCCCCACCACCGTGGTGAGCTGCTCCGCCACTGATCCGAACGGTCCGACCAGGTCGCCGTGTTCCCGGGCCCGGTCCAGGTCGTCGAGGATCGGCAGCAGGGCGGCGAGCACGGAGCCGGTCGCCTGCTCGGCGACGGTGGCCCGGTCCCGCTCCACCCGCTTGCGGTAGTTGGCGTACTCCGCCGTCACCCGCTGCAGGTCCCGGGTCCGCTCGTCGAGGTCGGCCCGCAGCGCCTCCAACTCGGCGCCGAGGGTCGAACTGGTCGCCGCGTCCACCGGCTCGGCAGGCGCGTCGACCACCGGCGGGCCGTCGGGGGTGGCCCCGTCGACCGTGCCGGCCTCAACCTCGATCTCGTCGACGACGATCTCGGTGTCCTCGATCAGCCCCTCGGCCGGGACGTCGGTCCCGGCGTCGGCAGCGGTTCCCTCCGGCTCGGCGGGCTCGCTGATCTTCCGGTTGTTGCGGATGACGACCCGCGGCGCGTCGCCGGTTGCCGGCTCGGCGGACGCGGAGCCACCCGTCGTCGACCCGGTGTCACCCCGGTCGGCGGCTCGTGACTTCTCCGTCATGCGGCTACCTCACCTTCGCCGTGAGTCCGTGTCGTGAGCGGAACGTCACTTCTTGTCCTCGTCCACGATCTCGGCGTCGACGACGTCGTCGGCCCCGCCGGCCTGCGCGCCACCGGCCGCGCCGGTCGCACCCTCGCCCGGTCCGGCCTGGCCGCCCGCCTGCCCCTGCTCGGCCTGCTGCTGCGAGTAGAGCAGCGAACCGGCCTGCTGGGACACCTGCGCCAGCCGCTCGTGCGCCGACTTGATCTTCTCGATGTCCTGGCCGCCGAGGGCGCTACGCAGCTCACCGAGGGCCTCGTTGAGCTGGTCACGGTTCTCCGCGGGCAGCTTGTCGCCGCTCTCGGCGAGGAACTTCTCGGTCTGCCACTGGAGCGCCTCGGCCACGTTGCGGGTCTCGGCCTCGTCGCGGCGACGCTTGTCCTCGTCCGCGTGCTCCTCGGCGTCCCGGCGCATCCGCTCGATGTCGTCCTTCGGCAGCGAGGAGCCGCCGGTGATCGTCATCTTCTGCTCCTTGCCGGTGCCGAGGTCCTTCGCGTGGACGTTCACGATGCCGTTCGCGTCGATGTCGAAGGTGACCTCGATCTGCGGCACGCCACGCGGCGCCGGGGGGAGGCCGGTCAGCTCGAAGGTGCCGAGCTTCTTGTTGTAGGCCGCGATCTCGCGCTCACCCTGGAAGACCTGGATCAGCACCGACGGCTGGTTGTCGTCGGCCGTGGTGAAGACCTCGGAGCGCTTCGTCGGGATGGTGGTGTTGCGCTCGATCAGCTTGGTGAAGATGCCGCCCTTGGTCTCGATGCCCAGGCTCAGCGGGGTCACGTCGAGCAGCAGGACGTCCTTGACCTCACCCTTGAGCACACCGGCCTGCAGCGCGGCGCCGACGGCGACGACCTCGTCCGGGTTGACGCCCTTGTTCGGGTCACGGCCGGTCATCTGCTTGACCAGGTCGGTGACGGCCGGCATACGGGTCGAGCCGCCGACCAGGATCACGTGGTCGACGTCGGAGACCTTGATCCCGGCGTCCTTCACGGCCTGCTCGAACGGGCCCTTGCAGCGGTCCAGCAGGTCCTGCGTCATCCGCTGGAACTCGGCGCGGCTCAGCGTCACGTCGAGGTGCAGCGGGCCGGCCGCACCGGCCGTGATGTACGGCAGGTTGATGTTGGTGGTGGTGGCGGCGGACAGCTCGATCTTGGCCTTCTCGGCGGCCTCCTTGAGCCGCTGCATGGCCATCTTGTCCTGGGACAGGTCGATGCCGTGCTCGCCACGGAAGGTCTTCACCAGGTGGTCGATGACCCGCTGGTCCCAGTCGTCGCCACCGAGGTTGTTGTCACCGCTGGTCGACTTGACCTCGATGACGCCCTCGGCCAGCTCCAGCAGGGAGACGTCGAAGGTGCCACCACCGAGGTCGAAGACCAGGACGGTTTGCTCCTTGGAGCCCTTGTCCAGCCCGTACGCCAGGGCGGCCGCCGTCGGCTCGTTGACGATCCGCAGCACGTTGAAGCCGGCGATCTCACCGGCCTCCTTGGTGGCCTGCCGCTGGCCGTCGTTGAAGTACGCCGGAACGGTGATCACCGCGTCGGTGATCTGCTCACCCAGGTACGCCTCGGCGTCCCGCTTGAGCTTCATGAGCGTCCGGGCGGAGATCTCCTGGGGCGTGTACTTCTTGCCGTCGATGTCCACGGTCCAGTTGGTGCCGATCTCCCGCTTGACCGACCGGATGGTCCGGTCCGGGTTCGTCACCGCCTGCCGCTTGGCGACCTCACCGACGAGCACCTCGCCGTTGCGGGCGAACGCGACGATCGACGGAGTCGTCCGCGAGCCCTCGGCGTTGGCGATGACGGTGGGCTCACCGCCCTCGAGAACGCTGACGCAGGAGTTCGTCGTGCCGAGGTCGATACCGACCGCACGTGCCATCTTCGCTTCCTCGCTTCTAAGGTTTGAGCAGGTGACGGGCACCGCCCGCAGCGCACCCACCACAAGTTGAGTGAACTTGACTCAATAGTGCCACGCTCACGCGGAACGTCAAGTCGACATTGAGTCGACCCGACGCAACCCCTGATGCTACTGATCGGTTGTCTTGAGTTGCGTCGGTCGGGCACGCTTTAGCGGTGACGACGCACGGCGACCCCGCCAGCCACTCCGGCACGCCCGCCGTCGCAGCCCGCACCGGCCCACAGGACGCCCCGGCTGATCCGTCCGCCAACCCGGGGGACGAGAGCCTCCCCGCCGCTCTTCAGGCCCTGCGGGCCGCGATCGGGGCGGCCCGGTTCCCGTTGGCGCTGCCGTCGGCCGAGCCGGCCCGGCGGGACGGCGCCGCGCTCACCGACCAGCTCGACGACTACCTGCTTCCCCGCCTCTCCCGGCTCGACGCGCCCCTGCTCGTGGTCGTCGGCGGCTCCACCGGCGCCGGCAAGTCGACCTTGGTCAACAGCCTGGTCAAGGCACGGGTGAGCGCCGCCGGCGTGCTTCGCCCGACCACCCGGTCACCCGTGCTGGTGTGCAGCCCACCCGACACGTCGTGGTTCCGGCAGGGCGAGTTGCTGCCCGGCCTCACGCGTAGCAACGAGCCGAGCGAGGACCCCCGTACCCTCCAGATCGTCACCGCTCCGGCGCTCCCGGCCGGCCTCGCCTTCCTCGACGCCCCGGACATCGACTCGGTGGTCGACGCCAACCGGGCACTCGCCGGTCAGCTGCTCGCCGCCGCCGACCTGTGGCTCTTCGTCACCACCGCGGCCCGCTACGCCGACGCCGTGCCCTGGGAGCTGCTACGTGGCGCCCGGGCCCGCGGCACGGTGATCGCCATGGTGCTGGACCGGGTGCCCCCGGAGGCCGCCGACGAGGTTTCCGCCCACCTGTCGGAAATGCTCGCCGAGCAGGGGCTCGACCAGGCGCCGCTCTTCGTGCTGCCGGAGACCCGGGTCGACGGCCAGGGGTTGCTCCCGGAGCGGGTCACCACCCCACTGGCCGACTGGTTCAACCGACTGGCGGCCGACGCGAACGCCCGGGCCGCCGTGGTCCGGCAGACCCTGGACGGAGCGCTGGCCGCGCTGCACCCGACGGTCGAGGGGCTCGCCGACGCCGCCGAGGAACAACTCACCGCCGCCGACGCCCTCGACGAGCGGGTACGGGCCGCTTACCGGGGCGCGCACCGCACCGTCGAGCAGGGGTTGAGCGACGGCCGTCTGCTCCGCGGCGAGGTGCTCGCCCGCTGGCAGGAGTTCGTCGGCACCGGAGAGTTCTTCCGCACCCTGGAGGCCCGGGTCGGACAGCTGCGCGACCGGATGGTCGCCGCGCTCACCGGCCGTCCGGCACCGGCCGCCGGGCTGCGTAACGCGATCGAGTCGCAACTGGTCACGCTGCTGCGCGGGGTGGCCGCGGAGGCGGCCGAGCAGGCGTACACCGGGTGGAAGACGCATCCGGCCGGGGCCGCGCTGCTCGACCCGGCGCTGGCCCGCCCGGGCGAGGACCTGCCCGCCCGGGCCGAACGGCTGGTCCGGGACTGGCAGCGCGGGGTGCTGGAGCTCGTCCGGACGCAGGGCAGCGACAAGCGCTTCGTGGCCCGCACCGCCGCGTACGCGGTGAACGTCACCGGCCTGACCGTGATGATCGCCGTCTTCGCCTCGACCGCGTTCATCCCGACCGGGCTGGAGGTCGCCACCGGCGCCGGCACCACGGTGGCCGCGCAGGCCGTACTCCAGGCGATCTTCGGCGACCAGGCGGTGCGTACGCTAGCCGCCAAGGCCCGGACCGACCTGCTGGAGCGGGTGCGGACGCTGCTGGACGACGAGGCCGCGCGCTACCTGACCCGGAGCGCAACGGCCCGGCTCGACGAGGAGACCGCCGGCGCGCTGCGGGCCGCCGCCGACCGGGTGGAGACCGCACGCCGCCGCAGCGGACTGACCACCGGAGGGCCGACCGGGTGAGCACGAGGACTGGCGCGGCGGCCGCGAACGGAGTTACCGACGCGATGAGGGGATCCGCGAAGCCGGCGGCCACGAGCGGGAGGTCCGCGCGGTGAGCAACGTGGTCGGCCGGATGCGCGACGCGTTCCGCGGCGACCAGCGGGTCGACCCGGACGTGCTGCTCGCCCGCCTGGACGCGGTACGCCGCTTCCTCGCCGCAGCGGACGGGCACCTGCCGGACAGTCGACTCGTCTCCGCGCACACGCTGGTCGAGCGGGCCGGCACCCGCCTGGCGCTCTCCCGCGACCACACCGTTGTCGCCCTGGCCGGCGCGACGGGCAGCGGCAAGTCGAGCCTCTTCAACGGGCTGGCCCGGCTGGATCTCTCTCCGGTCGGGGTGCGCCGCCCGACGACCGGGGTCGCCCACGCCTGCATCTGGGGCGCGCAGGAGGGTGCGGCCCGGCTGCTCGACTGGATCGGCGTACTGCCCCGGCACCGGTTCGTACGGGAGAGCGCCCTGGACGCCGACGACGAGGCGGCGCTGCACGGCCTGGTTCTGCTGGACCTGCCCGACTTCGACTCGGTGCAGTGGTCCCACCGGCTGGAGGTGGATCGTCTGCTCGGTCTGGTCGACCTCGTGGTCTGGGTGGTCGACCCGCAGAAGTACGCGGACCGTGTGATCCACACGAGCTACCTGGGCGAGTTCCACCGGCACCGGGACGTCACGCTGGTCGTGCTCAACCAGGCCGACCGGCTCTCCCCGGCCGAGCTTCCCCGGGTCCTGGCCGACCTGCGTCGGCTGCTGGACGAGGACGGGCTGGAGGGCGTACCCCTGCTCGCCACCACCGCGACCGACCCCGGCGGCATCGTGGAGCTGCGCGCGGCGCTGGAGCGGACCGTCACCGACCGCCAGGCGGCGCTGCGCCGCCTGGCCGGTGATGTGGACATCGTGGTCGCGCGGCTGGACGAGTTGGTCGGCTCCGACCGCTCGACGGCCGGCCCGGACGAGGCCGCCGCCAGCGAGCTGACCCGGGCGCTGGCCGGCACGGCCGGGGTGCCGGCGGTGACCGAGGCGGTGCAGCAGGCGTACCGGCATCGCGCGGCCGCCAGCACCGGGTGGCCGCTGGTCCGTGGGTGGCGGCGGCTGCGACCCGACCCGTTGCGTCGGCTGCACCTGCCGGGCGGGCCCGGCGAGACCACCGACCCGGCGGAGAGCCTGGTGGCCGCGACCTCAGTGCCGGACCCGACCGCCGCACAGCGTTCCGCGCTCGGTCTCGCGATCCGAGCGGTGGCCGATCGCGCGGCGGCCGAGCTGCCCGCCGGCTGGCCGGACGCGGTGGCGGACGCGGCCCGGTCCCGCCTCACCGACCTGCCGGACGCGCTGGACCGGGTGGTGGCCGCCACCGACCTGGGCATGGCCCGCCGCCCCCTCTGGTGGCGGTTGGTCGGGGCCGGGCAGTGGCTGGTGACGCTGGCGGCGCTCGGCGGGCTGGGTTGGCTGGTGCTCGGCTACGTGCTGCGCGCGCTCGGCCTGCCCGACCCGGAGCACCCGATGGTGGGCGTGGTGCCGGTGCCGACGCTGCTGCTGCTCGGCGGCCTGCTCGCCGGTCTGCTGCTCGCGGCGCTGACCCGACCGGTCGTCCGTTGGGGGGCCGTCCGGGCCCGACGACGGGCCGACCAGCGGCTCACCGCAGCGGTGACCGCGGTGGGCGACGAGTACGTGTTGGCGCCGGTCCGGGATGTCCTCGCCGACTACGCCGTGGCGCGGGATGCCCTCCGGGACGCCACCCGACGCTGATCGTCGCCTATCGCCACCCGCTGCCCGCCACCCCCGCACGGGCGTAGGGTCGACGCATGGCCCCTCCCCGGACCCCGTACGACACCGTCCTGCACGCCGCCCGCGACGTGACCCGGCTGGACAACGCCCTGGACGCCGAGATGCTCGGCGCGGCGCTGCTCGGCAGCGTCTACGCCATCGCGGAGAGCGACCGCAACACCGCTGTCCGGGAGTTCGTCACCGGCTTCCTCGCCGCCACCGCCCGCCGGCGCACCGCCGCGGCGACCACGATCCGGGCCGTCTTCGCCGCCCTGGTCCCCGACGCCGAGGGTGCCGAACGGGTCCGACCGGGCAGCCAGGCGCCGGCCTGGTCCGGGCAGCTCGGCCGGGTGCACCTCACCGGCACCTGGGCGTACGGCGACGTGTACGGGGACCAGACCTCCTACCTGGCCACCTTCGCGTACGACGACACGGCCGGCGGCCAGGAGCACGCGCTGGTGGCACTGGTGGACCACAACATCGGCATCACCAAGGACATCTACGTCGGCGGGCCGGCCGATCGGATCCTCGAGCAGGTGCGGCAGATGTGCGCGGCCGACGAGCTGACCTGGTTCCGGGAGGAGGACCCGGCCCGGATGCGTGACGAGGTGATCCGTCACCTCGCGATCACCGACGACCTCGTCGAACTGCCGAGCGCTGGCGCTCTCGCCACCGACCGGGCGCTGGCCGGCGCGCGGCTCGCGATGCTGCCCATTGCCCCCGCGCCCGGGCGCTGGGCGCCCGAGCCGCTCTCCGCCATCGACCGGGCCGACCTGCTTCGGCGTTTCCTCGCCTCCCCGGAGGCCACCCGAGCCGGGCTGGACACCATCGACGGCCCCGAGCTGGCCTCGCTGCACTTCTGCCTCGGCCTGCTGCTGGACCACGCGGCGAGCTTCCCGGACGCCGACCCGCTGCGCTGGAGCCCGGCGGTCGCGGGGCTGTTCCTGCTCGACTGGGTGCACCGGCGCGCGGTGCTGGACATGGACGACGCCGCGATGCTGCCCCGGGTGCTGCGCGCCTGGGCCGCGTACGCCGCCCGGCAGCGCGACCTGCCGGCGCTCGCGGCGACACAGACCGACGAGGCGATCGAGGAGATGGTGCCCGAGTTCGCCCGGCTCTACAGCACCGGCGAGCGGCGCAGCCCGGCCACCGCGGCGGTGGCCGAGCTGATGGCCGACGGCGTGGACCCGGACGACCCGGTGGCGCTGAACGCCTGGATCGAGGCGAACCGCCACCGCCTGATCGAGCCCGACTGAGCCAGCCCGGACCGCGCCGGGCCGGAAGTTCCGACGCGCCGGACCGGAAGTTCCGACGTGGGGGCCGGACAGTTCTGGGGTGCCCGACCGGCGAGTTCCGACGTGGGGACCGGCGACGCGGCGGGAGTCCGGTCGCCGGCGCTAGCGCAGCGCGGCGAAGACCACCCCGGCGACCAGGCCGCCCACCAGTGCACCGACGAGCACCTGCGGCACCGTGTGGTCGAGCAGCCGCACCCGGGACCAGCCGACCAGGGCCAGCAGCGGCGCGGTGACCAGCAGGCGGGCCCCGAAGGTGAGGACCAGGATCACCACGGCGCCGGCGGCGACGGCCGAATGGATCGACATCTTCCACCAGTGGCTTACGGTCACCGCCACCACCAGGCCGACCGCCCCGGCCACGGCGAGCGCCACCACAGGGCGCGGCGCGCCGAGCCCGACCAGCAGAACCAGGCCGACGACCACCGAGCAGAGACCGACGAGCAGCGGAACGCGACGCTGTTCGGGCCGCCCGACGTGGTGGTCGGTGAGCCGCCCTCGGCGTACCCCGCCGACGATGTACGCGAACGGAATGCCGCTCACGAAGATGACGGCGAGCAGTGCCCACCCCAGCCCGGCCACGCCACCCCGGGTGCTGTGCCAGCCGATAGTGATCATCAGTACGGGGACCAGCACCGCGGGTGCGGTCAGCTCCGTGATCAGTCGGGCCAGCCGCAACGCCGGACCGGACCGGGGCACGGGGACCGGACCGGGGGCCGCACCGCCGTCCACGCTGTCTCCTCGAAGTGCGTCATCCGGGCGGTCCGGCCGCGCCTGATCATCACCGTATAGACGGCGAGCGGCGCGGACAATCGTTCGCCGGTTCCCGGCACGACGGGATGACGGGAGCGGTCGACGCGGCCGAACTCCTACCGGCGGTACGCGGACCGATGACCGGGGTGGGACGGGAAACGGCGGACGGGTGGGTGCCGGCGGACGGCCGGGGGCGGGCGGTCAGGGAAGGTGAGTCCGCGGGGTCGGGTGAATCCTCCGGGTGCGTCGAGTCGTCCGGGCCCTCGGTGGGCAGCGAGGTGGGTGGCGAGGGCGACCCGGACGGCGACGGACTGGCGGTCGGCCCGTCGGTCGGTGACGTGCTCGGGCTCGGCGACGGGCTCGGCGACGGTGGGCGCGAAGGTCCCGGTGGGCTGGTCGGAGTGGGACGCGGCGCCGGTGGCGTGGGCCGCCGGGTCGGCTCCGTGCCGGCCCAGGCGTCGGCCGGTCCGTTCCGGTCCGGGTCCGCCCGATCGGGGCCGGGCGACCAGCCGCGCACCTCTGACGGGCTGGTCGTGGGCCTGGCGGGCGGCTGACTGGTGGCCGGCAGCGGGACGAACACCGGCCCCACGGAGGGCGTCGGGATGAACGGGGTGCTGCTGTCCGGCAACGCTGTGCTGCCGACCGTGGCGGAACCGGCGCTGATCGCCGCGAGGATCGGCATCGAGGCGGTGCCGGCCAGCAGCGCGACGGTGAAGAGGTAGCCCCGGGACGGACCGGCGGAGCCGGGCGCGCGGTGCGTACCCACCACCCGCCGGTAACCGCCGTTGATGGCGCGGTGTCGCCCGAGCAGCGGCGTACCGGGTCCATCGGCTGGCTCGGACACCAAGCGCCTCCTCGTCGTCGGTAGTGGACGGACCGACACGGTGGGGCGGGCCCGGAGTGTGGCAAACCGGCCCGATCACGGCGATCCTGCGGGAATCAGCCTGACCCAGTGACGCTCCGTTCGCCAGATCCCTACAGCGTGTCGGCACGGGCAACTACCCGAACGGTGACGAACCACCACCGGATCGTCGTCGGGTGCTCCACGTGCTGATGTTGACAAAGGCCGCGAAGCGCTCCGGCTTCGTCGAGCAGGCCGGGCGTACTGTGGGGCCACTCACCTCCTCTGCGAATATGGAGCACGACGGCAACGCAGCCGCGGTCTCCGCGCACCCCCCGCGGCAGGCTCGGCGGACGCCGGCGCTCCCCGATCCGGGTTCGGCCAACTGAATCCGGCTCACGCCGCGCGGCAACCCTCACCGGGGCTAGGCGCGGCCGCCAGGACCGGTCCGGCACCGCCGGGCCGGCGCAGGATTTGCGCGGCCGGGCGACCAGCCGGTGCCGACGCAGACATGACAGGGAGAGACGGATGGCAAAGGGCGACCCCGGGGTCAGCACCCGCAGCAGGCGGGCGGCACCCCGTTCCAGGAAGGGCACGGGCGGCGACCCGGAACTGGTGCAGTTGCTCACCCCCGAAGGCGAGCGCATCGACAGCGTCGCCGGGCCGGACGGCACGGTGTACAGCGTCGACTTCACCGACGAGGAGTACCGCGGGCTCTACCGCGACCTGGTGCTGGTACGGAAGCTGGACGCCGAGGCCACCGCGCTGCAGCGCCAGGGCGAGCTGGGCCTCTGGGCCAGCCTCCTGGGCCAGGAGGCGGCGCAGGTCGGCTCGGGCCGCGCGCTGCGCACGCAGGACATGGCCTTCCCGACCTACCGGGAGCACGGCGTTCTCTACTGCCGGGGCATCGATCCGATCATGCCGCTCGGCCTGTTCCGCGGTGTCGACCAGGGCGGTTGGGACCCGAACGAGTTCAAGTTCAACATGTACACGATCGTGATCGGGGCGCAGACCCTGCACGCCACCGGGTACGCCATGGGTGTCGCCATGGACGGCAAGACCGGCACCGACGACGGCGAGGCTGTGATCGCCTACTTCGGCGACGGCGCCACCAGCCAGGGCGACGTGAACGAGGCCTTCGTCTGGGCGAGCGTCTTCAACTCCCCCCTCGTCTTTTTCTGCCAGAACAACCAGTACGCAATCTCGGAGCCGCTGGAGCGGCAGACCCGCGTCCCGCTCTACCGGCGGGCGGGCGGCTTCGGCTTCCCCGGCGTACGGGTCGACGGCAACGACGTGCTCGCGTCGTACGCGGTGACCCGTACCGCGCTGGACAACGCCCGGCACGGGCAGGGGCCGAGCCTGATCGAGGCGTACACCTACCGGATGGGCGCACACACCACCTCCGACGACCCGACCCGCTACCGGATCGCCAGCGAGGTCGAGGCGTGGCAGGCCAAGGACCCGATCGCCCGGATGAAGGCCTTCCTGACCAAGCAGCAGATCGTCGACGCGGACTTCTTCGCCGAGGTCGACGAGCAGGCCCGGCGCGAGTCGCTGCACCTGCGCGAGCGGGTGCTGGCCATGCCGAACCCGGAACCGGTCACCATGTTCGACCACGTCTACCCGAACGGTTCCCCGCTGCTGGACGAGCAGCGCGCGAAGTTCAGCCGCTACATGGAGTCGTTCGAGGGGAGCGCCCACTGATGGCCACGGAGACGCTCACCATCGGCAAGGCCCTGAACACCGGGCTACGGCGGGCCCTGGAGAACGACCCCAAGGTCGTGATCATGGGTGAGGACGTCGGCAAGCTCGGCGGCGTCTTCCGGATCACCGACGGGCTCCAGAAGGACTTCGGCGACCAGCGGGTGATCGACACCCCGCTCGCCGAGTCGGGAATCATCGGCACCGCCGTCGGCCTCGCCATTCGCGGGTACCGGCCGGTCTGCGAGATCCAGTTCGACGGCTTCGTCTACCCGGCCTACGACCAGATCGTGTCGCAGGTGGCGAAGATGCACTACCGCTCGGGCGGCAAGCTGCGGATCCCGATGGTGATCCGGATCCCGTTCGGCGGCGGCATCGGCGCGGTCGAACACCACTCCGAGTCGCCGGAGGCGTACTTCTCGCACACCCCCGGCCTGAAGGTGGTCTCCTGCGCGAACCCGCAGGACGCGTACGTGATGATCCAGCAGGCGATCGCCTCGGACGATCCGATCGTCTTCCTGGAGCCGAAGCGGCGCTACTGGGAGAAGGGGCCGGTCGACCTGGACGCGCCGCTGGCCGACGCGTACCCGCTGCACGCCTCCCGGGTCGCCCGGCCCGGCGCAGACGCGACCCTGCTGGCGTACGGCCCGATGGTGCGGACCTGCCTGGACGCGGCGACCGCCGCCGCCGAGGAGGGCCGTGAGCTGGAGGTCATCGACCTGCGCTCGATCTCCCCGCTGGACCTGACCGCGGCGTACGAGTCGGTGCGGCGCACCGGCCGGGCCGTGGTGGTGCACGAGGCGCCGTCCAACGTCGGACTCGGCGCGGAGATCGCGGCACGGATCACCGAGGAGTGCTTCTACTCGCTGGAGGCTCCGGTGCTGCGGGTGACCGGCTTCGACACCCCCTACCCGGCCGCCCGGGTGGAGGAGGAGTACCTGCCCGACATCGACCGGGTGCTCGACGCCGTCGACCGCACCTTCGGCTGGTGAGCGACATGTCCCGGATCAAGGAGTTCAACCTGCCCGACCTGGGCGAGGGCCTCACCGAGGGTGAGATCCTCAACTGGCTGGTCAAGGTCGGCGACATCATCGAGCTGAACCAGCCGATCGTCGAGGTCGAGACGGCCAAGGCGGCCGTGGAGATCCCCGCGAAGTGGGGCGGCCGGGTCCAGGCGATCTTCCACCCGGAGGGCGCCACCGTCGACGTCGGCGCCCCGATCATCTCGATCGACACCGACCCGGACGCCGGCCCGGTGGACACCCCGCAGGCGCCGTCGGCCGCCTCGCTGGCCGCGGTCGAGGTGGCACCGGCCGAGGGCGCGGTCGAGCCGGGCCTGATCGGTAGCCCGGCGCCGGGTGGACGGACGCCGGTGCTGGTCGGCTACGGACCGCGTACCAGCACCGCGAAGCGCCGCCCGCGTAAGGGTGCCGTCCCGGCGCAGGCCGGTGCGGTGCCGGCACAGGCGGCTCCGGCGCAGGCATCCGCGGCACCGGCGGTGCCTAAGCAGGTCACGCCGGCACCGGCCGTTTCCGCTCCGAACGGACACGGCACGGCGACCGGCGTGCTGGCCAAGCCGCCGGTTCGCAAGCTCGCCAAGGATCTCGGCGTCGACCTCGGCGCGCTGACCGGCTCGGGCCCGCTGGGCTCGATCACCCGGGAGGACGTCCAGCGGGCGGCGAACGCCACGGCCGAGCCGGCCCCGGTCGTCACGACCGCCACCACGGCGGCGAGCTTCGGCGCGGACCGCGAGCAGCGCATCCCGGTCAAGGGGGTACGCAAGCTCACCGCCGAGAACATGGCCCGGTCGGCCTTCACCGCGCCGCACGTGACGGAGTTCCTGACCGTCGACGTGACCCGGGCGACGAAGGCGCTGGACCGGCTCCGCAACCGCCGGGAGTGGCGCGACGTGCGGGTCTCGCCGCTGCTGCTGGTGGCCAAGGCCGTGCTGCTCGCGGTGAAGCGACACCCGATGATCAACTCCACCTGGGCGGGCGACGAGATCGTCGTCAAGGAGTACGTCAACCTGGGGATCGCCGCGGCCACCGACCGCGGTCTGATCGTGCCGAACGTCAAGGACGCCGGGCGGCTCACGCTCCGCGAGCTGGCCGACGCGCTGACCGACCTCGTGCAGACGGCCAAGGCCGGTCGCACCACACCGGCGGACATGTCCGGCGGCACGCTGACCATCACGAACGTCGGGGTGTTCGGCGTGGACAGCGGGACGCCGATCCTGCCTCCGGGTGAGTCGGCGATCCTGGCCTTGGGCGCGATCCGGGAGATGCCCTGGGTGCACAAGGGCAAGGTGCGCCCACGCCAGGTCACCACGCTCGGTCTGTCGTTCGATCACCGGATCATCGACGGTGAGCTCGGGTCGAAGTTCCTCCGGGACGTCGGGGACTTCCTCTCCGATCCGGAGGCGGCGCTGCTCGCCTGGACCTGACCGGTCCATCCCTCCACCAGCCACGGCCGGTGTGCCACGGGTTAACGCCCGGCACACCGGCCGTGTCCATTGAGAGGCGGAAACATAGGCAAGGGAGGCTAAAAACCTTTGATTGTTCGGCTCGTGGCGCAGCTCACCTAATAATCGATGGAAGTCTGCCTCTGGTTGGTGTTCAATAGAGACATCAAGGGGCTTACAACCGAATAGCCGGAGGAGAGACCGACCATGAGCATGATCGAGCGAATCAAGACCCGCCGCGACGCCAACCGCCGCGCCCGCGCCATCGAGCACGCGCTGCGCTCCGCCAACTCGCCGGCCGTCCGCGAGGAGCTCCTCGTGATCGCCCAGCGTCACATGAGCTGACGCACCAGACCTTTCCTCACCTCCTCCAGATCGATGACCCGCCCGGGAGCACCGGGCGGGTCATCGGCGTTTCACACCCATTGACACCGGGATTCCGCCTAGGCGCAGCGCCCGGTACGGTGGGCTTCGGTCGTCGCCACCGGATTCGAGACAGGTCGAGCCAACTGACGCAGTTCGAGACCACCCGACCACGTGGAGTGACGGCCGATGCTCCCCGGATGCCCTGGGCGGTCACCGGATACGGTGCGGGGAGCCCGGCACGGCCGGTACGCCGGCAACGCCGGCAGCCAAGCCGAGGAGACCGATCGGCACCGGCAGCCGACATGTGATGAGGAGGCGCACCGATGACGTCCGAGGGCCCGCACCACCCCGGCCAGGAGCCGGACGAGGTGCCACCGGGCGCCGGCGGACCGGCGCCGTACGGCGACCGCCCGGCGCAACCGGCCAACGGCTACGGCGCCGGCCCGGACCTGGGCTGGGCGCCCCCGCCACCGGCAGGACACAATCCGGCCGCGCCCAACTGGGCGGCCCAGAACGACCAGCCGCCCGCCCACTGGGGCGCGCAGACCCCGCCGCCGGCCGACGCGGGGCAGCCCGCGCCGTGGCCCGCGACCGGCACCCCCCAGCCGGCCTGGGGCGGGCAGCCAGAGCAGTCCGGTCAGGGCTGGGTCGGCGCGGCCGAGCAGTCCGGTCAGGGCTGGACCGGCGCGGCCGAGCAGCCCGCCTGGGCGCAGGCCCAGCCGGCGGCCCGCGGTGCGGCTCAGGTTCCCTCGCCCGCATCACCTCCGCAGGCGTGGCCCCAGGACGACCCGGCGCGTTCGGGCGGATGGACTCCGCAGCAACCGGGCGAGGCGGCGCAGTCCGAGCAGCCCGGCTGGGGCGCTCCGGCTCAGCCCGGCCCGGCCAACGGCGGTTGGCCCGGCGGCGGCCCCCAGCCGCAGACGCCCGGGAACGGCTGGAACGACGGCGGGCAGCAGGCCGAACAGCCGGCCTGGGCGCAGGCCGAACAGAACTCACCGGCGTGGCCGCCGGCCGAACCGGCCGCACGCGGCGCCGCACAGGTACCGACGGCCGGTGACTCCGGCCCCGCCGGCTGGCCGCCGGCTACCCCGGGCCAGGCCGACCAGCCCGCGCAGCCGGACACCTCCGGCAGTTGGAGCACCGGCGCCACGAGCCAGCCGGACCAGACCGGGCAGCCTTGGCGAGCGGCTCCGGAGAGCCAGCCGCAGCAGCCCGACTGGATGCTCCCGCAGACCCAGGAGCGCTCGTCCGACGGCCCTGCCACGGGTGGCTGGGGCGAGGCCCCCGCCGATCCGGCCCGCTCCGGCGGGTGGTCGGCCGAGCCGAACGGCACGCCCGCGCGGGCCAGCGCCAGCGTGCCCGGTGCCGGCAGCCTGCCGCAGCGCACGCCCGGCGAGCGGCAAGGGGCGTCGGAAGTGGAGCCGTGGGCGCCCGGGGAGGCGTGGGGCAACACCGACGCCGACTCGGCGAACCGCTCCGCCGGGCGTCCCGAGGAGTCCCCCGTCTACCAGCCCGGCCCCGCGCCGGGCATCTCCCCGGCGAACGCCGTACCGCTGCCTCCGCAGGAGCAACGGGTGCCGGGTGCCAGCCTGGCCGCCACGCCGCCGGCCGACTACGTACCGCCCGCCGAGCACCCGCCGGCTCAGTACGGCGCAGCCGCCGGGCAGCCGGCCCAGTTCGGGCAGCCGGCGTCGAACGAGCGCGCCGACTGGCCGCCCGCCGAGGCGACCGGACCGGCGTACGAGTCGGAGCAGCCGGCCTGGGGAGGCGAGGCCCACCCCGACGAGCCGTCCTCACCGGCCGGTCCGGTGGTCCCCGCGCCACGTACCTCCCCCGAATCCGGTGCGGCCGGTCGCACCACGGCGAGCGCCGCCGTGCCGCTGGCCAGCCGGGTGATGCCGCCGGCCGATCAGTCCCTGCGGCCCGACGCCACGTCCGCACCGCAGCCCCGGGTGTACGGTCGCCCGACCCAGCCCGAGCCGGCGGACGAGCCGGAGCAGGTCCAGCCGAACGGGTACGGCATGGACGCCCGGCCCGAGGTCGGTCCCCGCTTCGACGACCGCGACCTGGCCCCGCCGCCGGTCGGCTACGCCGAGTCCGCCCCGGCGAGTTCGGGGCCACCGCCCCCGCCGGCGTTCCCGCCGGGTGTGCCGAGCTTCGTCGACCCGCCGAACAACACTCGGCCCGTCAACGGGAACCGGCCGCACCCCGGCGAACGGCCGGCCGACCCGTTCGGGTCGCCGGTGCCCAACGATCCGGGGATGCCCGCCGCCGCGGGCTACGGGCCGCCCTCGCTGCCCGACAACGAGCCGGCGCGCACCAGCACGTTCCCGCCCGCCTTCCCGCCGGCCCCGCAGCAGCCCGTACCGTCGTGGCCGCAGAACGGGCCCGACCAGCAGCAATCCGCTCCCGCCTGGGCGCAGAACGAACCGGACCAGCGGTCCGTCCCCAACTGGGGGCAGGGCGCGCCGGAGACCGACCAGGGCCGGTTCGACGCGTTCAAGCCGGACGAGGAGCCGAAGACCGAGGCGCCGCCGCCGAAGGTCCGCAACGGGCGGGTGCTGGCGGCGGTGCTGACCGCCGCGGTGCTGATCCTGGCGGTGCCGCTCGGCCTGCTCTTCCTGCTGGGCAAGGTCGGCGGCGAACAGGCGCCGGCCTTCGACCCGGCGGTCGGTTCCTGCGTGAAGCAGGCCGGTGAGGGTGCCGTCGCGGCCGACTGCGGTGAGGCGAACGCGTTCACCGTGGTCTCGAAGGTGGACAACAAGGACAAGTGCGGCGACCCGAGCCTGCCGCACGTCGTGCTGCAGGGGGACGGCCCCAACCGGGTGCTCTGCCTGAAGCCGGCCACCGCCGGCGAGTAGTCGCCTCGACGGGGGCCACGGTCGTCCGTGGCCCCCGTCGTCGTGTCCGGGACCGGGCAGGTGTGATCGAGCCCGCTCGGGGTACCGCCGGGCACCACCGGCCGAGTCCGGCAGACTGGACGCATGAGCGCACGAGTACGGGCTCCCGAGCTACGCGGTCGAGGCTGGCTGAACACCGGCGGCCGCGACCTCACCCTCGCCGACCTCCGCGGCAAGATCGTCCTCGCCGACTTCTGGACCTTCGCCTGTATCAACTGTCTGCACGTGCTCGACGAGCTGCGACCGCTCGAGGAGAAGTACGGCGACGTGCTCGTGGTGATCGGCATCCACTCGCCGAAGTTCGAGCACGAGAAGAACGCCGACGCGCTCGCCGCGGCGGTCGAGCGGTACGGGGTGCACCACCCGGTGCTCGACGACCCCGAGATGGACATGTGGCAGCAGTACGCCGCCCGCGCCTGGCCGACCCTCTCGGTGATCGACCCCGAGGGGTACGTGGTGGCCACCATGGCCGGCGAGGGCCACGCCGAGGGGCTGGCCCGGCTCATCGACGAGCTGATCGCCACCCACGAGGCGAAGGGCACCCTGCACCGGGGCGACGGCCCGTACGTCCCGCCCGCCGAGCCGGAGAGCACGCTGCGGTTCCCCGGCAAGGCTGTGCTGCTGGACGGCGGCAACCTGCTCGTCTCCGACTCGGCCCGGCACTCGCTGGTCGAGCTGGAGCCGGACGGCGAGACGCTGGTACGCCGGATCGGCTCGGGCGACCGGGGACGAACCGACGGCCCGGCCGAGGTCGCGACGTTCTCCGAGCCGCAGGGGCTCTGCGTGCTGCCCGGGCAGGTGGCCGAGGTCGCCGGCTACGACCTGGTGGTCGCGGACACCGTCAACCACCTGCTCCGCGGTGTACGCCTGGCGACCGGCGAGGTCGTCACGATCGCCGGCACGGGGCGGCAGTGGCGCTCGACGGCCGACAACCACGCCCACGACGCGCTCGCCGTCGACCTCTCCTCCCCGTGGGACCTCGCCTGGTACGACGACAAGATCATCATCGCGATGGCCGGCATCCACCAGCTGTGGTGGTTCGACCCGATCAAGCGGACCGCCGGCATGTATGCCGGCACCACCGTCGAGGCGCTGCGCGACGGACCGCTGGCCGAGGCGTGGATGGCCCAGCCGTCCGGCCTCTCCGTCTCGACCGACGGCACCCGGCTCTGGGTGGCCGACAGCGAGACCAGCGCGATCCGGTACGTGGAGAACGGTGTCATGGGCACCGCGGTCGGGCAGGGGCTCTTCGACTTCGGCCACGTCGACGGGCCGGCCGCGTCGGCGCTGCTCCAGCACCCGCTGGGCGTGTGTGCGCTGCCGGACGGTTCGGTGCTGATCGCGGACACGTACAACGGGGCGGTCCGCCGGTTCGACCCGGCGACCGACCAGGTCTCGACGGTCGCCGACGGCCTGGCCGAGCCGAGTGACCTGGTGGTCACCCGGGACGGCGACGTGCTGGTGGTGGAGTCCGCGGCACACCGGCTCACCCGGCTGGCGCCCGGCGCCCTCTCCGCTGCCGGTGCGAACACGGTGGACGGTCCCCGGCACCGCGCCGAGCGCAAGCCGATGGACGTGACGGCCGGCGAGCTGACGCTGGACATCGTCTTCACCCCGGCGCCCGGCCAGAAGCTGGACGAGACGTACGGCCCGTCCATCCGGCTGGTGGTCTCCGCGTCCCCGCCCGAGCTTCTCGTCGAGGGGGCGGGGACGAGCACCGAGCTGTCCCGACGGCTGGTGGTCAACAGCGCGGTGACCGACGGCGTGCTCCAGGTGACCGCGCAGGCCGCGACCTGCGACGTCGACGTCGAGCACGCGGCCTGCCACCTGACCCGGCAGGACTGGGGCGTACCGGTCCGGGTGGTGGACGGCGGCGCGGACCGGCTGCCGCTGGTGCTGCGCGGCCTGGACGCCTGAGTCTCGAGGAGGGGCCCTGGGACCGGGGCCTCTCCGCTCAGGCGAACGGGTTGAGCTGAACTCCCGCGTCGATCAGCGCGGCGCGCACCATCTCCGCCGAGGCGACCGCGCCGGGGCTGTCGCCGTGCAGGCAGATCGATTCGACGGGGCACGGCACGACGGTGCCGTCCACCGCCACCACGGTCCGCTCGGTGGCCATCCGGACGGCCCGCTCGGCGACCTGCTCGGGGTCGGTGACCAGCGCGCCCGGCGCGTGGCGGGGTACCAGCGTGCCGTTGGGCAGGTAACCGCGGTCGGCGAAGCCCTCGGCGACGACTCGCAGTCCGGCGCCGACGGCCAGTTGGGCGAGCACCGACCCGGGCTGGCAGAGCAGCGGCAGCCGGTGGTCGTACTCGTTGACCGCCGCCACCAGGGCCGCTGCCTCCTTCTCGTCGGACATCGCCGCGTGGTAGAGCGCCCCGTGCGGTTTCAGGTAGCGCACCCGGACCCTGAACAGCCGGCAGAACGCGTCCAGCGCGCCGAGCTGGTAGATGACCTCGTCGCGCAGCTCCGCGAAGTCGTACGTGATGTGCCGCCGGCCGAATCCGGCCAGATCCCGGTAGCCGACCTGCGCGCCCACCGCGACCCCGCGTCGTGCCGCCTGTTCGCAGACTCGGCGCATGATGGGCGGGTCGCCGCCGTGGAATCCGCAGGCGACGTTCGCCGAGGTGACCAGGCTCAGCAGTGCGTCGTCGTCGCCGAGCTGCCAGATGCCGAATCCCTCGCCGAGGTCAGCGTTGAGGTCCATGGAATCTGACGGTAGTGCCTGGGCGGGCCTGCGCGAGCGGGGTCACGTCGGCCACCACCCCGATGACCGGGTATCCGCCGGTGGCCGGATGGTCGGCCAGGAAGATCAACGGTTGGCCGTCCGCCGGCACCTGGACGGCGCCGAGCACGATCCCTTCGCTGGGCAGTTCGCCGGCGACCGCGCGGGGCAGCGTTGCGCCGGCCAGCCGCGCGCCGACCCGGTTGCTCACCGGGCTCACCGTGTACGCCGTGCCGAAGAGCTGGTCCAGCGCCGCCGGGCTGAACCAGTCGTCGCGTGGGCCGAGCCGTACGGTGAGCCGCAGTTCGTCGCGGGGCGGCGGACCGACGGTCAGGTCGACAGGTGGGGGCGGCCCGACCGGGGTGCCGAGGGGGATCCGGTCACCGTCGCGCAGCGGCGCCGGGCCGAGCCCGGACAGGGTGTCGGTGGCCCGGCTGCCCAGTACGGACGGCACGTCGACTCCGCCGGAGACGGCCAGCCAGTTGCGTACGCCGTTGCGGGCCGCGCCGATCCGCAGCACTGCTCCGGCCGGTACGGACAGCGGGCGGCCGGTGTCGCCGGGGCGGGACCCGATGCGGATCTCCGCCTCGGCGCCGGTGACCGCGACAGTGGCCGCCCGGGTGAGCCGCAGCGTGCAGCCGGTCACGGTGATCTCCAGCCCGGCCGCGCCCTCGGGGTTGCCGACCAGCCGGTTCGCGAGCCGGAGCGCCGCCGGGTCGAGGGCGCCGGATCGGGGCACGCCGAGGTGCGCGTAGCCGGGTCGACCGAGGTCCTGCACGGTGGTGAGCGCTCCGGCCCGGAGCACGACGAGTTCGTTGGTCATGCCGGTACCAGCCGGACTCGGGTGCCGGGGGTGAGCCGGGACGGCGGATCGGCGGTGACGTCGAAGAGCACCAGCCCGGTCCGTCCGACCAGCAGCCAGCCGCCCGGGGACGGACTCGGATAGATCCCGGCGTACGGGCCGGCCAGGGCGACCGAGCCAGCCGGGACGCGGGAACGTGGAGTGGGCAGCCGGGGCAGCGCGAGCGCGTCCGGGAGTCCGGTGAGGTACGGGAAGCCGGGTGCGAAGCCGCAGAAGGCAACCTGGAACTCGGTGCGGGTCAGCCGGTCCACCACGTCGGCCACGTCGGTGGCCCAGTGCCCCGCGACGACTGGCAGGTCCTCCCCGTCGTAGGTGACGGGTACCTCGACCGGGTCGGCGGTGCTGCCGACGGTGGGCGGGCGTGGCGTCCAGCCGGTGATCAGGTGGGCGGTCGCCTCCGGATCGGGTACCCCGTCGAGCAGCACGGTGGTCGCCGCCGGGACGATCTCCACGGCGGCCAGCTCGCCCAGGTCGCGGCGGCGGGCCAGTTCCGCCCGCCACGCCGCCACCCGACCGGCCACCTCGGCCCGGGCGGACTCACGGTCGGGCGCGAGGTCGAGCAGCAGGGCGTGCTCCCCAACGGGTCGGATCCGCATGCCGCCATCTTGGCCCAACCGGCCTGGATGCGGGTACCTACATGCGTCGATGCGTTGGGTGACGAGGCGCACTACCTACAAGTAACCTACGGTGTCGTAGCCTGTTCGCGTGACCACCTCCGCACCGTTCCGGCTCAAGCCGGTCGACATCGGCAAGCCCCGGATGCGCGGCTGGCTGCACACGTACGCGTTCTTCGTGGCCGTGGTCTGCGGGATCGTGCTCTGCGCTATCGCCGCCACCCGCCCCGGCTGGGCACCGTTGATCAGCTGCGCCATCTACAGCCTGACCGTCTGCGGGCTCTTCGGCACCAGCGCGCTCTACCACCGTCGGGTGTGGTCGGAGCGCGGCTACCAGATCATGCGCCGGATGGACCACTCGATGATCTTCGTGTTCATCGCCGGCACGTACACGCCGTTCTGCGTACTGCTGCTGGAGGCACGCCCGGCGACGGTGATGCTCTCGCTGGTTTGGGGCGGCGCGCTCGCGGGCGTGGCGCTCAAGCTGATCTGGCCGCACGCACCGCGCTGGGTCTCCGCTCCGCTCTACCTGGCGCTCGGCTGGGTGGCGGTGGCGATGCTCCCGCAGATCCTGCACGAGGGCGGGGTGACCGCGTTGGTGCTGCTGCTCGCCGGTGGGGCCGTCTACAGCGCCGGCGCCGTCTTCTACGCGCTGCGCAAGCCGAACCCCTGGCCCACCGTCTTCGGGCATCACGAGTTCTTCCACGCCTGCACACTGCTCGCCGCGATCTGCCACCACGTCGCGATCTACTTCGCGCTCTTCGCCTGAGCACAGATCGACGGCCCCGCGGTGTCGCGGGGCCCTCGACGAGCAGTGGGCACCTGTCAGACGGGGTGACCCGGCCGGCGTACCTCGCGGTACTCCTCGACGACCCGGGCGTCCTGGGCCGGCACCACCCGGTCGGTGACCACTCGGTCCGCCCGGGCCGGGGCGGTCGTGACCACCGTGCGCCGGCGGTTGTTCCAGAAGTAGAGGGTGACGAGCAGGCCGGCGACACCGGCGAGCATCAGCACCCACCCGACGACGGCGAGGTTGAGCCAGCCGAGGTCGGCCTCCACGGCGAACGCGAAGATCGCACCCAGTGCGATCAGGAAAATGCTGCCACCAATGCCCATCGGTCGTCTCCTCGGCTGTCAGCTGGCGATAACTCCCGCCGCGGCCATCGGTGAGGTTGCGGCATCCATCGACTTACCCCGGCACCGTGATCGCCAATCGGGCAAGCTGGTGGCATGACGGACGCGTACGCCGGAGCCCGGACACTGGTGTTGCTGCGCCACTCGAAGGCCGAGCCGTCCGAGGAGGGGCCGGACGTGGACCGCCCGCTCACCACTCGCGGGCGCGCCCACGCAGAGTCCGCCGGCGCCTGGTTGGCCAAGCACGGTCTGCTGCCGGACGTGGTGCTCTGCTCGACCGCCCGGCGCACCCGGGAGACCTGGCACGGTGTGGCGATGGGGATGACCGGCTCGCCGCCGGAGGGGGGTTCCGCCGGCCCCTGGCCCGATGTCCGGTACGAGGCGGACGCATACGAGGCGCACCCGGATGACCTGTTGGCGCTGGTTCGCCGGGTGAACCCGGTCGCCCGGACGGTGTTGGTCATAGCTCACAATCCGGGTATCTCGCTGCTCTCCGCGCTGCTCGACGCGGGGCGGGCGCCGGAGGAGCTACGGACGACGGAACTCGCGGTGCACCGGAGCCCTGGCCCGTGGGTGGAGCTCGACCGTGGCGGGGCGCAGCTCACCGAGCGGTACGCCGCACGAAGCTGAGCCACCCGCCAGTGGACGGGTGGCTCAGCGCTACGCGGGCTCAGGAGGGCGGCGCGGTGGGCGGCGGCGGGTCGGGAGGCGGCGGCATCATCGCGGTGGGATGGGACAGCCGGTTCTCCTCGACGATGAGGGTTCGTGCCCGCTTGCGCCGATCCTGCCAGTACCAGAGCGTGGTGAGCAGGACGGCCAGACCGGCCAGGATGAACACCCAGCCGACCGCGCGCAGGTCGACCCACCAGACGTTGGCTCTGATGGCGAAGGTCAGGATCGCGCCGACCGCGATCAGGAAGATACCGCTACCAATGCCCATGTCCGCTGGACTCCCCCGTGCGATGGGTTCGGGCGTGTTCCGACGTGGTCTCGCAGGGGTTACCCGCCACGACGGCCGGCTACCCGGCGGGGGTTGCCGAATGCGTGTCCGAACCCGGTGCCACGGCCCGGTTCGCCGGTGCGATCCGGCCGCCGCGGGGAGCACCGGAACGCCGACGGCCGGCGGGTTGGTCCCCGCCGGCCGTCGTGCCGGTCATCGCCGCGGAAGGCGCGGCCGTCCGTTCCGTGTCATGGGCGGTACGGTTCAAAACGCCTCTTCCGGCAGGTCCATGATGTCCAGGTCGGTGCCCTCGATGATCCGCCGGTCGGCGCCGATGCGGGGCAGCACCTCGCGGGCGAAGAACCGGGCGGCGGCCACCTTGCCGATGTAGAACGCCTGGTCGGTGGCGGCGAGCTCACCGTTCAGCGCCCGCAGCGCCACCTCGGCCTGCTTCTGCAGCAGCCAGCCCACGACCAGGTCGCCGATCGCCAGCAGGAACCGCCGGCTGCTCAACCCGACCTTGTGGAGGGCCCGGGCGTCGCCGCCCTGCGCGGCGCCCAACCAGCCGGTCATGACGCCGAGCATCGTCTGAACCTCGGCGAGCGCCTTGCCGAGCACCTGGCGCTCCTCCTTGAGCTGGCCGTTGCCGCCCTCGGAGGTGATGAATTCCTGGATCTCGCCGGCGACCGTCGCCAGGGCCTTCCCGTTGTCCCGGACGATCTTCCGGAACACCAGGTCGAGGCTCTGGATCGCGGTGGTGCCCTCGTACAGGGTGTCGATCTTGGAGTCGCGGACGTACTGCTCCAGCGGGTAGTCCTGGAGGAAGCCGGAGCCGCCGAAGGTCTGGAGGGCCTCGTGCCCGAGCAGCTCGTACGCCCGCTCCGAGCCGACGCCCTTGACCAGCGGCAGGAGCAGGTCGTTGACCCGCTTGGCGAGCCTGGTGGCCTTCTCGTCACCGGCCGCCTCGGCTATGGCCACCCGGTCCTGCCAGCACGCGGTGTACAGGACGAGCGCCCGCAGGCCCTCCACGTACGACTTCTGCAGCAGCAGCGAGCGTCGGACGTCGGGGTGGTTGGTGATGGTGACCCGCGGCGCGGTCTTGTCGGCCTGCTGGACGAGGTCGGCGCCCTGGACCCGGCTCTTGGCGTACTCGAGGGCGTTCAGGTAGCCGGTGGAGAGCGCGGCGATCGCCTTCGTGCCGACCATCATCCGGGCGTACTCGATGATCATGAACATCTGCCGGATGCCCTCGTGCTTGTCGCCCATCAGCCAGCCCTTGGCCGGTACGCCGTGCTCGCCGAAGGTCAGCTCGCAGGTGTTGGAGACCTTCAGCCCCATCTTGTGCTCGACGTTGGTGGCGAAGACGCCGTTGCGCTCGCCCAGCTCGCCGGTCTCCTCGTCGAAGTGGTACTTCGGCACGACGAAGAGCGAGAGGCCCTTGGTGCCCGGGCCGCCGACGCCCTCGACACCGACCGGACGGGCCAGTACGTAGTGGACGATGTTGTCGGTCAGGTCGTGCTCACCCGAGGTGATGAAACGCTTGACGCCCTCGATGTGCCACGAGCCGTCCGGCTGGGGAACGGCCCGGGTGCGGCCGGCGCCGACGTCCGAGCCGGCGTCCGGCTCGGTGAGGACCATGGTCGAGCCCCACTGCTTCTCGACGAAGAGCTTGGCCCACTTCTTCTGCCGTTCATTCCCCTCGACGTGCAGCACGTGCGCAAAGGACGGGCCGGACGCGTACATCCAGACCGGAGCGTTGGCGCCGAGCACCAGCTCGGCGAGGGCCCACCAGAGGGCTCGTGGGGCGTTCGTGCCGTCCAGCTCGGGCGGGAGGTCCAGCCGCCAGAACTCCGACTCCATGAAGGTCCGGTACGACTTCTTGAACGACTCCGGCAGTGGCGCGGTGTGCGTGGCCGGGTCGAAGACCGGCGGGTTGCGGTCGCTGTCCGTGTAGCTGGCGGCCAGGTCCTCGCGGGCGAGGCGGTCGACCTCGGCGAGGATGCTGCGCGCGGTGTCGGCGTCGAGCTCGGAGTACGGCTGCTGGCCGAACGCCCGGTCCGCCCCGAAGACCTCGAACAGGTTGAACTCGAGGTCCCGCAGGTTGCTCTTGTAGTGGGTCATGCTCACTGGCCCCGCTTCCGGACAGGTGTTACCGATCAGTAACTCCGACTCTATTACCGGCAAGTAGACAGCGACAAGCCGATCACCGAAGTGACGGCGGTTACACAATCGGGTAGGCGTACGGGCGGTAGTCGTCGTGCACGCGAGGCGTGACGATCCGTTGCCGAGCGGCGTCAGCTCTCCGCCGTGCCGACCTCCCAGCTCGGCACGGCCGCCGTCGCCCCGGTGCCCGCACCCGTGTACTCCATCAGGACCAGGGCGATGTCGTCGTCGAGGCGGCCGTGCACCCACTCGACCAGGGCCGTCTCCAGTGACGCGAGCCCGTCGGCGACGGTGCCGTGGCCCAGTAGCCGCCAGGCCCGGTCGGCGGTCGGGAAGAACTCGCCGTCGCGGCGCGCCTCACCGAGCCCGTCGGTGAAGAGCAGCAGCCGGTCGCCGGGCTCCAGCCGCTCGACCCGTGGCCGCACCGCGGGCATGAACCCGAGCGGAGGCGCCGGCGCGGGCGGTTCGAGCGGGATCACCGCGCCCCGCCGCAGCAGCAGCGGCGGCGGGTGTCCACAGTTGACGATAGTGAGCGTCCCACCCCGCTCCTCGACGAGCGCCGCAGTGACGAAGTCCTCGTCACCGACGCTGCGGGCCACCGCCCGGTCCAGATCGGCGACCACCGCTCGCAGGTCGGTCCGCTCGAACGCCACGTGCCGGTACGACCCCAGCACGATGCTCGCCAGCCGTACGGCGTCCAGCCCCTTGCCGCGCACGTCGCCGATGATCATGCGTACGCCGTACGGGGTGTCGAGCGCCTCGTACAGGTCGCCGCCGATCTCCGCCGTCGCGGTCGACGAGATGTAGCGACCGGCGACCGACAGCGTGCCGACCTGCGGACCGAGCGGACGCAACACCGCCTGCTGGGCCACCGCCGCGAGCTTGGACAACTCGGCGATCCGCTCGGCCTGCCGCTGTCGAACCGAGGCCACCACCACCGCGATCCCGGTGGCGAGCGCGATGCCGGCCACGCTCACCCCGTTGATCAGGGAGACGGACTTCTCACAGGAGGCGTCGGCGGTGCTCATGGCAGTGGCCGCGAACGTGGTGCCGACGGCGGTCGCCACGACGCCGACGCCCAGCACCACCCGCCAGGACGCCAGCGCGGCGGCCAGGAAGGGCACCGCCACCATCAGCGCGATGTAGTGCGTGGCGCGGCCGTCCGCCAGGTCCACCGCGGAGACGATCGCGAGCAGGGCGACGGCCGCGCCGAGACCGGCGCGGGATCCGGGGCTCAGCGGGCTTCGGCCCGGCTGGAAGGGATGTGTACGTACGAAGGACAGCATGCCTGATCGACGTGAACGGGTGAATGAACCTGGCCCGTCGTCCGAGCAGGTTCTGTCCGGCCGGTTCGTGACGTCGGCCGTATCGCTGCCGGGCATCCGCTCAGCCGAGCACCTCGTACCGGACGGTCATCGCGCCGACGTCGAGGGACGCGATGTCGGCGAAGGCGGCCCGGGACAGGTCGAGGCAGCGCCCGTCGACGAAAGGGCCACGGTCGTTGATCCGCACCACGACCGACTTCCCGTTCGCCGGGTTGGTCACCCGGACCTTCGTGCCGAACGGCAGGGTCTTGTGCGCCGCGGTCAACGCGTCCGGGTTGAACGTCTCCCCGTTCGCGGTCAGTTGGCCATCGGAGTAGAAGGAGGCGCCGCAGGAGCCGCTGTCGACCGCCTTCGCTGCCGTCGTGGTCTTCTTCGCCGTCGGCTTCGGGACGGCCGTACGTGTCTTGCCCCGGGAGGCCGCCTGTGGGGAGCGGGTCAGCGCCGGGGTGGCGGTGGCGGTGGCGCTCGGCGACACGCTGGGGCTCGGCGACGCGGCAGGCGAGCTCGGGGCCAGGCTGGTGGGCACGGTACTGGGGGTCAGCTCGATGGCCACCGGCCGGGAGTCCGTACCCGACGTCAGGTGCACGGCGCCGACGGCGCCGCCCACGGCGAGCGCGACGCCGAGCGCCGCCGTCGCCGCGATGCCGGCCGGCGAGGAGATCCTGCGGGTACGGGAGTGCCTAGCAGCCACCAGCCCGGGTCCTTTCATCTTGCTGAACAAGCTGGGTCGGACCGTAACGAGAGAGGCACTTCCGAAGTCAACGTGATCACGGCGATATGCCCGTATTTGCAAGCATACGTGTAGCCGATCATCCGACCCGTGATCCACCGGGCGGCCCGGTCGCCCGGAGCCGCGCAACCGGGTCCAGCCCTACCATCGCCCCGGCCTACCGCCTGCCCGGGCGGCTGCCGGAAGATGGGCAGATGCCCGCTGAGCTGAGCCAACGTCTTGTTGAACTGTTCCAGTGGCTCGACCCCGGGCCCGGCTCGACCCACCTGGTCAGCGACATCTCCGGCTGGTGGCGGGACCCGGACGTGCTGGCCGAACTCGGACCGGCCCTCGTGGCGCCGTTCCGCGCCGCCCGGCCCACCGTGGTGCTCGCCCCCGCGGTCACCGGCCTGCTGGTCGGCCCGCTGGCCGCCACCGCGCTCGGCGTCGGCTTCGTACCGGCACACAAGCCCGGCGACGGACGGCTGCCGGCCGGCCCACTGACCTGGGCGCAGAGCCCGCCGGACTTCCGGGGCCGCCAGGTCGACCTGGCCGTACGGGAGCGGCACCTCGGCCCCGGCGACCGGGTGCTGGTGGTCGACGACTGGGTGGCGACCGGCGCGCAGGTACGCGCCCTCTACGACATCTGCCGCACCCGTGGCGCCGAACCCCTCGGCACCGCTGCCGTCGCCGTCGACTGCACCGCGCAGACCGCCGCCGAGCTGCGCGTGCGCGGGCTGGTCTCGGGCACCGACCTGAACGCCTGACCTCGGTCGAGCCCGTCGCGCTCTGCACGCACACCGACATCGCCGGCTACTTCCCCCACATGACCTGCACGAACTCCTCGACGGCGGTGCAGACCCGGCCCAATGCCTCGGCCGAGCGGACCAGCGGCCCCGGCAACAACAGCGAATGGTCGGCCTCCGGGATCTCCATCAGGTGCGGGCTGAGCCGGCGGGCCGCCGCGCCGTCCCACGTCCGGTCCGCGGCACCCCCGATCAGCAGGAACGGGGCCTCCGTGCGCTGCAGCGCGTCGACCACCTCGGGGAGATGCAGCAGCGGGGTGAGCCAGACCGCCGGCAGCGCCCGGTCGGCGGCGAGCGGCGCGGCGAGGCTACCGAGCGACTTGCCCACCAGCAGGTCGGTCGGCTCGGTCAGGGCCGGACGGACGCGCTCCGCCACCCACGAGCCATGCTGTTCGGCGGCGAGCCCGGCCGGGAACTCCCAACCGATCTCGTGGAGGGCGAACCCGGCCCGGCGCAGCGACTCCCCGACGTACGCGAACAACGGCGCCCGGGTGTCGTACCCCATTCCGGGGATGAACACCGCACGTCGCTTCGCCATGGTCGCCTCCAGTAGTCGACTGCCGCCGCTCCCGTCACCGTACGCCCGACCACAGCCGCCCGGGGCCAACGAGCGAGCCGCACGGCAACCGCCCCGCCCCGGGCCGGGAAAAGCAACGGCGGACGGTCCCGCGCTCGCCTAGCCTCGGCAGGATGTGGCCTCGAATCGGTGAACTGCGCACCCTCGCCCTCGGCACTCCCGGCGAGCTGCGGGGCACCCTGAACGGCCTGGTGCTCGCCGGGGTGAAGACGGCGACCGCCGGTCTGCTCAGCGAGTACGCCGAGGATGGCGAGGAACTGGAGCGGGTCGGCGAGCGGCTGGTGCTGGTCGACGACGACGACCACCTGGTCGGGGTCGTGGAGGTCACCGGCGTCGAGGTGGTCCGCTTCGCCGACGTCAGCTGGGACTTCGCCCGCTCCGAGGGTGAAGGTGACCCGTCGATCGAGGACTGGGGCTCGGGCCACGCAGCCTACTGGGCCCGACTCGGCACCCCGGTCACGGACGACACGGACGTGGTCTGCCTGCGCTTCCGGCTCCTCCCGACCGACGACGGCATCATCGGCACCTGACGAACCGGTCGCGCCGGAGCGGCTCAGGCCCGGCGCAGCTCCGGCAGCAGCCGGGTGGCCACGTCCACCAGAATCTCCTCGTCGCCCGCGTACCAGCTGCTGGCCCGTGGCCAGTGCGTCACCACGTCGGTGAAGCCCAGTTCGGCGGCCCGTCCGACCTGATCGGCGAAAAACTGGGCGCTGCTCAGCGAGAAGACCGGGGCGGCGTCCATCGAGAGGTAACGGTCCATGGTCGCCGGGTCACGGCCGGCTTCGTCCAGCGTCCGATCCAGCCGCTTCGACAACTCCGCGACCCCGGCCCACCAGCTCTCCAGGTCGTCACCACCGTCACCCGTGGTGACCCAGCCCTGGCCGAAGCGCGCAACCAGCCGCATCGAGCGGGGCCCGTTCGCGGCCACCACGAACGGCACGCGGGGAGTCTGCACGCAGCCGGGGTTGTTCCGGGCGTCGACCGCAGTGAACCACTCGCCGCGCCAGGTCGTGCCGTCCTCCCGCAGCACCAGGTCGAGCAGCTCGACGAACTCCGCGAACCGATCCACCCGCTGCCGTGGGGGAAGGGTCTCCCCACCCAGCACGGCGGAGTCGAACCCGATCCCACCGGCACCGACGCCGAGTAGCGTACGGCCGCCGGAGACGTCGTCGAGCGCGGTGATCTGCCGGGTGAAGGCGGCCGGGTGACGGAAGTTGGGCGAGGCGACCAGGGTGCCGAGCTTGATCCGCGATGTCACGGTGGCCGCCGCGGTGAGCGTCGCCATCGAGTCGAACCAGGGACCGTCGACTAGGTCACGCCAGCCCAGGTGGTCGTACGTCCACGCGTGGTCGAAGCCCCACTCGTCCGCCTGCCGCCAGCGTCGCTGCGACTCCGCCCAGCGCTGGTCCGGAAGGATCACGATGCCAATACGCATGATCGCAGCCTAGTCCGGCGGTCGGCGGTTTCCTTGACCCTACGTTGATCATCGATATAACGTCCGGCATGCGCAAGCACCTGGGTCGGCCGGAAAGTCGTACCGTCGTCGTCTGGGCGGTGCTCACGGCCGTCATCTGCGGGCTGTTCAGCGCCGCGTTCGCCACCTGGGCCGCCTGGCACACGGCGCGGCCGTTGCCCGATGCCACCGAGACCACCGCGCTCGTCGCCGAGGTGCTCCCCGGATACGAGATCAACGAGGTCGATCCGGGGGCGGCGCTCTTCACCTTCTACAGTCAGCCGCTGCGTCCCCGTAACCTCAAGGCAATGCTGTTCCTCGACGGCGGCGAGTACCAGCAGGGCGCGACGGTGGCGACCGTGAAGACCGCGCCGCGGGCCGTCCAGCACGAAATGGTGGCGCTCGCGCAAGGCCGGCTCCGCGAGACCGGCTGGCGCGTCCTCCCGCCGCACGTCGAGCCCGAGCTGACCTGCCGGGCCGGCGGTGGCTGCACGCCGACCGGCGGGCCGAGCAACGTCAGCCTCGTCGCACGTCGCGACGACACCGCCCTCGACATCCATTGGCTGGCGAACCCGTCGATCGACGGCACGCACCTCACCGTGGCCGTGTACCGGGCCACTCCGCCCGCCGTGCTGCCCGCCGGCATCGGCGGTGGCCTGGTCGGCGCCCTCCTCGGCGGGCTGGTCTTCGCCTGGGCGAGCCGGCGGACGCGGCCTCCGCACCCCGCCACCAACGGCGTGACCGCCCTCTACGCGATCACCATGCTGTTCTGGTGGACGCCGGTGCTGCTCGCCGCGCCGAACCTGCTCGGACACCACCGCGACGAACCGCACCCGGTGTGGCATCCGCTCTGGGAGTGGCTCGGTCAGCCCGCGCTCTCGCTCTTCTTCGTGGTCGGGGCGGGCTCCGCGCTCGTCGCGCTGGCGCTAGCCACTGTGCCCCGCCGTGACGCCGATCCGCTCGCCACCGCCACCCCGGAGTTCGCGCAATAACCCGGGGGCGCGGGTCGGACCGACCTGGCCGTCTGACCGTCCCCGCTCAACGTCCGGCCCGGCGCTTGTGCTTCGACCTGCCCGTGAACGCACCGCCAGGAGCTGGCTGGACGCGCCGCCGAGGCGGACTGCGCCGGGGAAACCAGCGCCGCCACGGAACACGGGACAGCGTGAGCAGCGCCCCCAGGAGTAGAGCCACGAAGCCGACGACGCCCAGCCCGCCCTGTAGGCGGCCCCGGTGCCCACTGAGCTGGTCGAAGTCGGTGACGAAGTCGGTCGGGTCCGAGCGGTTGACCCAGATCCCCACCTTCTCGCCGTACGACCGGCACACCTCGACGCAGGGGACCTCCTGCTCGTACGTCCGGCCGCCGAAGTCGTAGCGGAAGTACATGGTCGTCCCGCCGCGACGCTTCGTGATCCGGTCGTAGATGATCGCCTGCGCCGGCTCGCCGCCCGCCCGCAGTTCGACGGCCCAGTCGTCCAGCGCGTTCTGGGTGTGGATCGGCAGCCAGAGCAGGAGACCGCCGACCACCAATAACAGGATGCCGCCGACCGCTTGCCAGGTCGGGGTGTTCAGCCGGGTGAGCGCAGCATGCACGCGATCACCGTTCCACCCCGACGCAATCGCGAGCCGAGGTGCGGTCGAGCGGATCGGGGGCAACGTCGTCCGTCAGGTGGCCGTGCAGCGGGTGGCTCCCCGGTCCCGGAGAGCTGCCAGCTTGCCCAGCATCCGGCTCAGGTGCGGTTCGACGGCCCCCGGAGCGGCGGCGGCCACGTCATGCGGCGTCCACCACCGAACACCGTGGAACTCGCCGGAGTCGGGGACGAACGTCTGATCGCGGTCACCGCTCAACACGAACCAGAGACTCACGTCGACGTGCTGCTCCGCGGGCGAACCGACGGTCCGACTGACGGTGAGGAAGGCCGGCCGCGCACCGAAGCGCGGATGGAACACCGCCGGCGCACCCAACTCCTCCAGCATCTCCCGACGCACCGTCTCGGCCGGGTGCTCCGCCGGCTCGACGTGGCCGCCGCTGGGCAGCCACATCCCGGCCTTACGGTGATCGACCAGCAGTACGCTGCCGTCCGTCTCGTCGTACAGCAGGAAGTACGCCACCAGGTGCGGCGACGGGGTGCGCGGCTTCTCCCGCCGGAAGATGTCGCGGGTCTCGGCCAGCCAGGCCAGGCACTCCGCTCGGTGCCGGGCCTCCAACTCGTCCACGGGCACGATCGCCTCGACCATCGCCCGGATCTCCTCGCGTACCTGCACCCGGCAAATACTGTCAACCGCCCACGACACTCGTCGTCCGGCCGGCCATTCGAGGCTTGTCGCGGCTGGCCACACGCTGCTCACCTCGACGTTGTACCCAACTTGCGCCCGATGATCTTGATGCTGAATCCCACCGTCCGACGTCGGCGTGCACTCAGGAGGGTGGCCGGCCCGGCGTGTCATTGGCGGAGGGGTGGGGCGTTACGCCTGCGCGAGCTACGGGCTCCGAATTGAACCCGTCATGGTTTCGTAAGTTCTTACGGGGTCTGGTGTTGTTTCCTTGGAGTCCGGCGCACGTCTGACGCCGATTGACCTTGGGGAGGAACTATGCAGAACGTACGTGTTCGCACGCTGCGTGTATTCGGCGCGGCTGCGGCTGTCGCCGCGGCCGCTGTCCTGGGCTTGGCCGGTCAGGCCTCGGCTGGGGTATCCGGTCCCGCCTTCTACGCGGATGGAGCGCTCTACCGGACCGTTGGCACCCCGACTGACTTGTCGCGTACCGGCGCACCCGACCACGCGTGGGACATCCTCTACAGCTTCGGAGACGCGCAGCTGAAGGTGGCCGAGGCAGCACCAGGCGACACCGGCTACAACGGCGGCCGGTGGCAGGTTCACGAGCTGGCATTCCCTGCGGGCTATGCCGCCGCCGTGACCAACGGTGACTTGGACGGCGACGGGGTTCTGGGTTCGGCCCTGGAGGTTCGGGCAGCGATGACGGCTGGCAGCGCCGTCGACACCGGTGTCGTCAAGCAGTTCGAGTGCCCCGCTATCCCGCTCCACAACTGAGTGCCGATATCTGCCGGCCATCACTAAGTCCCAACACAAGATGCTCTATTCAGAGTGACTAGTACGGCACCCGCCGTATGGGATCTTGTTGCTTGGGGTGAGGTAGGCGCGAGGCGGCCACCGCATGATCGTCTGTACGTTGTGGATATCACTTCAGATCTGGCGGCGTCGGTGGATTTCTGGATTCGCGGACTCGGGTTCTTCGAACTGTTCAGCATCCCCGGCAGGCTCGTGCATCTGCGCCGATGGGCGTTCCAGGACGTACTCCTCGTCCCGACAGCGAACGTTCCAGCGCAGGCACCCGCGATCAGCTTCAGCTTCGCGTGCGTGCTCAGCCAGATCGATAGCGTTGCCGAGGACTGCCGTGCGCTGAATCCGGACTCGGTCGACGGTCCACGGGATACTCCCTGGAACACCCGGGATGTGGAGGTGATCACCCCCGAGAGGGCACGGATCGTGTTCACCGCGGCGAAGCCCTGGGATCCGGCCAGTCAGGAGGCACGGAACCTCGAAGCCGTGGGGATCACGCCAGGCGCGGGCCGCGACGACAATGAAGAGCATGCCTGATGCCACTGACGCCGATGGCCTGACCGTCGGTCAGGTCTCGGCGGATCTCGGCGTCACCGTGCGCACGCTGCACCACTGGGATGAGATCGGTCTGGCGCGGCCGTCGCTGCGTACGGCTGCCGGTTACCGGCTCTACACCGCTGGTGACCTGGAACGCCTGCATCGGATCGTCGTCTACCGCGAACTCGGCCTCAACCTGGCCAGGATCCGGGTCATCCTGGACGACTCGACCACCGACGTGCCCGGCGCATTGCGCGCGCAGCAAGCCCAGGTTGCCGAACGGATCGACCGCCTCCAGCAGCTCAGCGTCGGACTGGATCGGATGGTCGACGCCCACGAGCGCGGCCTGCTGCTGACCGTCGAGCAGCAGGCCGCGATCTTCGGGCCCCAGTGGGACCCGGACCGGCACGCCCAGGCCCGTCAACGCTACGGAAACACCACGCAATGGCGGCAGTACGCCGAACGCTCAGCCGCTCGCAGCCCGGAGGAATGGCAGGCGATCGCCGACAGCATCGCCGGCCTTGACCGCGCCCTCGTGGAGGCGCTGGACGCAGGCGTCACACCTGGCAGCACCGACGCGAATCAACTCGTCGAGCGGCACCGCGAGGTGTTCACCTCGTCGTACTTCCCCCTCAGCAGGCAGATGCAGGTCTGTCTCGGCCGCAGGTTCGCGGCCGATCCGGGGTTCGCTGCCCACTACGACGGCATCCGCGCCGGCCTTGCCACCTGGTTCCGTCGAAGCATCGACGCCAACGCACGTGCTCACGGCATCGACCCCGCCACCGCAACCTGGCAGTAGAGCGCGGGGCCGAAAGGCGCCCGCCCTCACTGCACGGCGACCCGGACCAGGCCGACAACGGCTCAGCGACCGGGGACACGGATGGCGGAGGACGCCGGCGGGCACATGATTCCGGCGGGCACGCAGAGGTACGACGCCGAATCAGTGACCGAGAAATGCCAAGGCCCAGCACCGGGAGTTCCCTCCTGACCTGGGCCCTTGCCGTTTAAGCGGGTGACGGGAATCGAACCCGCGCTGTCAGCTTGGGAATCGAATTGATCTACACGTTGGGTAGCCGCATCGCCCGGTAGGGAAACACAGGGCGTTCGGGTTATTGCCGGCGCCGTGCCGGTGTCGGCTCGTGTTGACCTCTTCATCGGGCACGCGATCGATGCCCGCCGTCGTCCGACTGGGCGCCTGGGGGCGGCGATCATCAATATATGTCCACGTCTTGCGGCGACGGGACCCTGGCCGACCGTGGCTATTTGGCGTCCTCCTAGGAGAGACTGAGCTCCGACTGTCGGACGGGGGCACAATGACCGATTCAGCCATTCCTAACACCCTCAGCACCTCCACCACCCTCGGTGAGGCCACTCTCAATGCTCTCCGCCGCTCTCTCGGTACGCGTGCGCGCGGCTTCCTACTCGCGGTCACCCTGCTGCTGGGACTGCTAGCCGCCGCAGGGCTTGCGCTGGATGGACCGCCTGGTGATCGCACTGTCGCCAAGCTTTCCGACGCAGTACAGAGCCTGATGTCCGTCATCGTGCCGGCCTTCGGTATCCTGCTCGTCCGCGACCTGAAGCGGGCGTCCGGGATTGCTCGCCTCACGCCTACCCTGCTGGCCGCGACGCTGCTCGCCGCCGTCGTGGGTCTGTTCGGTTTCCTGGTATGCGTCGTGGCCCTCACGGTCACCACGTCGACTGCTCAGGACCCGTGGCGGCACGTCGGAACCATCGCGGTAGGTAGCGTTCTGGTCCAGGTGGTGGCCCAGCTTGTGGGTACAGGGCTCGGCCTGCTGATGCGGCGTCCCGCCATCGCGTTCGTCGCCACCATCCTCCTGCCGCTCGGCCTGTGGTTCCTGCTGGGTGCCATCGATGTCCTCAGGCCGACCCAAGCCTTGACTCCGTATTCCTCCGTCCGACACCTGCTTTCCGGCCAGATGGATGCACTGAACTGGGTCCAGTGGCTCGCCGTTCTGCTCATCTGGGGTGTGAGTCTGAACGCTCTTGGCGCAGCACGGTTCCGGCAGAAGAATCATGACGGACATCCCGCCTCAGCTCTCGCCGAGCAAAGCCCATCGCTAAGCCAGTAGCCATTCCGTTTGCCGCCGACCCGCCCGTCTGGGCAGCGGGGCGCCGCCCGGCCCGTCACGTCACGTCACGCGAACCTTGACAGACGCACGGACGCTGGCGGGCCGGGCGTGGGTCTGGTCGGCTCGCCCGGATCGTCGGCTGGCGGGATGGCCCAGCGCAACCACCCACGGAACGCGCCCCGCCGACGGGGCCCCGGCCATCCTGAAGTCGTTGCGCTCCCGCCGGAGGCGCAGTGACCGAGCGGGTACGGCCCGGATGGGCCATGCCTCGACCCGTGCGGCGATGATCTATCAGCACACCGCCCGCGAGCGCGACGCGCACATCGCCGACGCTCTCAGCTCACAGATCAAGCAGACCAGGGGATCGAGCACGTAGCGGGCACGGCCAGCGCAAGAAACGGGAGCAACGATCAAGGCCCCAGCCGGGAAACCTGTCCCGAGCTGGGGCCTCACGTTGGAGCGGGTGACGGGAATCGAACCCGCACTGTCAGCTTGGGAATTGCCGATCTCCGTCAGGTCACCGGCTTGGCGGCCTGGTCTCGGCAGTCTCCCGTGGCCTCGACTGACCCCTGATGTCCTCACCCAATGGCACGCTAATGGCACGCCGGTTGCTCGCCACGGGACTAAGATCGCCCACGTGATGACGCGGGAGGACGAGCGTGTCGCCTGCACGGCCTGTGGCCAGGACTGGCAGACGTGGTACCGGGTTCGCGAGGACGGCCGGGTGTTCCTGCTCTGCCCGGAGTGCGACTCGATCTGGCTACCCGGCGACGATCGCCATGGGCCTCCGACGGGGGACCTGCGCGACCTGTTCGGTCCGCAGCCGAAGTTCTTCAATGCCTGGGAGTTGATCGAGGAGTGCGAGCCGCCGTCCGCTGACTGAGAGCGGATCTCCTCGTCGGGCAGTCGGCAGACCGTCCAGCCTCCCCGGACGGGGACAAGGTGGAGCGCCCTACCGGACGAACGACCTGGTCCCCGTCCGGGGAGG